>CATABD010000023.1 GCA_949494735.1 uncultured Oscillospiraceae bacterium
GGGGGGTATTCAGGTGCGGCGCGCCGTCCGGCGTCCGGTCCGGGCGCGAGCGGGGGCATGGGGGAACCACCCAGCCGTCCCCGTCGGCGACCTCCGCGTACTCTATCTTATGCGTCTGGGCGGCCGGTGCGCCGCGCCCGCCCAGAAACGCCCGCCTGTCCCAGCGGCGGATTTCGGAAAAAAGAGGTCAAACACCATGGTTAAAATCGCCCCTTCCATTCTCTCAGCGGATTTTTGCAATTTGGAGCGGGATATCCGCCGGGTGTCCGCCGCGGACTGGCTCCACGTGGACGTGATGGACGGATTATTCGTCCCCAACCTCACCATCGGCGTCCCCGTCGTAGCCTCCATCCGCAGGCACACCCAGATGTTTTTAGACGTGCACCTGATGATCGACAAGCCGGAGCGCTACATCGACGCCTTCGCCCAGGCGGGGGCGGACCTGCTCAGCGTCCACCTGGAGGCCGACCACCCCACCCGCATCGCCGCCGCCCTCCGGGCCATGGAGGCCAACGGGGTAAAAAAGGCGGTGGCCCTGCGGCCCATCACGTCGGCCAAGGCCGTCCTGCCCTACCTGGAGCAGCTGGACATGGTGCTGGTGATGACGGTGGAGCCCGGCTTCGGCGGGCAGGCGTTTATGGAGCAGCAGCTGGACACCATCCGGGAGGTGCGCTCCCTCATCGACCGCTACAACCCCGCCTGTGAGCTGGAGGTGGACGGCGGCATCGCCCCCGGCACGGCGGAGAAGGTCATTGAGGCCGGGGCCAACGTGCTGGTGGCGGGCTCGGCGGTGTACGGGGCGGAGGATCCAGCAAGGGCCATTGAGCTTCTGCGGACGGCGAGGTGATGTTATGAAGGAATATCAGGTGCTGACGACTCAAACCCCGGAGGAGGCCGAAGCCGCGATGAACCGGATGGCCCGCCAGGGGTGGACGGTCAAAGCGGTGACCCAATGGGACAGAGCCTTGTCCTATCGCGTGATGATTACCTTTGAGAAGGACGCATAACGATTTGGAGGTTTTCCCATGGACTATTTTCCCGCCGCACTGGAAAACTTAGTGGAGCAGTTCGCCAAGCTCCCCGGCGTGGGCCGCAAGAGCGCCCAGCGCCTGGCCTTCTACATTCTGGACCAGCCGGAGCAGACCGCCCAGGACTTCGCCGCCGCCCTGCTGGACGCGAAAAAGAGCATCGGCTGCTGCCCCGTCTGTCAGAACCTCACCGACGGGGACGGCCGGTGCGCCATCTGCGCCTCGTCCAAGCGGGACCACAGCGTGGTGTGCGTGGTGGCCGACCCCAAGGACGTGGTGGCCATGGAGCGCTCCCGGGAGTACCAGGGGGTGTACCACGTGCTCCACGGGGTCATCTCCCCCATGAACCACGTGGGGCCCGACGAGCTGCGCATTCAGCAGCTGGTGGAGCGGGTGGCCGCCGGAGGGGTGGATGAGGTCATCATGGCCACCAACCCAGACACCGAGGGCGAGACCACCGCCATGTACCTCTCCCGCCTGCTCAAGCCCTTCGGGGTCAAGACCACCCGGCTGGCCTACGGCATCCCCGTGGGCAGCCACCTGGAGTTTGCCGACGACGCCACCCTCATGCGCGCCCTGGAGGGCCGCAGAGAAATATAGAACCCCCACAGGCTGAAAGGAGCGATTTCTATGGACCACTGGCTGTACGTGATGTTCATCGAGAAGACCAAAACCTACAACCGGCTCACCAAGGCCGCCGTGGAGCGCCACGTGGCCAATCTGAGGGCGCTGGACGACGCGGGGCACCTGGAGCTGTGCGGCGTGTTCAAGGGCTATCCCGGCGTGGCCGGGATGTATATCCTCCGGGCGGAGAGCTATGAGGCCGCCGAGGAGCTGTGCAAACAGGAGCCTTTGGTGCAGGAGGGCTTCGCCACCTACAAGCTGAAGGCGCTTCAGCCCGCCAACCGCGACAACAATTACCTGCTTTAAAAAGGAGTGACCCCCATGAAGCGCGACGCCGAATTTACCCGGGAAAAGCTGGAATATCTGAAGCTGCTCGCCCGGCAGTACCCCACCGTGCAGGACGCCAGCACCGAGATCATCAACCTGCGGGCCATTCAGAATCTGCCCAAGGCCACCGAGCACTTTATCTCCGACGTTCACGGCGAGTACGAGGCCTTTCAGCACATCCTCAGCTCCGCCTCCGGAGTGGTGCGGGAGAAGATTGACGAGCTGCTGGGCTCCACCGTCCCCCGGGCCGACCGGGACCAGCTGGCCACCCTCATCTACTACCCCGAGGAGAAGCTGGAGGAGATCGAGCGGGAGTGCGACGATATGCGGGAATGGTACCGCATCACCTTCCACCGGCTCATCGACCTGTGCTGCCTGGTCAGCGCCAAGTACACCCGGTCCAAGGTGCGCAAGGCCATGCCGCCGGAGTACGCCTATATCATCGACGAGCTGATCCACACCCACTACGAGAAAAATGAGGCGGACAAGCGGGATTACTATGAAAACATCATCAACACCATCATCGACCTGGACCGGGCGTCCAATTTCCTGATCCAGCTGTGCGAGCTCATCAAGCGCCTGGCGGTGGACCACCTCCACCTGGTGGGGGACATCTTCGACCGGGGCCCCGGCGCGGACGTGATTATGGACTGCCTCATGGAGCACCACAGCGTGGACATCCAGTGGGGCAATCACGACATCCTGTGGATGGGCGCCGCCTCCGGCTCCCGCACCCTGGTGGCCACGGTGCTGGTCAACTCCCTGCGCTACAACAACCTGGAGGTCATCGAGACGGGGTACGGCATCTCCCTGCGCCCCCTGTCCGTCTTTGCCGACGAGTTCTACCGCAAGTGCGATGTGAGCCGCTTCCAGATCAAGCTGGCCAAGGAGGACGAGGACAGCGTCACCGACCGGGACAAGCTGCTGTGCGCCCGGATGCACAAGGCCATCACCATGATCCTGTTCAAATTAGAGGGGCAGAAAATCCGCCGTAATCCCTGCTTCGGCATGGACGACCGGCTGCTGCTGGACCAGGTGGACTTCCAGAACAAAACCGTGTCCATCGGCGGGGAGGTCTACCCCCTGCTGGACGCCGACTTCCCCACCGTGGACCCCAAGGACCCCTGCGCCCTCACCCCGGAGGAAGACGCGCTCATCAACACCCTCACCCGCTCCTTCCGCCACAGCGAGAAGCTCCAGCGCCACGTCCGCTTCCTCTACTCCAAGGGCAGCCTGTACCGGGTGTATAACGGCAACCTGCTGTTCCACGGCTGCATCCCCATGCACGAGGACGGCACGCTGATGTCCTTCTCCATCGGCTGCAAAAATCTGTCGGGCCGGGCCTTCCTGGACTACGCCGACGCCACCGCCCGCCGAGCCTACTACAACAAGCCCGGCTCCCCGGAGCGGCAGTTCGGCATGGACTTTTTGTGGTGGCTGTGGTGCGGGCGCAACAGCCCCATCTTCGGCCGGGACCGGATGACCACCTTCGAGCGGCGCTTCATCGCCGACGAATCCACCCACGTGGAGACCAAAAACGCCTATTACCGGCTGTACAACGACCCCGCCGTGTGCGAGGGCGTGCTCAACGCCTTCGACCTGGACGGCCCCCACTGCCACATCATCAACGGCCACGTCCCCGTGAAGTCCAAAAAGGGGGAGAGCCCCGTGAAGGGCGGGGGCCGCCTGGTGGTGATTGACGGCGGCTTCTGCAAGGCCTATCAGAAGACCACCGGCATCGCCGGCTACACCCTCATCTACAACTCCGGATGCTCCCGGCTGGTGGCCCCCCAGCCCTTCGTGGGCCGGGCGGAGGCCATCCGCAAAAACTGGGACATCGCCTCCACCTCCCAGATTTTCGAGCGGCTGGACAGCCGGGCCACCATTGAGGACACGGACAACGGCCGCCGGATGCAGGCCCAGGTGGACGACCTGCTGGACCTGCTGCGGGCCTACCGCAGCGGCGCCATTGTGGAGAGCCACAAAACCTGATTCTCAAAAGCCGCCTGCCAGCTCCCCGGCAGGCGGCTTTTTTGGTCAGATTTTGACAATATCAACACCTTTTCACAAAATTGATACCAAATTGTAACTTTTTTGTGAATACTTTTCCTTGCCCAAACCGGGATATGGTGGTACAATATCTATGATTGTCGTTGTAGGAGGTCTGCTGTATTATGGAAGGTTCCGCTCCCAACAAAAAAGTTCCCGCAGCGCTGATTGCGGGTATCATTGCCGCCGCCTTAGCCGTGGCCGCAGTGGGCGGCTACTTTGGCCTGTGCTCCTGGGTGCAGGGGAACGGCCGCCTGCTGCCCGGCGCTGCGGCGGTGGACGACCAGGGCGCGCCCGTGGCCGGCCTGGGCAAGCTCACCCAGGAGGAGGCCCTGGCCGTCGTTTCTCAGGAGATCGACCAACGGCTGGACCAGCGCTCCCTCACCATTGAGTACGGCGAGGGCAAAAGCGTGGTGCTGCCCGGCGAGCTGCTGGCCTGCTCTCCCGAGGCGGCGGTGGAGCGGGGCATGGCCGCCAAGGCGGCGCAGCCCTTCTGGAAGCTGGGGATGCTGTGGCTGGGTCTGGCGTATGAGCCCACCGACCTGTCCCTGTCCGCCGCCTCCTTCACCCCCGAGGGGGAGGCAAAGGCCCGCCAGCTCCTCCAGGAGATCGCCGGGGAACTGTACGTAGCGCCGGTGGACTTCACCTACGAGGTAGGCGAGGAATCGGTGGAGGTCACGCCCGGCTTTGACGGCCAGGAGCTGGACGTGGAAGCCCTGTTCGCCCAGGTGCTGGCCGCCTTAGCCGACGGCGAGACCCAGCTCACCGCCCAGGCCCAGCCCCTGCCCGGGGCGGAGCTCACCGGCGAAAGCCTCAACGAGCTTGTCTACGTGGAGCCCAAGGCCCCCGGCCTGGACGAGAACGGCAAGCTGGCCCCGGCGGTGATCGGCCTGTCCGTCAACCCGGAGGAGGCTCAGGCCATTCTGGACGGGGCCGTCCCCGGCCAGCCCTGCACCATCCCCCTGGAATTTACCCCGCCGGGCACCACCGGCGACGAGAAGCTCTACTATAAGGACCTGCTCTCCGAGGTGACCACCTGGATGGACGGGGTGGCCAACCGTTCCTTCAACGTGAACCGGGCCGCCGAATTCTGCAACGGCAAGGTGATCCAGCCCGGCGAGGTCTTCTCCTATATCGACACCATCGGCGACCCCAGCGCCCGCAACGGCTACAAAACCAGCACCGGCTATCAGGACGGCCAGACCGTGCCCATGGACGGCGGCGGCGTGTGCCAGGTGTCCTCCTCCCTCTACTACTGCGCGGTGTACGCCAACCTGGAGATTGTCCGCCGGGCCTGCCACGCCTTTTCCACCGGCTATATCCCCAACGGGCTGGACGCCACCATCTACTACCCCTCTCTGGACTTCAAATTCCGCAACAACACCGGATTTCCCATCAAAATCGTGGCCTATACCGAGGGCGGCGCGTCCGGCAAGCTGACTGTGCAGTTCTACGGCAGCAATCCCGACAACATCACCGTGAAAACCGAGCGGTACGCCCTGTCCTCCACCCCCTGGACCACCGTGTACCAGCCGGACGAGACCATCCCCGTGGGCACCACCAAGGTGGATGTCACCCCCTATACCGGCTACGAGGTGGACGTGTACCGCTGCGTATACGACGGGGACGGACAGCTCATCTCCCGCACCTTTGAAAACCACAGCAAGTACGCCAAGCGGGACAAGCTGATTTTGTATAACCCTGCCGACGCCGCCTCGCTGGGGCTGGAGCCGGTGGTCACAGATCCCCCCGTGGTGGAGCCCACCCCAGGCGACCCCTGGGTCCCGCCCACGGCGGAGCCCACGCCGGAGCTCCCCCCCAGCCAGGAGCCCACCCCCGAGCAGCCTCCCGTGGTGGAGCCCACCCCCGAGCTTCCCCCCAGCCAGGAGCCCATCCCCAGCCAGCCTGAGGAGACGCCCAGCCCCGACCCCACGCCGGAGGCCAGCCAGGGCACCTGGAACCCCTTCACGGGCCAGTGGGAGTGAGCGCCATGTTTGAAGGCTTTTCTCAGGAAACGGTGGACTTCATGTGGGGCATCCGCTTCAACAACGAAAAGAGCTGGTTTGAGGCCCACAAGTCCGACTATCAGACCTATTTCCTCGCCCCCATGAGGGAGCTGGGCGGCCAGGTGCAACGGGAGCTGCTGGACCGCTTCCCCAAATGCGGGCTGAACCTGAAGGTGTCCCGCATCTACCGGGACGCCCGGCGGCTGTTCGGCCGGGGGCCGTACAAGGACCACCTGTGGCTGTCCCTGTTCCGCTTTGGCAACGAGTCCGGCGGCCACCCGGTATTCTGGTTCGAGCTGGCCCCGGAGAGCTGGAGCTGCGGCATGGGCTTCTGGGACGCGCCCGCGCTGACCATGGAGAAGCACCGCGCCCGCATCGACGCCGACCCCACCCCCCTGCTCAAGCTCCACAACCGGCTGGCCAGGCAGGACGAGTTCGTCCTCCAGGGGCCGTCCTACGCCCGGCCCAAGCCCTGCGCCGAGCCCAGGCTGGCCGAGTGGTACAATAAAAAGTCCCTGTCCATCGGCCACGAGGAGCCTCTCAGCGAGGCCGTCTACTCCCCGGAGCTGGCCGGCAGATTGGTGGAGGGCTTCTCCTTCCTCATGCCGTACTACGACTACTTCTCCACCCTCTGGGCCGATCCGAACCCCAGAGAATCCACGTAAAATCAACGCAAAGGGCCGAAGGCATACGCCTTCGGCCCTTCCTATTTATGCGTTTCCTTCCAGAACCCACACAGTCTTTCGCTTCACCAGCGAGCGCACAGCCCCCACCCCAAAGGCCCCCAGGATCACGGCGGCAATGGCCAGCAGCACCGGGGTACTCAAAAACGAACCTATCATCACAATGGGCAAAACCCAAACAGGCACGTGGACAGTGGTCCCCTGGCCCCACGTGTTAATCGCGATGATAACCAAAACCAACGCGGCCAGGCTCAGCCCCGTCGTCACCCAGGTCCCGCAGGCCTCCCAGGCCGTCTGGGTCCGGGTTCGGACGCGGGCCCCGGGCACCCCTTGCAGCAGCAGCGCCTGGACCGCCCCCTTCTGGGCGAAGCTGTCCAAAATGACCTCCACACTGCGCTGTTTTCCCTTGGGGGTGACAAAGCTGATCTCAAAACTGCCGTCCCCCTCCGCGCTGGTCACACTGGTCACACTCTGATACGCAATGGGGCCGTCCCAGTTTTTGCACAAAAAGCCGTCCTCCAAAAAGCGGTATTCCTTCCCCATAACAGGGCCCTGTATGGCTTTCTCCATTGATGCTCCATCCCTTTCAGTTTTTCAGGCTTTGCAGCGGCGCGGGAATCCGTCCGCCGCGGGCGGCGAACGCCTCGGCGCTGCCGGTGTGGCAGGGCATCACCGGCGCGGAGCCCAGCAGGCCGCCGAACTCCACCACGTCGCCCACCTGCTTGCCCGGCGCGGGGATGAGGCGCACGGCGGTGGTCTTTTGGTTCACCATGCCGATGGCGGCCTCGTCGGCGATGATGGCGGCCAGGGTGGCGGCGGTGGTGTCGCCGGGCACGGCGATCATGTCCAGCCCCACCGAGCACACGCAGGTCATGGCCTCCAGCTTGTCCAGGGTGAGGGCCCCGGACTGGGCGGCGGCGATCATGCCCTCGTCCTCGCTCACCGGGATAAAGGCCCCGGACAGCCCGCCCACCGAGGAGGACGCCATCACGCCGCCCTTCTTCACCGCGTCGTTGAGCAGGGCCAGGGCGGCGGTGGTGCCGTGTGTGCCGCACACCTCCAGGCCCATCTCCTCCAGGATGCGGGCCACGCTGTCCCCGACGGCTGGGGTGGGGGCCAGGGACAGATCCACGATGCCGAAGGGCACGCCCAGCCGGGCACTGGCCTCCCGGGCCACCAGCTGGCCCATGCGGGTCACCTGGAAGGCGGTCTTTTTGATGAGCTCCGCCACCACGTCGAAGGGCTGGCCCTTCACGCTCTGGAGGGCGTGGTGGACCACGCCGGGGCCGGACACCCCCACGTTGATGACCCGCTCCGCCTCGCCCACGCCGTGGAACGCCCCGGCCATGAAGGGGTTGTCCTCCACCGCGTTGCAGAACACCACCAGCTTGGCGCAGCCGAAGCCGCCCCGGTCGGCGGTGCGCTGGGCGCAGGCCTTGATGGTCTTCCCCATGAGGGCCACCGCGTCCATGTTGATGCCCGCCTTGGTGGAGCCTACGTTGACGGACGAGCACACCACGTCGGTGACGGCCAGCGCCTCGGGTATGGCGGCGATGAGCTTTTTGTCCCCCTCGGTCATGCCCTTGTGCACCAGGGCGGAGAAGCCACCGATGAAGTTCACCCCCACCGCCTTGGCCGCCTTGTCCATGGCGGCGGCGAAGGGCACGTAGTCGCCGGTGCGGGACGCCCCGGCCACCAGGGCCATGGGGGTGACGGATATGCGCTTGTTGACGATGGGTATGCCGAACTCCGCCTCAATGTCCTCGCCGGTTTTTACCAGCTTTTCCGCCGAGGTGGTGATCTTGTCGTAGATCTTCCGGCAGGCGGCGTGGGGGTCCGGGTCGCAGCAGTCCAGCAGGCTCACGCCCATGGTGATGGTGCGCACATCCAGGTGCTGGTGGTCGATCATCCGGATGGTCTGTAAGATGTCGTTGGTGTTAATCATGGTCATGGCTCCTCAAAAAACGTAATCACGCCTCGCCTGTTCGCGACGCGCGGCTTCGCTCCGACTCGGGCTGGTCTCTGGGGCCTTGCGGCCCCATCGCTCGCCCTCGCTCCGTTCCATCCGCGCTGCTCACGACGGCTCGGACGCTCAAATGCGATGCATGGCGTCAAAGATATCCTCCCGCTGGACGCGGATATCCAGGCCCCGCTCCTTGCCTGCCCCGGCCAGATCCTCCCGCAGGCGGGCGAAGGGCACCGTGGCCTGGGAGGCGTCCACCAGCATAATCATGGTGAAATACTCCTGGAGGACGGTCTGGCTGATGTCCAGCACGTTGACGTTTTTCTCGCTGAGCAGGGCGCACACGGCGGCGATGATGCCCACCTGGTCCCTGCCGATGACGGTGACAATGGCTCTCATGGGGATACCCTCCTGTTAAAAATTCAATTCGTACAGCAGCATCACGGGCCTGCCGTTTTGCGCAATGGTTTTGACCACCTCAAACCCGGCGGCCAGGTAGATGTCCCGCACCACGGCCTCCTCCGCCCCGGTGTCCAGCCGCAGGCGGGCCGCCCCCCGGCGGACGCACTCCTCTTTGACGGCCTCCACCACCTGGGCGGTCATGCCCCGGTGGGCGAATTTGCGCCGGACGCACAGCTTATGGAGGTAGCCCGCCTGGAAGGGCGGCGCATCCGGCCACCACTCCCGGTCGCTCCACTGGAGGATGAAGGCGCAGGCGTCCTCCCCATCTACGGCGCCCACGTAGAAGTTTTCCGGCCCGGCCTCGTCCGTGAGCAGTTCCTCCGGGGTGAGCCATTCGTCCGGCCACACCCGCAGCCCCCGGCCCCGGCCCCAGGCGGCCACCTCCCGCATGAGGGCGGCGGCCCGTTCGGGGCAGTTTGGAATCAGCGCCAGCCCCACGGCCCTACCCCAAATCGTCCAGGGTGAGGCGGAAGGTCTCGCCCATCCGCTCCATGAACCAGTCCGCCTCCTCCATGTTCATGGAGCGCAGGGAGGCCATGGTCTCGCCGGCGGCCCGGCCAAACTCGGTGTTGCCCGCCTTCAGCTCCTCCTGGCACTTGAGCCAGGCGGCCAGCTTGTCCGCCGCCTTCACATAGCGCCTGACGGTTTTGTCGCTCTCCCGGACCAGGGGCTCGTAGGCGGGGACCAGCTCGGGGGGGAGCATGGACAGCAGCTTGTCCTGGGCGGCCGCCTCCACCTGCCGGTAGGCGTTTTTCAGCGAGGGGTTGTTATATTTGATGGGGGTGGGCATGTCGCCGGTGATGATCTCCGGCGCGTCGTGGAACAGGGCGGCGGCGGCGATTCGGTCCGGATCCAGCTCCTTGTGGAACACATCCCGGCCCACCACCGCCAGGGCGTGGGCCAGCACCGCCACCTCGTAGGAGTGCTCCTCCACGTTCTCAACGCGGGTGTTGCGCATCAGCGCCCAGCGGGCGATGTAGCGCATCCGGAAGATGTAGGCGAAAAAGCTGTGGTTCATATAAGGGCCACCTTTCTATGTCTGAGCGGTATTTTACCACGGCGGCGGGGAAATGTACAGACCAGGGCGCAAAAAAAGGCCCTCCCTGCCGGGCAGGGCGGGCCGCTTTTTCAGATAGCTATTCCTGCTCCGGCGCCTCCTTGGGATTCATCCCCTTTGCCGCCGCTTTGAAAAACTCCAAAACGGAATAGTACAGCTCCGCGGCCAGGTAGGAGACGACCGCCCCCAGGCAGAAAACCGCCGTGCCAAACCCGGCCAGCTTTGTCATGTTCTGCTGCCGCATGGGTTGTGTGGGCCGGGCGTCCACAATGCGCTCCACCGGCACCAGGACCTCCTCCCAGCTCCACTTCGAGCCCAGGCGGTATGCGAGGGCCAGGGAGATGATGAGCCCCGCGGCCAGCAGAAGGGCCGCGCAGGTCTTTGAGCTGAGTTTACCGAACATCAGGGGAACCTCCTTTTTGTTGTGTAGAACACATACTGTTTAGAACTCCAAGAACCCGACCACCCGCACGGTTTGAGAAGCGTTGTTGCGAATCGCCATGGCATAGCTTCCGGCCTGGCTGATCCCGATTGCCTGATTGACGCTGCCCCCCTTCACATGGATGTAATAAAATTTTCCGCTGGAATCAATGAGACCAAAGTCCATGCTGGCGGATGACGGCGAATAGGCGCAGTTACAGGTGACGACGGCCTTGGCCTCAAAGTCAATCAGATGGGTGACATAGCCGATGGAACTTTTGGAAACGGATTGATCTATTTTATCAACCGCCTGGGGCATAGGACCTGTTTCGCGGTGCTGCGCTGCCGGCGGGGCCACCCAGTCCCACTCCAGTTCCTCCAGCTCTATGACGGCCTTGCCGGGGGCTGCCCCTTGGAAAAGGGGGATGGCCGCGGCCAGCGCCAGGGTACAGGCCGCCAGCATACACGCGAATCCTAACCGCTTCATTTTCATGGGCGCGTTCCTTTCCTGAATGCGGGCTTTTCTAAGGCTTTACGCCTGTTATCCCGTCCGTCCAATCCTGTACTTCCGGCAGGACGATATCTTCCGTCTCCATATCATCCAGCCAGGTGATCCCGTCCTGCGGTTCCTCCGGCTCCTTTACGATTGCGGAGACGATGGTGATGACCGACGCGATGGCCGACAGCAGCAGGCAGGCGGCCAGCACGACGGTCAGCGCAACCCTGCCCCCCCGCCGCTCCGGCTGGGGCTCCGCCGCCGCTTCCAGCTCCACAGGCTTTTTCTTCAGCGCCAAATTGTCGTCCACCAGCTGCTCCACCGGCACGCCGAACAGCCTGCCCATGCAGACCAGGTTTTCCATGGACGGGACGGCGACCCCCCGCTCCCATTTGGAGACGGCCTGCCGGGACACATCCAGCGCCTCCGCCAGCTCCGCCTGGGTCATCTTGTGCTCCCGGCGCAGGGCGGCGAGCTTTTCCTCCAGCCTCATTGTAGCGACACTCCCTTCCCAGGTAAACCGCTTCCGGGTTGCAAACGGGCAACCGGCGGTTTCTTTTGCGCGGTTCGGACGTTTTTCCCTCCGGGACAGCTTCATTGTACCATACGCCCCGGAACCAGGCAAGGGCGCAAAAAACCGCCCCCTGGGGGACGGCTTTTACACGTTCAATTGAAAGCGGCAGGTCTGCCCACCTGCCGCTGGATTTCCTCTTCAGACAGGGAGTCGTTGTTGACGTCCACGCGGAAGCGGCCGATCACCACCCCGTTTTCATCGTACAGGGGGATCAGGACATAGGCCGGCAGTGTTCTCAGGAATTCATTGTACAGACGTACCTCCTCCCTTGTGCGCTGCGGCATATGTGCGCCGGGGAAATCGCTCCTGCGAATATAGCCGTCCTCGCCCTGGGTGCCCCTGGCAGGGACGACCTCCATATAAAGAAAGTCCGGGGGTTCCGAACTGCCGGCCTCGCGCTTCCTCGCCTCGAGCTCATGGATCGTTTCCTGAATTTCGGCGGAAATTTCCTCATCCTTGCCGGGAATCTGGAGGCGGAAGCGGCCGATCACCTCTCCGTTCTCATCGTACAGGGGGATCAGGATATAGGGCGGCAGGGTGTCCAGAAACTCATCGTACCGGGCGGCGTCCTCCAGCGTTTGAATGTCCCACTGGGCAGAGGGATAGTCGCTCCTGCGAATATAGCCATTCTCGCCCTGGGTGCCCACGGCGGGGACAAGCTCGGTCTGGGGATAGTTCGGAAGGGGTGCGCTGCGTGCCCGGGCCGCCTCAAGCTCGTCAATGGTTTTTTGAATCTCGGGGGGGATTTCCTCGTCTTCGCTGGGAATCTGGACGTGGAAGCTGCCGATCACAGTTTCGTTCAGGTCATAGAGGGGGATGGCGCGGTATGTATCCTCGGTGGTCTTCAAGTATGCCGCATACGCCTCGGCATCGGCCAGACCGTTCATTTCAGGATAAAGCTCATTGGCCAGGACATAGCCCTCCCTGCCGTCAATGCCCACAGCGGCGATCAGTTCCGGGATTTCGCCTGCCAGATCGGACAGCAGTGCGGAGCCATAGGTCTTGCCGGACGCGGTGACCGGGTAGCCGCCGTCAGCGGTGAGGGTGAGCGCCAGCTCGGCCAGGGTATCTTCCACGGGAACGCTTTGGGCCGCATACGCGCCAGCGGTGCACACTGCGCTGGCAATCGGTGTGGAATAGAACTCGTTGACGCCTGTGTACCTGTTATACAGGGCTACCTGCCCGCGGACATATACCGTCCCGGGATCAACAGGCGCGTCGGAAGTGGCCCTGCTATAAAAATAGATCCCGCCGACATTTTGCCCCATAGGCCTGCTGGCGTATATCCGAGTGTCGCTGTAAAGATCACAGGTAAGGCCCATATAACCATCCGGCAGGTTCTCATAGGATTTGTTCATCACCCAGGTAGACCCGCGGAAGGTGTTGGCGGAATCCTGGTAAAGGCACGCCCACGTTTCATACGTGATGCCGCCGACAGAAGGAAGGGTTACATGCGGAGTCTCCACGGTGGCAATGACGGCAAAAGCCGGGGCGGTCAGAAACAGCGCAAGGATCAGGGCCAGGAACAGGGCGGAAAACCGCTTTGCTTTCATAGGACTAAACTCCTTTCTTTGTCTTGTGTGGGACATATACGGTCAATAGTCCACAAACCCAACCACACGAACAGTTTGTGAAGAATTGTTCCTGATCGCCACCGCATAGCTTCCGTCTTGGCTGATTCTGATTGCCTGGTTGATACTGCCCTCCTTTACATTGATATGGTAGAACCGGCCAGTGGAAGTTATAACGCCGAAGTCCATGCTTGCGGACGATGGCGAGTAGGAACAGTTGAAGGTGAGCGCGTCTCCGCTCTTCAGGGAGATTTGACTTATGGCTTTCGTGGAAAATGGATAGATATCGGTGTTGACCGATCCAGTAGTCAGCGGCGCTGTTCCATCGTATATCACAGTCGATGGGTCGAGCAAATCCCACTCCATATCCTCCATCCAAATGATGTCCCCGGCAGGGGCCTGAACCGCCCCAGCGGGCGTGAAAGACCCGCAAATCATAGTAGCGCAGACGAGCAGCATACAGATCAATCGCTTTATTTTCATAAGTACCTTTCCTCCTAAACATTTTTAGGGCACAATAATTTCTATCGCATCGGGGTCAAAAACTACACGATCCAAGTCAATATCTTCGCATTCCAGATCATCCTGATCAATAATAGTAGGGCCGTCTTTTGGCGGCTCCGGCTCTTTCGACAGGGCAAAGCCGAGCGCCATGCCAAGCGATAACCCGGCGAACAGAATACACCCCGCCAGCGCGGCGGTCCCCGACCGCCAGGACAGCGCCGCCCGCCGGGGCGCCTCCCCCGCCTCCGGCGGGGCGGGTTCCGGCTCCGCGGCTTCCGCCCCAAGCTCCTCCCCGGGGGGCTCAGCCCCGTTCACCAGCTCGTCCAGGGGTATGCCGTACAGGCGGCTCAGCGCGATGAGTTTTTCTGCGGACGGGGCGGCCGTGCCCCGCTCCCACCCGGAAACCGCCTGCCGGGTGACGCCCAGACTTTGGGCCAGTTCGGTTTGGCTCAGCTCCCGCTCCCTGCGGAACCGGGTCAATTTCTCGTTCAACTCCATAACGCCCCTTCTTTCGTTTATAGTAGCAGTTTCCAGTCTTTCCCGTCAACGACAGTATCGCTTGACACGGGGCAAGTCTTTCTTTCCGCCCCCGCCGTACGGTTCCTCCTTTATTTATATCATACATACCCTCATCGTGGCAAGCGCGGGGCCGGATGGCGGTTGCCATCTCCCCCGGGCTTGTGTTATAATGGCGGGAAACAATTGGTTAGGGGGGAAATGCCGTGGACATCGCCATCTACACCCTGGGCTGCAAGGTGAACCAGGTGGAGACCCAGGCCATGGAGCGGGAGCTGCTGGGCAGGGGCCACAGGCTGGTGGACTTTGACGGCCCGGCGGACGCCTATATTGTCAACACCTGCACCGTCACCGCCGTCAGCGACAAGAAGTGCCGCAACATCATCCGCCGGGCCCGGAAGCGGGCCCCGGACGGGGTGGTGGCGGTGTGTGGCTGCTACGCCCAGACCGGCCCGGAGGCCGTGGCCGCCCTGGGGGCGGACCTGGTGTCCGGCTCGGCGGGCCGGATGGCCTTCCTGGACAGGCTGGAGGGGCTGCTGAAGGCAAGAGGGGAGCAAGTGGTAAGCGTTGACAGCGCCCTGTCCCGCCGGGACTTCGAGCGCCTCCCCGCCGGGGGTGGGGCGGGCCGCACCCGCGCCATGCTCAAGGTGGAGGACGGCTGCGTCAATTTCTGCGCCTACTGCGTCATCCCCTACGCCCGGGGGCCGGTGCGCTCCCTGCCCCTGGCGGAGGCGGCGGGGGAGGCCCGGCGGCTGGCGGCGGAGGGCTACCGGGAGGTGGTGCTCACCGGCATTGAGATTTCCTCCTGGGGCCGGGACCTGAACACGGGGGAGGGGCTTGCCGAGCTTGTGGAGGCGGTGTGCGCCGCCGCGCCGGGGCTACGGGTGCGGCTGGGCTCCCTGGAGCCGCGCACCGTTACGGAGGACTTCTGCCGCCGGGCCGCCGCCCTGCCCAACCTGTGCCCCCATTTCCACCTGTCCCTCCAGTCGGGGTGCGACGGCACCCTGGCCCGGATGAACCGTAAATATGATACCAAACGGTATTATGAGAGCGTTCAATTACTGAGAGAATACTTCCGCGACCCTGGGATCACCACCGACCTCATCACCGGCTTCCCCGGCGAGACGGAGGAGGAGTTTGCCCAGACGCTGGCCTTCGTGGAGCGGTGCTCGTTCACCGCCATGCACGTATTTCCCTACTCCCGGCGCCCCGGCACCCCGGCGGCGGACATGCCCGGCCAGGTGCCCAGGGAGGAGAGGGAGGGGCGGGCCCGCCGTGCCATTGCCCTGGGGGAGGCGCTGGAGCGGCGCTGGCTGGAGGGCCAGACAGGCCGCGTCCTCCCGGTGCTCTTTGAGGAGGAAAAGGGCGGGCTGTGGCAGGGCCACGCCCCCAGCTATGCCCTGGTGCGGGCACAAGGGGAAAACCTTCACAACCGGCTGCTGGACGTGAAAATCACCGGCGTGGAGGGGAACGTCCTGGTAGGGGTGGCGGTGGACGGGTGAGCCTTGCGCCCCAGGGTGAACTGTGTTAAAATGGAATCCTGACCGGGAGAAAGGAGGCGGGCTCTATGCCCTTAGCGCTGACGGCCCTTGCGCCGGATGGAGAGGCGGCGGAAAGCCTGTGGAGCAGCATCGAAAACATAACAGCCAGTAATATTTTTGGCGCGGTTTTGTCCGTTGTAATCAGCCTGATCCTCATCAAGGTGCTGACCAAGGTGGTCAACCGGGCCCTGGGCCGCTCCAAGCTGGACGCGTCCCTCCAGACCCTGCTGCGCAATCTGGTAAAGGGCGCGCTGTGGGCGGTGGCCGCCATCATCGTGCTGGGCTGCCTGGGCATTGAGGTCACCTCCCTGGTGGCGGTGCTGTCGGTGGTGGGGCTGGCCTTCTCCCTGGCGCTGCAAAACTTCCTGTCCAACGTGGCGGGTGGGATGCAGCTGCTGGCCTCCCACCCCTTCGCGGTGGGGGACTTTGTGGACGTGGGGGTGTGCTCGGGCACCGTGGAGGAGATCGGCATGTTCTATACCAAGGTCACTACCCCGGACAACAAGCTGGTCCAGCTGCCCAACAGCGCCATCGTCACCGCCAACATCACCAACTTCTCCGCCCAGCCCACCCGCCGGGTGGAGCTGAAGGTGTCCGCCTCCTACGACGCGCCCACCGGGCAGGTGACCGCCCTTCTGTCCAAGCTGGCGGGGGAACACCCCCTGGTGCTGGCCGACCCGGAGCCCGCCGTCCACGTGGAGGAGTACGGCGACAGCGCCATCCGCTATGTCATGCGGGTGTGGTGCGCCAACGCCGACTACTGGACGGTGTATTACGACCTGCTGGACGGCTTCAAGCCCGCCTTTGACGAAGCGGGCGTCGAGATGACCTATCCCCATGTAAACGTGCACATGGTGGAGCGCTGAAACGGGGAGGGACACCCCGGTTTTAAAAAATGAAAGGAAACGAGGCGCAGCGCCGTGGAAAAGGGAAAATTCATCGCCCTGGAGGGCATTGACGGCTCGGGCAAGAGCAGCCAGATCGGGCCGCTGGTAAAGCGGCTGGAGGGGCTGGGCGTCCCCTGCCGGGAGACCCGGGAGCCCACCGGCGGCCCGGTGGGGTCGCTGATCCGGCAGATTTTCACCGGCCGGGTCACCGCCGACAACCGGGTCATTGCGGCGCTGTACGCCGCAGACCGCGTCGACCACCTGGTCAACGAGGTAGACGGCCTGTGCGCCGCCATCGACAGCGGAATTACCGTGGTGTCCGACCGCTATTACTTCTCCTCCTACGCCTACCACAGCGTGGATGTGGACATGGACTGGGTGATCCAGGCCAACGCCCTCAGTGCCCAGCTGCTGCGGCCCACCCTCACCGTATTTCTGGACGTGCCGGTGGAGACTGCCCTGGAGCGCATCCACAAAAACCGCTTTGTGGAGGAGATCTTCGATGGCGCGGACCGGCTGCGCAAAACCAGGGAGCTGTATTTCCGGGCCTTCCGGCGGCTGTCCGGCGTGGAGAATGTGGCCGTGGTGGACGGCGCAGGGACCGAGGCTGAGGTGGCGGCGCGTATCTGGGCGGCGGTAGAGCCCTGCTTTCGGTAATCCCCGGCGTGCTTTGGCGGTTATGCACAAATTTCCATAGGAAAGATTGGTAAAAATCGAAATCTTTTTTGCTCTTTTCTGAAAACTCTTTTCATTCCCCACCAAATGTGTTAACATACTGTTAATAAGGGCGCGATCCCCGGACCAGCGGGGATCGAATGTTCTTTAAAAACCCAATTTTCTAAGAGGGAGGAATTGAGTTATGTATAAGTTTTTACAGAAACTGGGCAAATCCCTGATGCTGCCCGTAGCGGCCCTTCCCATCTGCGGTATCCTGATGGGCCTGGGGTACGCCCTGGCTCCCGGCGTTATGGGCGTGCCCGGCGCGCCCACCACCGGCGCGGCCTTTACCGTGGGCTTCCTGCTGGTCAAGGCCGGCGGCGCGCTCATCGACAACATGCACTGGCTGTTCGTCATCGGCGTGGCCGTGGGCATGGCCGACGATAAGGACGGCACCTCCGCCCTGGCCGGCCTGGTCAGCTTCCTGATGATGAAGTCCCTGCTGGCCCCCGGCGTGGTCACCACCATTATGCCCGCCATCAACGACGATCCCGTCCGTCTGCTGGCCTTCCAGAAGTTCGAGAACGTGTTCCCCGCCATCGTCGCGGGCCTGATTGGCGCCACCTGCTACAACAAGTTCAAGAACACCCAGCTGCCTGACTGGCTGGCCTTCTTCAGCGGCAAGCGCTGCGTGGCCATCGTCACCGGCGTGGTGTCCATCGGCGCCTCCGTCATCCTGCTGTTCGTGTGGCCCATCATCTTCGGCGCGCTGTATGCCGTGGGCCAGGCCATCATCGGGCTGGATGTCGTCGGCGTGGGCATCTACACCTTCCTGAACCGTTTGCTCATCCCCACCGGCCTGCACCACGCGTTGAACAACGTGTTCTGGTTTGACACCGTGGGCATCGGCGACCTGACCCACTTCTGGGCCGGCCGCGTGATGGGCGACGTGGTGGACGGCACCACCATCAACTGGAGCGTCGGCATGTATATGGCCGGCTTCTTCCCCTGCATGATGTTCGGCATCGCGGGCGCCGCCGTGGCCATGGTCCGCGCCGCCAAGAATAAGAAGGTTGCCATCGGCATCGTGCTGTCCGCCGCCGTCTGCGCGTTCCTGTGCGGCGTCACCGAGCCCTTCGAGTTCTCCTTCATGTTCCTGGCTTTCCCGCTGTACGTGGTCTACGCCCTGCTGTACGCCATCTTCGCCATGATTACCGTGGCCCTGGGCTTCCGGGCGGGCTTCTGCTTCTCCGCCGGCGCCACCGACCTGGTGTTCTCCGCCTCCCTGCCCGCGGCCCAGAACACCCTGCTGGTCATCCCCATCGGCATCGCGGCTTTCGCGGTGTTCTACCTGGTGTTCTACTTCGCCATCAAGAAGTTCAACCTGAAGACCCCGGGTAACGAGGATGAGGACGCCGAGGCCGAGGAGGCCAAGATCGTGCTGTCCAACAACGACTTCACCGCCATTGCCTCCGGCGTGCTCAAGGCCATCGGCGGCAAGGAGAACGTCTCCAACGTGGACTACTGCACCACCCGTCTGCGCTTTGAGATCAAGGATTACACCGCCATCAACGAGAAGGCCATCAAGGCCGCGGGCGCGGCCGGCGTGATCCGTCCCAGCAAGAACGCCTGCCAGGTCATCATCGGCCCGAAGGTCCAGTTCGTGTACGACGAGCTGAAGAAGATGCTGTAAACCCGGCGTTCCAAAAGATGGGAGCTGGTCCCTCCCGCACATATAAACTCTGCCGTGGGCGGGCTTTTGGCCCGCCCACGGCCCTTTTTGGAAAGGAAGGATCATTGTGGGATTTTTGGATAAACTGAAAAAGGGCCTGCTGGGCGAGGAGGACGCCCCCGCTGCCAAGGCCCTGTCCGTGGGCGCGGTGGCCAAGGGGAACGCCATCCCCATGGCGGATATCCCCGACCCGGCGTTCAGCCAGGGCTTCGTGGGCTTTTGCTGCGGCATCGAGCCGGAGGACGGCAAGGTGTTCTCCCCGGTGGACGGCGTGGTCAGCCAGGTGCCCGACACCCTCCACGCCGTGGGCATTGAGAGCCAGGGGATGGAGCTGCTGGTCCACTGCGGCGTGGACACCGTGGACATGAAGGGCCAGGGCTTCACCATGCTGGTGAAGGAGGGCCAGGAGGTCAAGACCGGCGACCCCCTGCTCACCATGGATCTGGAAGTGGTCAAGGCGGCGGGCCACCCCACCACCATCATCACCGCCGTCACCAATTCCGATGACTTCGCCGGGGTGGAGCAGGTGAAAACCGGCCCTGTCCAGCCGGGGGACGGTGTGCTGAACGTTAAAAAGTGAGCTCAGGCGCGCTTCCAAACGGGGGCGCGCCTCTCAGCCATATTCAACAGAAAGGGACGATGTAAAATGGGACGTTTAGAGGGTAAGGTCGTCATTGTCACCGGGGGCAATTCCGGCGTAGGGGCCGCCACCGCGGTGCTCTTCGCCAAGGAGGGCGCCAAGGTGGTCATCAGCGCCCGCCGCCAGGCCCAGCTGGAGGAGGTAGCCGCCAAGATCCGCGAGGCGGGCGGCGAGGTGCTCCCCGTGGTCACCGACATCTCCAAGCCGGAGGACGCCAAAAACCTGGTAGCCAAAACGGTGGAGGCCTATGGAAAGGTGGACGTGCTGGTGAACAACGCCGGCGTGCTGGAGGAGGGGCTGAAGCCCATCGACCGGGTGACCGACGAGGACATGGACCGCATCCTGGGCATCAACACCAAGGGCACCATGTACTGTATGCGGGAGGCCCTGGCCGAGATGAAGAAGGCCAACTACGGCTCCATCGTCAACGTGGCCTCTGTGGCCGGGGTCATGGGCTGCGGCGGCGCGGCCTACGTGTCCTCCAAAGCGGCCATTGTGGGCGTCACCCGGCATACCGCCCTGCGCTTTGCGGGCACGGGCATCCGCTGCAACGCGGTGTGCCCCGGCTCCATCGCCACCCCCATGGTGGCCAACATGCGCCCCGACAATCAGGACCCGGACATGTTCGGTCAGATGGCCAAGCACTCCGACATGCGGGTGGGGGTATGTATGCCCGACGATGTGGCCAACATCATCCTGTTCTTTGCCAGCGACGAGTCCCGGGCCATCACCGGCCAGGCCATCGTCTCCGATTTCGGTAGCACCCTGTAAAATAACGCAAAAAAGGAGCGGCCCTTCTAGGACCGCTCCTTTTCGTTATACTTCCCGTTCGAAAATCAGGTCTATTTTGGTCATGGCGCCGCTGGTGACATCCAGGGGCATCCAGCTCACGAACCGCCAGCCATCGGCGGCCTGCCGGTCAATGACCTCCCGGTAGCCCTGGAACCCGGCGAAGATCCAGCCCTCCCGCTCCACGGTAACATATTTGTACTCGTGCATTTTGTCCCCTCTTTTGCGTCAAAGATGGTCAGACGGTCGCAGGTCCGGCAGTACCAGGCCTCGGCCTCACACCAAGTCTTGGGACGCCCCACACGAAAGCCGCCCGCCTCGTGGATTTTCCGCTCTGTGGTTGTCAGCCCCCCAGCGCATCCCCTTGGGAAGCCAATAGGAGCCACGGCTTGAGATATGCGTTCCCGCCTCCAGCTCGCCATAGCAGTACGGGCACCCCATAGCCGTTTACTTGCCCCCCTTGGGCTGGTTGGGCTCCACGGTGTCAAACACGCTCTTGGCGCTGGCGCACAGCCCTGCCAGGCCCTGGAGCTCGCTGGGGATGATGATCTTGGTGGCCCGGCCGTCGGCGGCCTTCTGGAACGCCTCCAGCGCCTTGATCTTCAGCACGCCCTCGCCGGGGGCGGCGTCGTTGATGAGCCTGATGGCGTCGGCGGTGGCCTGCTGCACCTTCAAAATGGCCTCGCTTTCGGCTTCGGCGGCCAGGATCCTGGCGGTCTTTTCCGCCTCGGCCTCCATGATCTTGGCCTGCTTGGCGGCGTCGGCCCGGAGGATAGCGGACTGCTTCTCGCCCTCGGCCACCAGGATCTGGGACTGCTTCTGGCCCTCGGCCTGGAGGATGGCCTCGCGGCGCTCGCGCTCGGCCCGCATCTGCTTCTCCATGGACTCCTGGATGTCCCGGGGCGGCATGATGTTCTTCAGCTCCACCCGGTTGACCTTGATGCCCCAGGGGTCGGTGGCCTCGTCCAGGATGGCGCGCATCTGGGTGTTGATGTGGTCGCGGCTGGTGAGGGACTGGTCCAGCTCCAGATCGCCGATGATGTTGCGCAGGGTGGTGGCGGTGAGGTTCTCAATGGCGCTCATGGGGTGCTCCACGCCATAGGTATACAGCTTGGGGTCGGTGATCTGGAAGTAGAGCACGGTGTCGATCTGCATGGTCACGTTGTCCTTGGTGATGACGGGCTGGGGGGCGAAATCCACCACCTGCTCCTTCAGGGACACGGTCTTGGCCACCCGCTCGATGAAGGGGACCTTCAGGTGCAGGCCCACGCCCCACACGGCGCGGAAGGCGCCCAGCCGCTCCACCACCACGGCCTTGGACTGCTGGACCACCTTGATGTTCGAGGCGAGTATGCCCAGGACGATGACGACGATGAGCAGGACGATGACGGGCCCCACGATGCTGCCGATGTCGATGGCCCCGGCCAGTGCGAGAGTTTTCATTTGACTACCTCCTTGAAAATATGGATTATTTTTTTGTCTCGTTAAAGTAGATGATAAAGCCGCCCATGACGGCGATGGCTACCAGCAGGCCCAGATATCCGCCGCCCGTCATATTCCAGAGCAGAGACAGCGCCAGATACCCAACGGCCAGTGTGACGGCGGCGGCCAGCAGCGCTTTTTTCATACCCGCGCCCCTACCAGGTTTTGGGTTCCCCGGCGGGCACCGGGGCGGCGGTGGGCTCCACGAACACCTTGACCCCCTCGATGCGCAGCACCCGCACCATGGTCCCGGCGGCGATGGGCCCGCCGTCCTGGCTGCGGGCGGACCAGGTCATACCCCGGATGACCACCGCGCCCTTGCCGTGGATGTTGTCGATGTCCTCGGTGACCTGGGCCTGGGCCCCGATCACCCGGTCGGCGTTGGTGTGCTCCACCTTGCTGTTCAGGTGCTTTTTGGCCAGGGGACGCACGGCGGCCAGGCAAAGCAGGCTCACCGCCAGGAACAGGGTGATCTGCACCCACATGGGCCCGCCCAGCAGCGCGGCAACCAGGGCCACCAGCGCCCCGGCGGCGAACCAGATGGAGGTGAGCCCCACGGTGGCGGCCTCGCTGGCGGCAAAGACGACCAGCAGCACCAGCCATATAATCTGCATCATGGAACCTGTGTCTAATGAAAATGGCATATGCTACACTCCTTTCGTGTCTTGCTTCCAATAAATTGTATCACAGATTGCCGTCAAGGAAAAGAAGTTTTTCGCGCCGGGGGCTATATTATTGTTGCCAGCGCTTCCATTTTACATTATACTAGGTTTTGTAAAGCACTTCCCCTCCCTGCGACATCATACTACACCTTCCACCAAATGTAAAGTCAAGGGGTTTTTCAAAAAATTTTTACGGAGCGATTTATGGATCAGACATTACAGTTTGTCATACCCGCCCTCATGGGGGTGGAGTCCACCGTGGCCCATGAGCTGAAGAAGCTGGGGCTGTCCGGGGTTGGGGCGGAGAACGGCCGGGTGGTGTGCCAAGGGGGGCCCGCCGACATCCCCCGGCTCAACCTGAACCTGCGCTGCGGGGCCAGGGTGCTGCTGGCCCTGGGGAGCTTCCGGGCCCGCTCCTTCGAGGAGCTGTTTGAGGGCTGCGCCGCCCTGCCCTGGGAGGACTTCATCCCCCGGGAGGGCCGCTTCCCGGTAAAGGGCTACGCCGTCAGCTCCCAGCTCCGCTCGGTGCCCGCCTGCCAGTCTATCCTGAAAAAGGCGCTGTGCAAAAGGCTGGGGCAGGTATACGGTTTGGAGATCCTGCCCGAGACGGGAAGCTTATACCAGGTGCAGTTCTCCATTTTGAAGGACCAGGTGACGTTAATGCTGGACACCTCGGGGGACAGCCTGTACAAGCGGGGCTACCGGGCGCAGAACATGGGCGCGCCCCTGCGGGAGACGCTGGCGGCGGCGCTGGTGTCCCTGTCCCGCTACCGGGGGCGGGATCCCCTCTGCGACCCTTTCTGCGGCTCGGGCACCATCCCCATCGAGGCGGCCCTCATCGCAAAAAACCGGGCCCCGGGCTTAAACCGCTCCTTTGCCGCACAGCGATGGGGCTGGCTTGCGTCAAAGCTGTGGATGGACGCCGCGGACGAGGCCATGGACCATGAGTTCCACGGCGCCTATGACATCTGGGGCGGGGATATCGACCCCGCGGCGGTGGAGCTGTCCCGGCACAACGCCCGGCTTGCCGGGGTGGAGGACACGGTGCGCTTTGAGGCGGCGGACGCGGCCCGGTTCCGCCGGGAGGAGCCCAGGGGCCGGGTGGTGACCAACCCGCCCTATGGAGAGCGGCTGCTGGAGAAGAAGGAGGCGGAGGAGCTGTACCGGGCCTTTGGCCGGGCGGCCCGGGGACTGCCCCCCGGCTGGGAGGTGGACGTGCTCTCCTCCCATACCGAATTTGAGCGCGCCTTCGGGCGGCCCGCCGATAAGAAGCGAAAGCTCTATAATGGCATGATAAAATGCGACCTGTTTGTATATAGCGCGGAGAAACGGTCAGCGAGGGAACTTGGAGCGCAGTGAGCTTTGCAAACCAAGAATCGCACAGCGGTTCTGTTTGCAAAGCGAATCGCAGTGAAAGTGACCAGGCGCCCTGACCGCTTCGCAGCGTGAATGAGATAGCGCGTAGCGTCTGAAAGAGAGAGGGACGGGAGCTATGAAACATATCTTCATCATCAACCCCTCGGCGGGCAAGAAGCGGAGCACAAGGGCGCTGGTGGACAGCATCCAGGCCCTGGACGTGCCCTATGAGATCGCGTTCACCGAGAAAACGGGGGACGCCCGGCGGATTGCCCGTGCGGCGGCGGAGGGCGGCGGTGCGGTGCGCATCTACGCCTGCGGCGGGGACGGCACCCTCAACGAGGCGGTGAACGGCGCGGCGGGGTATGAAAACGCCGCCGTCACCAACGTGCCCACCGGCACGGGCAACGACTTCCTGAAGATATTCGGAACGGAGAACAAGGGCCGGTTTACCGACCTGAAGGCCCTGTCGGAGGGGCCCCAGGCCGCCATGGACCTGATCGACTGCAATGGGACGCTGGGCATCGACATCGTGTGCGTGGGGCTGGACTCCCGCATCGCGGTGGACAAGGACAAGTATAATGCCCTCCCCCTGGTCTCCGGCATTGGGGCGTATATCCTGGCCCTGCTGGAGAATGTGATCTTCAAGAGCATCGCCCAGCCCACGGCGGTGGACTGCGGCGACCTCCACTTCGACGGGGAGACCACCATTGTGTGCGTGTGCAGCGGGCGGTATTACGGCGGCGGGTTCATGCCGGTGGGGGACAACATGCCCGACGACGGCCTGCTGGAGACCCTGGTGGTGCGCAAGGTGAGCCGGGCCACCTTCTTTCGACTGGTGGGCAGGTATGCCCAGGGGAAATACCGGGACTACCCGGATCTCATCTGGTACAGGCAGGGGGAGGCCGTGACCATCAAGGGCCGGAAGGAACTGGTGGCGGTGGTGGACGGCGAGGCCCTCCGGGCCCGGGAGATGACCATCGGCCTGTCGGAAAAAAAGGTGAATTTTTTCTACCCGGCGGGGCTGAGCTACGAGGCAAGGCCGTAGGGGTTTGCCGCGTCCCCAAAGCACGGTGCGAACGGAAGTTTTTCCGGCGCCCGCTGCGCAACCCCTTTGATGGGACATATTTTTCTGGAGGGTTGACTTTTCCTTTTTTGTGTGGTATATTTACATCATGAAGAGCGAAATACACCACATAAAAAGGAGCTTGCATGATGAAAAACTGGTATGGCTGTATCGGGTTTGTCTCCCTGCTGGGCTTATTGGGGCTGCAGAGCGGAGAGCCGTTGTTTTTGTCGTTTTTTGCGTTTGCCCTTTTCTTCGAGTATTTCTGGGTCACGCCCGATGAGATGTTTGTTGACACAATGAAAAAATGCGCCTGTCTCGCTTTCTTCGTCAACCTTTCCGCCACAGCCCTGATTACGCTTGCCCTGGCTTATTTTAAGGCGAGCGGCAACCCGCTGGCAGCCGGGGCGGCGGCGGGATTCGGCATTTCCATGGCGGCGTTTGCGTTTTCCACGTTTGTTTTGGAACTGAGAGAGAGGGTTCACGCGCAGAATGATTAGAAACAGGATAAAAGAGTATCGGGCGCGTTTTGACATGAAGCAGGAGGATTTGGCAAAAAAGGTGGGCGTCCGCAGGGAGACGATTGGAAACCTCGAAAAGGGCAGATACAATCCGTCCCTGGTGCTGGCATGGAATATCGCAGAAGCGTTCGGTGTTTCCATTGAAGAAGTTTTTACGGTTGAAGAATAAAGAGGAGCGCCGGACCCCGGCGCTCCCCTTATATTTATGACGGCTCCGCGCCCATACGCTCCCGCTCCGCCTGGCTCAGCCGATGGTAGCTGGGGGCCATAGCGGCGGCAGACACCAGCTCCCCCGCCCGGGCCATGCGCAGGGCGCACCGGGCCACCCCCCAGGCGGTCTGGTAGAGCAGGTGGGGGGGCATGAGGGAGCAGGGCAGGCCCGCCTCCTCCAGCGCCCCCCGCACCAGGTGGGCCCCGTCCCCCACCAGGGTCTGGGGCCTGCCGGACGCCCGCACTTCCTCTGCCAGCCCGTCCAGCCCCATGGCCCGGTCGGGGGTGAGGCGGGTGAGCGTCCCGCCCTCCGCCCGGAACCGGGCGCAGTACACCTGGTTTCTTCTCGCGTCCATGGCGGCGCAGATCTCGCCCCCCATATGGGCGCATTGCCAGGCCATGGATTCCAGGGTGGAGCAGGGGGCGCAGGGCTTGTCCCCCGGCCAGGCCAGCCCCTTGGCGGCGGCCACGCCGATGCGCACCCCGGTGAACGACCCCGGCCCCGCCGCCACCGCCACCACATCCATCTCGTCCAGCGTCAGGCCGGTGTTTTTCAGCAGGCCGGACACCATGGGCATCAGGGTAGCGGAGTGGGTCAGCCCGCTGTTCTGGAAGGATTGGGCCAGCAGCCTCTCGTCGTCGGTTACCGCCACGCTGGCCGTGACGGCGGAGGTCTCCAGCGCGATGATTTTCACAGCTTTACCCCCTCAATGGCGATGACCCGGTCGTTGTCCCCGTCCCCCCGGAGGATGGACACACGAACCGCGTCCGGCTCGATGGCCCCGGTCACGTTCTCGCTCCACTCCACGGCGCACACGCCCCCCCGGGCCAGATAATCCTCCCAGCCGATGTGGAACAGCTCGTCGGCGCTGTCCAGCCGGTACATATCGAAGTGGAAAAGGGGGAGCCGCCCCCCCTCATACTCATTGACGATGGTGAAGGTGGGGCTGGTCACCCGCTCCTCCACTCCCAGGGCGCGGGCCATGCCGGACACAAAGGCGGTCTTGCCCGCCCCCAGGTCGCCGGTGAAGGCCACCACCCGGCCCTCCGCCAGCGCGTCCGCCAGGCGGGCGCCCAGGGCCTCGGTCTCCTCCCGGCTGTGGGTGACAAATTCCATGCGTATCGCCTCCCAACCATTAAGAATTCAAAAACTCTCGCAAATGAGTATAGCATATTTCCCGCCGGTGTGCTATACTAACTTGCAGTTTTTATGGAGAGGGGGCCGCGCCTTGCAGCCGACGCGCACACTCAGGGAATTTTTTAAAAAGGGCGACGTGGTTCTTCTGCTCCTGTGCATCCTGGCCAGCCTGATGGGGCTGGTGCTCATCTACTCCGCCACCCAGTACCGGGAGGTGCTCCGGGGCTATGCTGTGAGGCAGGCCATGTTCCTGTGCATGGGTATCGTGGCCTACATCTGGGTCACCTTTATCGACATTGAGTTTTTGATGGAAAAATGGTGGTGGGTGTTCCTGCTGCTGGGGCTGTTTGTCATCGCCCTGATCTACCCCTTCGGCGAGGGGGGGGACAGCGGGAACAAGAGCTGGGTCTACCTGCCCATACCCGGCTTTCCCGGCTTCCAGCCCGGGGAGATCGCAAAGCTGGCCTATATCGTGGTGCTGGCCTGGATGATTAACAAGGAGCGGCCCCGGGGGCTGGGCCGCTTTTCCGCCCTGATGAAATACCTGGTGCTGACCGGGGTGTTCGCCGGGTCGCTGGCGGTGCTGTCGGGCGACTGGGGTATGGTCATCGTCTACCTGTTCATCTTTGTGGTCATGGCCTGGGTGGCCGGGGTGAGCAGGTGGTGGTTCATCGGGGTGGGGGCGCCCCTGGTGGGCGGGCTGGTGTTTTTGTGGCATTTCATCCTCCCCCGCACCAAATACTGGACAGACTACCGCATTATGCGCTTCCGGGTGGTGGTGGAGCACTGGAAAGGGAATAATTTTGACCCGCGGGGCCAGGGCTGGCAGCAGAACCACTCCCTGCTGGCCATCGGCTCGGGGCAGCTCACCGGCATGGGGTTTATGAAGGGCATCCAGACCCAATCCCCCGATCCCACCAGCCTGCCCGCCCGGCACACCGACAACATCTTCGCCGTGTGCGGGGAGGAATTCGGGTTTATCGGCTGCTGCGCGGTGCTGCTGGTGCTGCTGCTTATCATCCTGCGCTGTGTGTGGGTGTCCCGCCGGGCCCGCAGCCACATGTCCGCCTATATCGCCATGGGCATCGCCGGGATGCTGATGATCCAGACCATCA
Organism: uncultured Oscillospiraceae bacterium; assembly: GCA_949494735.1. Lineage (GTDB taxonomy): Bacteria > Bacillota > Clostridia > Oscillospirales > Oscillospiraceae > Enterenecus. The sequence goes on from CATABD010000023.1 coordinate 28,077, forward strand.
TCAACGTGGCCATGACGTTGTATATCGGCCCCGTCATCGGCCTGACCCTGCCCTTCATCAGCTACGGGGGGTCGTCTACCCTGACGCTGTTCATCGCCATGGGGCTGGTGTCCGGCATCAAAATGCGGCCCCTGCCCAGCTGGCTCAAGGATCGAAGTCAATTATAGGGCTTGTTTGAAAATTGGCAACACGCCCAATCGGCGGGCCTTTTTCCGCCGAGCCGCGTTGATTTGCCTCGAAATACACAAAGTATTTCTGCGCCAAATCGCCTTGCCCGGCGAAAAAATTCCTCGCCGCTGGGCATATTGCCAATTTTCAAACGGCGCCTAGTCAAAGCGCGCCGAAAAAAGTGACGCGCCGCCATGCGGCCGCCCCTGGGAAGAGGGACGGCCGCATAATTTTTTCTCAATTGGAGTAAGCTAGTCCCACAACCATACAAAGGAGGCTTTCCCTTTGAAAAAGCGAATCATGATACTGTCCCTGTGTCTGGCAGGGGCGCTTACTGTCCCCGCCCTGGCGCTGACCACCCCCACCGCGGAGGTGGAGAACGCCGCCCCCATTGCCGAGGACCTGACCCTCAAGACCTACAAGGGGGTGGCCATTTCCAGCCGCTTCGCCGCCGTGGACCCGGAGGGTGACCTGGTCACCTTCCAGGTGGTGGACAGCCCCGCCCGGGGCCAGGTGGCCATGGACGAGAACGACCCCGCCGCCTTCACCTACACCCCCTATGAGGGCAAGAAGGGCCGGGACACCTTCACCTATGTGGCCATCGACGCCAAGGGGAATATGTCCAAGCCCGCCACCGTGAAGGTGACCATCCAGAAGCAGTCCACCACGGTCAGCTATTCCGACCTGGAGGGCGACCCCGCCCACTACGCCGCCCTGCGCCTGGCGGAGGCGGGGGTGTACACCGGGCGGAAGGTGGGGGAGCTGTACTGCTTCGACCCGGACAGCACCTTCACCCGCCAGGAGTTTTTGGCCATGGCCATGACGGCGGCGGGGAAGGAGCCGCTCAGCGGCGTCACCCTCACCGGGTTCTATGACGACGGCGACATCTCCGCCTGGGCCAAGGGCTATGTGTCCGCCGCCCTGGCGGTGGGGACGGTGGAGGGCTCCCGCAACGGCGCGGGCCAGACGGTGTTCGTCCCCGGCGGCGCGGTGACCTGCGCGGAGGCCGCCGTCATCATCGACCGCCTGCTGGCCACCGGCGACGTGGCGGGGACGGCCTCCGCCTTCTCCGCCGAGACCGCCCCCGCCTGGGCCTACCAGTCGGCGGTGAATATGGAGGCGGTGTCGGTGCTGTCCGGCAGCTCCCAGCTGTCCCAGCCCCTCACCAGGGCCCAGGCGGCGGAGATGCTGTCCGCCATGCTGGATGTGCTGGACAGCCGGGACAACCGCGGCTGGTTCCGCTGACGCAGTCCACTGGAAAGGGCGAAGCCCTTTCCAGTGGGGGAGATTGCGGTCCGCTGCGCGCGCGCACTTGCGGGCCGGGCGGTATTTCCCCCCGGCGCGCATGCCGCCCGGGGAAATGGATTTCAATTTCTTCGCGCTTGACGAGCGCGAGCTCTGTGAGGCAGAATGGCCCGGCGGGAATGCTCCCGCCGGGCCCTTTATCCCTTACAGGTGATACAGCGCGGAGTATTTTTTCTCCAGGTAGTCCGCGAATACGGTGGGGTCGAATTGGCCGCAGGCGTTTTTCACCACGTCCGCGGGCTCCATCAGGCCGCCGTACCTGTGGATTTTCTCCCCCAGCCAGGCGGACACGCCGGACAGATCCCCCCTGGAGACCGGCCCCCACACGTCCATGTCCCGCTCCATATTGCGCAGCATCTGGGCGCCGTAGGCGCTGCCCAGGGCGTAGGAGGGGAAATAGCCGAAGGAGCCGCCCGACCAGTGGCTGTCCTGGAGGCAGCCCCGCCGGTCGTCGGGCACGTCCACCCCCAGGTACTCCTTGTACAGCCGGTTCCAGGTCCCGGGCACGTCCTTCACCGCCAGCGTGCCGCCGATGAGCTGCTTTTCAATTTCATAGCGCACCATCACGTGGAGGCAGTAGGTCAGCTCGTCCGCCTCGGTGCGGATGAGGGAGGGCTGGGCCTTGTTCACGGCGCGGTAGAACTGCTCCGCCGTCACGTCGGCCAGCTGCCCGGGGAAGAACTCCTGCATCTTGGGGAAGATGGCCTGGATAAAGGGCAGGGAGCGGCCGATCAGGTTTTCGTAGAACCGGGACTGGCTCTCATGGACGCCCATGGACACGCCCCCGGCCAGGCAGGTGTATTGCAGCTCGTCGGCGATGCCCAGCTCGTACTTGGCGTGGCCCCCCTCGTGGATGACGGAGTACATGGAGAAGTCCACGTTGTCCTCGTGGTAGTGGGTGGTGATGCGCACGTCCTTGTTGTTGAACTCCAGGGTGTAGGGGTGCTCCGTCTCACCGATGGCGCAGTGCGCCCGGTCCAGCCCCAGCACCTCCATCAGGTAGTCGGAGAACCTCCGCTGCCCCTCCACGGGATAACGCCTGCGCAGGAAGGAGTCGTCGGGCGGCTCCTGCTCCATCACGGCGTGGAGCAGGGGGACGATGCGCTCTCGCAGGGTGGCGAAGAAGTTGTCCAGGTAGGCCATATCCACCCCCCGCTCATACTCGTTGAGCAGGGCGTCGTAGGGGGCCTTGGAGCTGTCGTAATACCCGGCAAACTTGATGTTGAAGGCCACCAGCTTTTCCAGCACCGGGCGGAACAGCTCGAAATCGCTGGCCTCCTTGGCCCGGTGCCACACGTCGCTGGCCTGGTTGGTGAGGACGGCGTACTCCATATACTCGTCCGCCGGGATGCGCGTGAGCTGGCCGTAGGACCGGCGCAGCTCCTCCACCTGCCGGCGGACGGGGTGGTCCAGCCCGTCCCTGCGCTCCCACAAAAAGTCCAGCAGCTCCCCCACCTCCGGGGCGGAGAACAGCTTATGCCGCTCCCCGGCCAGCACGCCCAGGGCCACCCCCCGGCCCTCGGCGGTGTCCTTGGGGGCCACGGTGGTGCCGTCCAGGTACAGCGAGGAGGACGCCGCCTGATAGGCGTACATCTTCCTTTGCAGCTCGGCCAGCCTGGCCAGCGCTTCCTTCAACTCCATGGTGCATTCCTCGTTTCTTTTGTAGTTTTAAAATCGAACTGGCGTTTCACGTGAAACGCTTTGACCGCTACACGCTGTCCCAGCCGCCGTCCTCGAAGCGCACGCCCGGGCCCTCCGCCAGGGCCCGGGCCAGGGCCAGCCCCCCGGCGTCCAGGCCGCGGTCCCGGATGACCACCTCGCCCCACCAAAGGCCGGTGCGCCGCAGCCACAGCAGGGCCTTGACGGTCTGCTCCAGCCCGCCGCCGTCCCCCTGGGCGTCCACCACCATCCGGGCGGGGCACACCCCCGGCAGCAGCAGCGCCCCCATGGCCAGCCACCCCAGGCCCACCAGCCCGAAAGCCGCCAGCAGCGCCGCCAAAAACTGAAATACCTCCGCCATATCCGCCGCCTCCTTTTATAACTGGGGCATTCTATGAAAGAAGGCGGCTTTTTGTCACCGGTTGAAGCAGACCAGCTCCGCCCCGGCCTCGTCTGCGCGGACGGCGGAGTAACAGCCGTGGCGGAAGAACCAGTCCGGCCGGAGCAGGTCCTGTTCCCCCGCCAGTCCCAGGTGGTACAGGATGAGGGACAGCGAGCCGTTATGGGCCACCACCAGGGTATCCTCTCCCCGCCGGACGAGCCCGTCCACGCATTCGCCCACCCGCGCCGTCATATGGGAGGGGGCCTCGCCGCCGGGGGGCGTGGTGTGGAGCCAGTCCGACAGCAGCGCGCCGATGTGCTCGCCAAAGCGGGCTTCCGCCGCGCCCCAGCTCAGGCCCTCCAGCTCCCCCATGTCCTGTTCCCGCAGGGCGGGGCAGGCCTCCGGGGCCACGGGCCGGCCTTCGGTGCAGATCACGGCGGTGTCCCATGCCCGGGACAGGGGGCTGGCCACGCAGCGGGTGAAGGGCGCCTCCCGCAGCTTGTCCGCCGCCTGTTTCGCCTGCTCCCGGCCCAGCGGGGTGAGGGGGTAATCTCTCGCCCCGAAAAAGAGCTGTTTTTCATTGCCCACCGACTGGCCGTGGCGGACGAGATAAAGGTACATAAAATTCCCCCCCGCGCGGCTCACGACGGCTCCGCGCTTCTAAAATAGACTGACTACGCCGTAGGACAGGATGCTGATGGCAACTCCCGCAACCAGCACCCCCGCAATCACCGAGGGGAGCGCTTTCCGCAGGGGCATGTCCAGAAACGCCGCCGCCAGCGAGCCCGTCCACGCCCCGGTGCCCGGCAGCGGGATGGCCACGAACAGCATCAGCCCCAGGTATTTATACCTGGTCACCTTCTGCCCCTTCAGGTGGGCCTTGCGCTCCAGGGCGTCCACCATGCGGTTGAGCTTGGGGATTCTCCGGCGCATCCACTGGAAGATCCGGCGGATATACACGATGATGAAGGGCACGGGGATCAGGTTGCCGATGACGGCGGCCAGAAACGCCGCCCACACGGGCAGCCCCGCCGTGACGCCGAAGGGGATGCCCCCCCGCAGCTCCACCACCGGCACCATGGACACCAGCAGGGTGAGCAGGAATTCCCCCGCGAAGGTCTCCGTCAGCCATTGTAAATTCAATTCCATGGGGTATCAGCTCGTTTCCAGAACATTTTTCAGGTATTTGCCCGTGTAGCTCCCGGGGTGCTCCGCCACCTCCTCGGGTGTGCCCGTACAAACCACCGTGCCGCCGCCGGAGCCCCCCTCGGGGCCCAGGTCGATGATATAGTCCGCCGTCTTGATGACGTCCAGGTTGTGCTCGATGACCACCACCGTGTTCCCCTTGTCCACAAACCGCTGGAGCACCTCCACCAGCTGGTGGACGTCGGCGGTGTGCAGGCCGGTGGTGGGCTCGTCCAGGATATAAACCGTGGAGCCGGTGGACTGCTTGGACAGCTCGGTGGCCAGCTTCACCCGCTGGGCCTCGCCGCCGGACAGGGTGGTGGAGGGCTGGCCCAGCTTCACATAGCCCAGCCCCACGTCCTTCAGGGTCTGGATGCGGTTTTTCAGCCGGGGCAGGTTCTCGAAGAAGGGGAGGGCCTCCTCCACCGTCATCTCCAGCACCTCGTGGATGTTCTTGCCCTTGTAGCGCACCTCCA
>CATABD010000024.1 GCA_949494735.1 uncultured Oscillospiraceae bacterium
CGCGCTTCTCCATAGCGGAAGCGGCAACGCCTAAATGGACGGTGGGTATCTGGTCGATGCCCTGCCGCTCATAACTGCGGTGGTCGATGCGCTGGTTGTGTCCGTACTGCTCCAACGCCCGGTTGCAAAGCTGCGCCCACGCCGCCCGCCATTCCTCGGCCTTGGTCTGCTCGTTCCAGTCGGTGGCGGGGATGGCCTTGCACTTGTACTGCCGCTTTTTCGGGTCATAGATTTTCTTCCCCTGCGGGTCAAGAATGTACTCCTTTTTCTGCTTCGCTCCCCATGCGCCGCCCTGCTGGATGGGGCGCATTGTCAGCATGATATGGGCGTGGGGATTGCCGCCGCCCGTGTCGTGGATGGCAAAGTCGGCGCACATTCCCGCATTGACAAACTGCTCTTTCACATACTCGCGGACAAGAGAAATGCCCTGCTCCCTTGTCAATTCACGGGGCAGGGCAATTTCAATTTCTCTTGCAAGCTGGGCGTTTTTCGCTTTCTCGATTTTCTCCACCGCGTTCCACAAAACCGCCCTGTCAGAAAAGGCGGCGGGGGCGTGGCCGGGGAGTAAAATCTCGGTATGGACAACGCCGCCCTTGTGGGTGTATCCGCTTTGGGCAGCAGAGCCTCGTCCACAATGTTGATAGACATGGCGCGGCTGGCCTTGATACCCTGGTTGGTGTAGTGAGATTTCGCCAGACTGACCATGACCCGGTCATGGCCGATGATCCCCAGGTGTCCTACAAGGAGCCAGTTGGGTTTCCCCTCTATCATGGCACCAACAATGACCAGAGGCGTAGGATAGAGTGCCAATGTGTTTCCAATTTGTTTTTTCATTCTGAACCTCCCGTTTTACTCAAAAGAAATATTGTTTTCCTCCAGCCAAGCGGCCACATCCTCTGACAAACCGGAACCACCAGAATAGGAAACAGCCAGTCCTTCGCCCAACACAGCGTCAGGCACCATCTTTGTGATGGCCGTCAGGCTCTGTCCGAAACGTCCGCCGCCGTGACTGCAAAACGGCACGATTGTTTTGCCTGTGAAATCGTATTCCTCTAGGAAGGAGGCCACCGGCATGGGGATAGAGGCCCACCAGTTCGGATAACCCAGGATGATGGTGTCGTACTGGCTCATGTCCTCCACATGGTTGGACAGCTCCGGGCGGTCCTGGTTGTTTTGGGCCTCCTGCGCCTGATCCAGAACTGTGTTGTAGTCGGTGGAGTAGGGCGTCACCATCTCAATCTCAAACAGTTCCGCTCCAGTCTGGCGCTGAATTTCTTGAGCGATCCCTCTGGTGTTGCCGCCCCAGGAATAGTAAGCTATCAGGATATTGCCGCCGCTCTGCCCATTGGACTGTGTGGAGGACGATTCCACATTCCCGCTGCCGGTTCCTGCGTTCCGAACCAGCCGCAGGCCCAGGTTATAGCTGGCGCTGTCCGGGGGAAGGGTGGCCCGGTAAGCGGAGCGGAGATTTTTGGCGAAGTCGTTCCAGCCACCGCCCCGGTACACCCGGCGTGTACCGCTGGCAGGACCGGTGGGGTCAGTCTGCTCCCCGGTTTCATAGGAGCCGTACCAGTCCCATACCCATTCTCCTACGTTGCCGTGCATATCGTACAGCCCCAAGGCGTTTGGATCAAAGCTGCCCACCGCCACGGTGGTCTGCCGGTAAACACCCGGCTTGGTTTCCAAGTTCCCCTGGGAGAAGTAGTTATCCTCGATCAGATAGGGATAGTGGCCCCAATAATTGGCTTCTTCCGCGCTGATGGAGGTCTGCGTGTTAAACGGAGTATCCGTCCCGGCGCGGCAGGCATACTCCCACTCCGCCTCCGTTGGCAGACGGTAGCCGTTGGCGCTCCGGTCCCAGGAAACGCTCTGACCGTCCACCACATAGACCGGGGTCAATCCCTCCTGAGTGCTGCGGGCATTGCAATAGCTGATTGCGTCCATCCATGAGACATTTTCCACCGGCAGATTATCGCCGGAGAAACTGCTGGGATTTTCACCCATGACCGCCTGATATTCAGCCTGGGTCAATTCATAACGGCTGATATAAAAATCACTGAGGGCAACGGCGTGGGCGGTTTCATCTTCCGAGCGCCATGCCTCCGATTCCAAGCTGCCCATTTGGAAGGTCCCGCCATTTATCAGCACAAAATCCTCTGGCAGTGCGATCTCGGAGGGCGTGCTTTCTGTCGGCACAGTAACGGTCTGGTTCGGTTGCTGGGTCGATTCAGAGGGCGTGGATGGTTCCCTCTGCTCTGTGTTTCCGCATCCTGCCAGAGCAAATGTCAGCAGGATGGCCAAAAATAAGGCAGAAATTCGTTTCATAGTGTTTTCCAACTCCTGTTTTGGACGAAAAGGCCCCACCCCAGCCGGGATGGGGCCTTTTCAGCATCCGATATTTAGGCGGCAGGGGTCAGTGTCAGACCCAGGCCGTTTACCCAACTCTCCACCGTGGAGCGGGATGCGCTGCCGCTGAACCGCTGACCGTCCAGCCAGGTGGCGGAACCGGCGAGAGAATGAAGGTTCGTGGCGCTGGAGCCGATCCCGCTGCTGCCAGAGGTGCAGAAGGGCACGATGGTCTTACCGCTGAGATCATAACTCTCCAGGAAGGTGCTGATGATCTTCGGGGCCTGTCCCCACCAGATGGGGTAGCCCAGGAAAATCACATCATACTGCTCCATGTTATCCACGCCGCCGGAAATGGCGGGGCGGGCGCTGGCATCGTTCTGCTCCCGATTGGCTCGGCAGTCGGTATTGTAGTTTAGATCAGCGGCGGTGTAGGGCGCTTCCGGTGTGATTTCATAGAGGTCTGCATCCAGAATGGCGTCCAGGTGGTTTGCAATGCCCTCCGTGTTGTTGGTAGCGGAGAAGTAGGCGATCAGCACCTTGGCCCCCTCGCTGGGAGCGGGGACAGGCTCGGTGGGTGTAGTGGGCGCAGTCTGCTGGCTTCTGCTATAATTCATCAGAGCGGCGGCAACGTGGGCGCGGGTAGCGTTGCTTTTCGGGGCAAACACGCCAGCAGACGCAGGAGCCACAATATTGTTGACGCTGGCCCAATCCACAGCAACGGCAGCGTAGGAAGCAATTTCGGCTTCATCATTGTAGTTGCTGGCCCCGTCAGCCGTAGGACTGCCAGCATAACGCCAGAAGATCGTTGTCATCTGCTCCCGGCTGACAGGATCGTTAGGGCCAAACAGCCCGCCGCCGTAGCCGCTGATGAGATTCTGCTGAGACACCCACAGTACGGCGTCGCTGTACCATGCGCCGTCAGGCGTATCGGTAAAAGCGTCTGTACCTGTCACAGCCGGGGTCCCTTCGATTCGGTAGAGGACGGTTGCGAACTGCGCCCTGGTCAGGCTGCTCTCCGGGGCAAACTGGTTGTTGCCGATTCCGGCCATCAGGTTATGCTCCCGGCAGTACATGACGGCCTCGGCATACCACGCATCGGCATCCACATCGGAAAAGCCGGTATCGTTCACGGCGGCGAAGGCCGGGACAGCCAGGGAAAACGCCAAAATCAGGGTTAAGAGCAGTGCGCTCAATCGTTTCAGATTTTTCATCATTGTTGTCTCCTTTTTTGTTTTGACTTTACTTCAATGAGGCATCCAACCACGCTTGAATCTCCGCCCGGTCATAGGAAGAATAGCTAACCATCAAGCCCTCTTTAATCACGCTGTTGGGTGCGAGTTTAGAGATCGCGCTGATGGTCTGACCAAACTGTCCGCCGCCCATGGAGCAGAATGGCACGATGGTCTTTCCGCTGAAATCCTCGCGTGTCAAAAGTGTGCGTACCGATGCAGGGATGGAGGACCACCAGTTGCAGTAGCCCAGGAGAATGGTGTCATATTGCTCAATATCGGGTACAGCTTTCAGTTCCGGGGTGGCCTCGGCCCGCAGCTCGTTCAGCGCCTCACCGTACAGCACCGGGCCGTTGCTGCTGGAAGCGTAGGGCGTTGCGCGTTCCAGCCGGAAAATATCCGCACCGCTCATTTCGTGGATGAGATTTGCCAAGCCCTCAGTATTTCCCGTCTGAGAGAAATAGACGATCAGGGTCCTGCCGGTATTCTGTTCAGCCTGGGCGCTGTAACTGCTCCTGGCCTGCCCGGTAGAGCTTTCCGCGTTCCGTACCGGACGTACACTGATGCTGTAAAGGGAAACATCTGCGGGGTGTGCGCCCCGGTATGCGGAGCGGATGTGCTTGGGATGGTCATTCCAGCCGCCGCCCCGGACGATCTTGGCGTTTCCGCTCTCCGGGCCGGTGGGATTGGTGGATGCCTGAGTGTTATAGGCATCGTACCAGTCCCACACCCACTCGGCGGCGTTGCCGTGCATATTGTATAGACCATAGGCATTGGCGGCATACTGATCCACCGCCACAGTCCTTCTTAAATACGCATCGGAACCATTGACCCAATTTCCGCTGGCATCGTTGTTGTAGCCGTAGGCGTTGTAGCAGTTGGCATCGCTGTTGTGAACGTAGTCGCCAAAGCTGAAGGGCGTGGTGGTATTGGCGCGGGCCGCGTACTCCCACTCCGCCTCGGTGGGCAGGCGGTAGCCATTGGCGCTTTTATCCCAAGTCACGGTTGTGCCGGAGACGGTGTAACAGGGCGTTAGCCCCTCGGCTTCACTGAGCTTGTTGCAGTATTGGATGGCGTCGTACCAAGTGATGTTCGTCACAGGCAGGTTGTCGCCCTTGGTTTCGCTGGGGTTAGTTCCCATGACTGCCTGATACTCCCTCTGAGAAATTTCCGTTTTCGCCATGTAGAAGCTGCTCACGGTTACGCTATGCTGCGTTTCGTCAGAACTGCGCTCCGGCTCACTGGCGGGGCTTCCCATCTGGAAAGTGCCGCCATTTATCAGCACAAACTGGTCATTGACAGTCACAGGAGGGACGGGCGTGGCTCCCGTTTGCTGACGGCTGTAATTCATCAGCGCGGCGGCAACGTGGGCGCGGGTGGCATTGCTTTTCGGGGCAAACACACCAGCAGACGCAGGGACCACGATATTGTTGACGCTGGCCCAATCCACAGCGGCGGCGGCGTAGGAGGCAATCGAAGCCTCGTCCGTGTAATCACTGGCCCCGTCAGCCGCAGGACTGCCCGCATAACGCCAGAAAATCGTTGTCATCTGCTCCCGGCTCACCGGGTCGTTGGGGCCGAACAGACCACCGCCATAGCCGCTGATGAGGTCCTGTTGAGACGCCCACAGTACGGCATCGCTGTACCATGCGCCGTCAGGCGTATCCGTGAAAGCGTCCACGCCGGTCACAGCCGGGGTCCCTTCGATCCGGTAGAGGACGGTTGCGAACTGCGCTCTGGTCAGACTGCTCTCCGGGGCAAACTGATTGTTGCCGATTCCGGCCATCAGGTTATGCTCCCGGCAGTACATGACGGCCTCGGCGTACCACGCATCGGCGTCCACATCAGAAAAGCCGGTATCGTCCACGGCGGCGAAAACCGGAACAGCTAAAGTGAACGTCAGAGCCAGCGTAAGGAACAGCGCCCCCAGCCGTTTTAGATTTCTCATGTCCTTCGTTCCTTTCATTACTTATTTGAGAGAGAGGCCCAACCGATAGGCTTCCTGCGGAAATCGTGAGCGTTCAATGTCGGAGCGGGCGCCGCATCCTACCGCCAGCACCCTGCCCGCATCCTCCCACTCCATGTACTTTGCCAGCGTTTCGTAGTGGGTGGTGAGGGCCTGCATTGTCCAGTCATTCCGGTCATAGGCGGTTGCCAGCAGGAACACCTTTTTGCCGCCTGTCAGAGCATAGGTGCGGGAGTAGAAGCGGTCGATCACCTTCTTGATCTGCGCGGAAAAGCCGAAGTAGTATAGCGGGGTAACCAGCACCACCGCCTGGGAATCCACCAGATCCGGCAGCAGTTTCCCCATGGCGTCCTTCTGCACACAGGGAGCCGAACCCATTCCGCAGCGGCCGCAGCCCAGGCAAGGGCCGAAGTCCTCAAATGCGGCGTCAAAGCGGAAGGTTTCCCATCCTGCCTCCTGTGCGCCCCGGATAAACTCGTCTGCCAGCAGAGCGGAAGTGCCTTTTTTATGGGGACTTCCGGTGATAATGGTTGCTTTCATATCCATCCTCCTTAAATGCCGGGTTTCACAAACATGATCTCATCCGGGAACTGCTCCATGGACTTGGCCCACTCGTCCTTGGGAATGTCCTGGATGGACACGGAGATGAACTTAGGGTCGATTCCCAGCTCCTGCATCAGAAACGCTTGGGTTTTCAGCGCAAGGGCCTGCTTTGTTTCATCATCCCGTCCGGGAATCATCGTAATCGCAACGTGCGGCATCGTAATCTTCCTCCTTTATCAAATATCCAAATCCAATCCCGCGATCCACTCCTGCACAGCAGGGCGGGAAGAATCTACATCCGGGCGATAGACACCGATAGGGTCAAGAATGGTCACATCATCGGGGAGGGCAGCGGTCAAATCCCGGATGGTACTGGAAAGCCCGCCCGTTCCGTGGGTGCAGAAGGGAATGATGGTTTTCCCGGAAAAATCGTACTCATCCACAAAACTGAGGACCGCCATGGGCAGAGTGTACCACCAATTCGGAAAACCGATGAATACGGTGTCGTAGTCCTCCATATTGTCAACATGATTGACCAGCGCGGGGCGGGCATTGTCCGCTTTTTCATCTGCCGCCCGGTCCAGACACTCGTCATAGTCACTGGAATACGGGTCCTCTACAACGATGGAGAACAGATCACCGCCGACCTCCTGCTGAATCCAACCGGCGATCTTTGCAGCATTTCCGGGGGGCAAGACGCTGGCCGAGGTAGTGGCGTCCACGTCCACGGCGCTTGGGTCCTCCACGATGGTGTTATCCGCCCAGGTGAAATAGGCGATCAGGATGCGGGGTATTTTCGATTCTTGCGCATCTGTCGAATCATGTGCCGAAGAAACAGGCGATTCCGGCTGGACAACAGGCGGTTGGCTGGCATCGCCTGGTGCTTCACTATCTGCTCCGGGCTGATCCACTGTCCCGTTGCATCCTGCCGTTGTTATCAGAATAGCAATGGAGAGCAAGATTGCAATCCATTTTTTCATAGTGTGTTCCTCCCTTTACGCCTCCGCAACAGCTTTGTTCCGTAGTAGGCCAGGAAAATAAATGTACCCATGATGGCCAAATAATCCAGGTAAAACAGAACTTTGGATTCGCTGAAATCGAGGAAAACAAATTCCGACCGCAAAAATAGATAGGTCGTTAAATCGCGCTTGACCATCGCAGCCACACCATAGACAGCGATCAGTGCGGCAATCCACGCCGGCAAGGGGAGGTTAGCTCTACCGGAGAGCTTCGTTTTTCCTGCTTTCCGGGCCATTCCCAGCAGCATCCCCCAATGCAGGCCCAGGTGCGCCGCCATCAGAAGGAAACCCCAATAGGATGCCGCCATGTGCAGCCTGCGGGCAAAGGCCATGTGTCCTCTGATATGAAGGAAGGCAAACACCTTGCTGGAGAGGATCACGCCGCTGGCCATCAGGCCCACCATCGCCGCCAGGGTAAGCAAGTCGATCACCGTTTGCAGGACGCGGGCGGCGGTGTATTTTCCCTTGAAAAGCCCCGTCCACCAGCGCCAGTTGAGGATATGGTGGAGAATGAACAGGAGGAACAGCCCCGCGCCCACCCACTCATGGGCGGTGTCGCCCCACAGGTGGTAGCCCATCTGGAACAGCAGGCCCAATGTCATAGCAGCGTCTACGCAGATCTTCGCAATTTGTTTTGGCTTCATAAAATCATCCATTCAAATCCAGACCATCCACCCAGGACTGCACATCGGAGACAGATGCTCCACCGCTGAACCGCTGGCCCTCCAGCCAAGTTACATCCTCTGTCAGCTCCTGGAGCATTGTGGCGCTGGACCCCAAGGGGCTGCTGGCGGAGGTGCAGAAGGGAGCAATGGTTTTCCCGCTGAGATCATAGCTCTCCAAGAAGGTATTGATAATTCTGGGAGCCTCGCCCCACCAAATGGGGTAGCCTAGGAAAATCACGTCATACTGCTCCATGTTATCCACGCTGCCGGAAATGGCGGGGCGGGCGCTGGGATCGTCCATCTCCTGGCTGGAACGGCTGGAAGAATCGTTGTAGTTCAGGTCATCGGAGGTGTAAGGCTGTTCCGGTACAATCTCGTAAAGGTCGGCGTCCAGAATATCGTTCAAGTGATTGGCAATGCCCTCCGTGTTGTTGGTAGCGGAGAAATAGGCAATCAGGATTTTCTTTCCACTGTCATCCGTTTCCGTAGGCGTCTCACCATCTGTCGAAGGGGTATCTTCCGGCTGGCTCTCCGGGGGAGTTTCCGGTGTTGTGGAAGCGGGGGTATTCTCTTCCGGCGCGGGAGTGCTGCCCTGTCCGGGCGCAGACCCGCAGGCGGTTAGGACGAACACCAGCGCCAGAGTTAAAAAGAGAGAAAACGTTCTTTTCATTCGATGGCCCTCCTTATACGGACAAGCTGTTGACCCAAGCGGCGAGGGATTCCCTGGTCTGCCGGCCATTCAGCAGTTTTCCGTCCCGGATGACCGCGCCGGAGGCGCTGGGTGTCAGATCAGCCGCCGACTTTCCCAAGCCGCTGCCGCCGGACGTGGCGAACAAGATGATCGTCTTGCCGGAAAAGTCGTAGCTTTCCAGGAAGGTGTTGACGATGGTGGGGGCCGTGTACCACCAGATGGGGAAGCCCAGGAACACGGTGTCATAGTCCTCTACATGGGCGTCCCAGTCCGCCAGCGCCGGTCGGAAGGACTTGTCGTTCATCTCCACGCTGCTGCGGGACTTCTTGTCCTGCCAGTTCAGGTCGGCGCGGGTATAGGGCGTCTGCGGTTTGATTTCATAGAGATCAGCCTCCGCCGCCTCTGCAAGTGTCCGGGCAACAGCGGCGGTTGTACCGCTGGCCGAAAAATATGCTACTAATTTTTTGCTCATCATGGATTCCTCCTTATTTGATTTCCTGGTTTCCGGTAGACCAGACGTGGGACTGCTTCGCGGCGGAGGCGGTATTCTGCGCCATCACACCCACCAGAGCATGGGGAACATAGGGTTCCTCCAGCCAGGCCAGTTCCTCCGCTGTCAGGTTCAGGTCCACCGCCTTGGCCGCGCCCTCGATATGGTGGAGTTTGGTCGCGCCCACCACCGGGGCCGTCACCTTGGTCAGCAGCCAAGCCAGGGAGATTTCCGTCATGGACACGCCCCGCCGGTCCGCCAGCTCCGCCACCCGACGAATGATCTCGCCGTCCTGTTCTGCTGTGGCATCATATTTCAACTTGGCGTAGCTGTCCTCCTTCAGCCGCTTTGAGGTCTCACCGGGGCGTTTGGACAACCGCCCGCCTGCCAATGCACTGTACGGAGTCATGGCGATATGATCCTCAGCACAAAGCTTCACCATCTCCCGCTCCTCCTCTCGGAAAATCAGGTTGTAGTGGCCCTGGATGGATACAAACTTGGCGAAGCCCTCTTGTTCCGCCAGGACGTTTGCCTTGGCAAGCTGCCACGCGAAGCAGTTGGAGATGCCAATATACCGGGCCTTGCCCGCCTTGACCATATTGTTCAGCCCGTCCATGATCTCATAGAGGGGGGTCTGATAGTCCCACATATGATAAATATAAAGGTCCACATAGTCCAGGCCCAGGTTGCGCAGGCTGGTATTCAGCATCCGCTCAATGTGCTGCTGGCCGGTGATTCCCGCCGTGATCTCGTCCTCCGTTCGGGGAAGGAATTTCGTGGCGATCACCACATCCTCCCGTTTGGAGAAATCTCGGACAGCCCGCCCCACATACTGCTCACTGGTGCCGCTCTGGTAGGCGATAGCGGTGTCGAAGAAGTTCACACCCAGCTCCAGCGCCCGTTTGATGATCTCGCGGGAATGGGCCTCGTCAATGGCCCAGGAGTGCTGGCCGTTAGCCGCATCGCCAAAGCCCATACAGCCCAGGCAGATACGAGAGACAGATAGATCAGAATTGCCTAAATTTGTGTAACGCATATCACACCTCCAGGTGTTGATTTAAGGGAGTAATTTATCCTACCTCTTGAAGTGAACTTCAAGTCAAGAGCCTTTTGGGGCGTTTGATTGTTTCCGAATCTGATGACGCAGGTAGTCCAGCCGGTCCAGCCTCCGCTCCTGAAAATGGATCTCATCCAGTGTTTTGTCACGCTGCTGCTTTAATATCCGCATCCGTTCCGCCTGGGTGGAATCCCCCTGGAGCAAAAGGCGCATATAATGTGCGATCTCGTCATGTTCAAAGCCAATGTCGTGGAGCGTCATAATCATACTCAGACGTTCAATATCCTCATCATCGTACTGCCAGACGCCCATGACGGTCTTTACGGTATCGCACAGTCCCCAGCTCTCGTATTCCCGCAGAATAGAGATGGGGATGTTATACTGTTCGCTTGCCTCATTGATTGTCATACCCTGTTGCACCCCCTAAATAAAAATGTAGGCATCCTTCCTTTGGATGCCTACATTTTAGTCTGCAACGTTCAAAATGTCCAATGCTTATATTTTATCGCCGGCCATACGTTCAGCGCATTTCTGAACATGGTCAAAGAAACGCGCTGCCGCTGCGGAATAACTCTGGTGTTTCTTCCAGACTAGAACAGCCCCTGTTTCCAAGGTGGGGAGCAGCGGCACAAACCGGAGCTTTTCGTAGTTCTTGTCGTGTTCCAAGCACAGCACGATTCCTACGCCGTTCTCTGCCATAACCGCAGCATTGTATAGCAGATTATAAGTGCCCGCGATCTCCAGAGAATCATAATATGGCCCAAACCATCCCCGCAGCTCATCCCGGATCAGATTGCGTTTAGAGATAAAAAGAGGCGTCTGTGTCAAATCTACCGGGGAAACATGACTCAGTGAAGCGAGGGGAGATTCTCTTGAAACCAGTATGCCCCAGCGTTCTTTTCGCGGCATACGGATAAACTCGTATTTGGAAATGTCAACGGGTCCTACCAGAAGGCCCATATCAAGGATTCCTTTTTCAAGGCGATCCTTGATCTCATCAGCGGTGGCGCTATATATATCGTACTGAACCATTGGATTTTCCTCACGGAAGGAGGCGATCCACTGAGAAAGGGTGTGCATACTCAATGTTTCGCCGCTGCCGATAGACAGCTCGCCGGTGAGGGAGCCTTCCGTTTTTGCAAACTCCCGTTCCGTTTTGTCTGCCAAGTCCACCAACTCCTGCGCCCGCCGTTTGAGCAGCATTCCATCGTCTGTCAGGGTAATGCTGTGCTGTCCGCGGTGAAAGAGTTTCGTCCCCAATTCCTGCTCTAACTGCATGAGCTGTCGGGAGAGCGTAGGCTGGGTGACATGGAGCAGTTCTGCGGCCCTAGTGATATTTTCTTCCCTTGCCGCCAACAAAAAATAGCGCAAAACACGAAGCTCCATAGGATTCCTCCCTTCTTTGGCTATCTGTCTGTCAAAATATAATAGCCGCTTTCGCGGCTATTATATCATATCTGAAATTACTATGCCACATAAAAGAACGTCAGAAATACGTTATATCTTTTCTGACATCTTACTCAAATCCAACCCACGAATCAGTTTTCTCAACGGCAGCACCGCAGAGGGGGAGACGGACAGTTCATCCAGCCCCATCCGAAGGAAGGTTTCTGTCAGCGTTGTGTCAGCACCCAGCTCACCGCAGATACCGACCCAGCAACCATGCCGGTGTCCGGCCTCCACAGTATGCCGGATCATCCGCAGGACAGCGGGGTGGTGGGCATCGTAGAAGTTGTCCAGTTTGGGGTTCTGGCGGTCAATGGCAAGAGTGTATTGCGTCAAATCGTTGGTTCCGAGAGAGAAGAAATCCACTTCCTCCGCCAGTTCCTCCGCGATCATCACGGCGGCGGGGGTTTCGATCATGATGCCGATCTCAACCTCACCCACAGCCACGCCGCGCTCCTTCAGTTCGGCCTTACATTCCTCCAGCGTCTCTTTTGCATCCCGGACTTCCCGGACAGAGATCACCATGGGGAACATGATGGAAACTGTGCCAAACGCGCTGGCCCGGAGAATGGCTCGAAGCTGGGTCTTGAATATCTCCTTCCGGGTCAGGCAGATACGAATGGCCCGGTAGCCCAGGGCAGGATTAGTCTTGGCTATCAATATAACCCTCAAAGGCTTTGAGGATTGCATCCAGCTTCTGCCTCGTTTCGTTTGTGTAAATCATAGCTCCTATATCCTTTCTGTTGATTCTCTGCACATGGTTAGTATAATCCATGAAGTCAAATATTACAATACTGGTATTTTTATAATTTGAAGGTATGGCCCATAATCCTATTGTCAGGGGGAGGTGGGCCGATCATGTTCGCAGTCCGCATTAAAAATCTGCGTCAGTCCAGAGAATTGAATCAGGTTCAGCTTGCGGAAAAGCTGGGAGTGAAAAAGCAGAGTATCAGTAATTGGGAAAATGATAATATCATGCCGTCCATAGATATGCTGATACGGATTGCGGACTTCTTTCACGTCACCACTGACTATCTGCTGGGACGGGATGTGCAGGAGCCAACTGCCCCGCAGACACTTGATATAACCGGCCTAACTCCGCGCCAGATAGAACACATTCAGTTTATCGTGGATGATCTGCGGCAAAATGAGCATTAAAAAATCCTCCCATGCCAGACGGCACGGGAGGATTTTTGCAGTCACCGCTCCGGCTTATGATCTCTATTCTGCTCCTGTTCCTCCGGCATGATACCGAGGATTTTATCCACATTCTGCTTCGCCGTCCGGTAGGCGATCATATGGCTGCATGACATTCATGCCATAGATTCGGATGATGCGGACATTGTGCTTCTGCGGGTAGTCCTTCACCCTCTGGCGAAAGTCCTGATGGGCCTCCTGCGGATCGCCGTGATAGCTGCCGCGATAACAGCGGAGCTTTCCGTCCTCTTGCACGAATTGTAATGTGATATAGAAATTATGGGACCGGGGATTTTTGCTCAGAATAAAGCCGTGGCCGTTACTGAACAGGACCATTCGCCATAACATATAAGAAGAATCCTTTTCTATAAGCATACCTCCTGCCAAAAATAAAGCCCGCCCGCAGCTTGATGCTTCGTCAAGTTGCGGGCGGATTTCTCTTATCCAAAATATTATGCGGTGGACCGCACACGGGCGTGCAGACCGTCCATGGTCTGTTAATCGTGAACCTTTAACCCATGGAGCATTTTGATAAAGCCGGGGTCATCATGGCTGACGATCTCGCTGTGCCCCACATCCAACTTAGAAATTTCCTCCATATCCTCCTGGGAGAGCTGGAAATCCCAAATATCAAGATTCTGTTCCATGCGCTCTTTGTGAACGGACTTCGGGATAACGACCACTCCCCTCTGAACATTCCAGCGCAGGGCCACTTGAGCGGCGGACTTGCCGTATTTGCCTCCGATCTTCGTCAGAACCGGGTGGGTAAAAATGCCGAACTTACCTTCGGCAAACGGCCCCCATGCTTCGGGAACAACGCCGTACTCCTTCATCAGCGCCAAGGCGTTCTCCTGCTGGAAGAAGGGGTGAAGCTCTACCTGATCAACGGCGGGGATCACATCCACCGTTTCGCACAGGTCAGCCAGCCGGGCGGGGTAGAAATTGCATACGCCGATGGCCCGGAGCGTACCGTCCCGGTATGCTTCCTCCATGGCGCGATAGGCCCCCACATAATCACCAATGGGCTGGTGAACAAGGTACAAATCCAGATAATCCAGGCCCAGGTTGTCCAGAGAACGCTGAATCGCTGCCTTCGCCCCCTCATAGCTGGCGTCCTGCACCCACAACTTTGTGGTGATGAACAGTTCCTCACGGGGAACGTCGCATTTCTTCAGAGCAGCGCCTACCGCCTGTTCGTTCATATAGGCGGCGGCGGTATCAATCAGACGATAACCGGAACTGATAGCATCCAGCACCGCCTGCTCACACTGGGCAGGGTCGGGAACCTGAAAGACACCGAAGCCCTCCAGGGGCATCTTTACGCCATTGTTCAAAGTGATATAGTGCATTCGGGAGAACCTCCTTGAAATTTTATGATGTTATGATAGCAAAAATTTCTGAAAAAGTACAATATCCATTTCCAAATGTGCTATAATTGAAACGAATACTGAGAGGGGGCAAGCCTATGATTGAACTATATCTATTGGAACAACTTAAAGCCTTTTCCCGGCATGGTACGTTGTCCGGGGCGGCGGAGGAACTGCACATCTCCCAGCCCGCTTTGAGCCAATCCATGAAAAAGCTGGAGGACGGTCTTGGGGTATCTTTGTTTGAACGTTCAAAGAACAGGATCGCTCTGAATGAGAATGGCATCCTGGCTGCTCAGTTAGGAGAAAAACTCCTGGAGCAGAGCAGGGAGATGGAGGAACGGCTGCGCCTTTTTGACAGGAGCCGCCGCACGATCTCTTTAGGTGTCTGCGCCCCGGTGCCTCTTTGGGACTTGTCACCGCTGCTTGCTCAACTCTATCCTCAGATGACGGTTTCCACACAGATGAAAGATTCAGATGAGGAACTGATCGTTGGCCTGAATAGAGGGGTTTATCAACTCATTGCTACCCATAGCCCTCCAGATATTGACTTATATGGGCAACCATTCCGAACGGAGCGGCTATTTCTTTCGGTTCCGCTGGCACATCCGTTAGCAAACCGAAAGGAACTTGTCCCAGGGGACATTGACGGGCAAAACCTTCTCCTTTATACGGATATTGGCTTCTGGCATAACTTCTGCCGGGAAAAGCTGCCGAATGCCCACTTCCTCATGATGAATGAATGGGACGCTTTCGGAGAGGTGGCGGGAACAGGCGCATTTCCCTCTTTTATCACGGATGCTCATATGGAACGTGACGGCGTTCCTCAAAACCGTGTCGTAATTCCCATTATTGACGAACAGGCGGAGGCAACCTACTACTGTGTATGCAGAGCAGAGAGCAAGGATAAGTATCGCCCATTATTCAACAGATTGAAAAAATAATCAGGCCGGTGCTGATAGTCACTACTCCACGCTAATGCTTTGTCCGCTTGTAGATTTGTCCGAAAACGCAAAAAGGCCCGCCCCCAACCGATTTTTAGTCAGTTGAGGGCGGGCTTGTCTGTTCTAATCGTTAGGCGGCGGATCGCACACGGACGCGCAGACCGTTCATGGGGAGATTTTTATAGCCAACGAGGTAGTAGTCCTCTCCGTTGTGTTCCACAATGGTCCGGGTCCAGTAGGGGACTTCGTGATATTCGTCCGTCACCAGGGCCTCAATGTTGCTGTGACAGTCGTAGTAGTGGCCCTTCGCCGTCCGGTACTTCCCAGCGGTCCCTTTCCGCAGGATGCTGACCTCCGTGATGGGCCGGGTCAGGTAGGAAATGCACTCCTGCACATCCGCCAGCCGGTCCGTGATGCGCCGAATTTCCTCCCAAAGAAGAAGCTGTTCGCTATCGGTACGGTCGATGTCCAGGCCGCTCAAATCGTCATAGTCCGTGTAGGTTGAGAATTTGAGGAACTGCGAAATGCTCCGGTTCAGCTTGACCGCCTCCGAGAGCGCCATTTGTAAATCGGCCATGCCGCGCCTCCTTTCCTATGCGTGTTCGTTTAAGGTCTGCTGGACGGACTGGATATGCGCCAGCCACTGTTGACGGGTTTCCTCCTCGAACCAGCCCTGATAAAATTCATGCTCCGGGTTCTGAACGCTTTGCAGCTCATCCAGCAGAATCTTGAGATCAGCCGGAGTAACAACAAACTCTTTGATGTGGTGATCTACCGGGTCGTAGTTCTTGCCAACGTACTCGGTGACGGTCAGCTCTCCGGTGCGGTAGTAGTCCGCCAGACACTCCGCGATCAGGAGTGCCCCCTGCGTGAAATTCCTCGGAAAGTTCTCGCTGAAATAGAAAACCAGGCTTTCCGCAGAGCAGCCGCGATTGGCCTTTCTGATTTCCTCCATAATGTCGGCCTTGATTACTTCAAGGGCGTCTGTTACATTGAAGGTGGAGAAGTCCACTGCTTTCAGTTGAGTGGCTACGATAGTCCCCAGCAGGTCCAGCCCGTAGTCACTTTCTCTCATGGTGATGCCCCAGGAACCCATTTTTGACCTCCTTCGTGATCCGAAAAAATTTGTCCTTTAAGTGCAGCCCCTGGTTATCACCCCCTCCCGCAAACCCCATTTCAAGGCCGTTTTTTAGTGGAAAAAGAATAAGGACAAACCGCCAACTCCTTGCAACGCAAGGGTTTTCCGATTTGTCCTTATTATGCCATAAGGGCATACATTTTGCTGCCATAACATTCAAAAGTGGGCCGAGACGGGAGCTCCCATATACAGCAAGCTGCTGATCCTTTCTCGCTATCTTGGACATTCATCCATCAGCTCGACGCAGTATTATCTTCGTTTGACCGCACAGGCATTTCCCCATATTAGGGATGTTTGTGAGAAAGAATTGGGCGGTATGTATGCTCCTTTCAGCCTCGCCATGGAAAGTGAGGGATTGCAGGATGGCTAAACGTGGTCCCACTTCTTTTGCCAAGGCTTTATCAAGATATTTCTTTGACTATTTACCAACAGAAAGGGGACTGAGCGAGGAAACAATTCAATCCTATCGGGATGCAATTTCACTGCTGCTGGATTTCTGTGAAAAGGAACGCCATATTCGAAGGGATCAGCTGGAAGTTAATGACTTGACTCGGGAATTGGTTGAGTCTTTTCTCCGATGGCTGGAACAGGAAAAGGGGAATTCTATCTCGACGAGGAATCAGCGACGTGCAGCTATCAATGCGTTCGCTAAATTTTTACAGTATGAAGATCCGAGTTGTGTGTTGCTGTGCCAACAGATTCGGGAAATTTCCCCAAAGAAGTGCGAACAAAGGATGATCCCACATCTTTCTATGGAGGCAGTTCAAGCTATTTTTCAACAACCCAATCTTTCAACGCGGGGAGGGCGGCGCGATTTTGCTTTTTTAAGTTTGATTTATGAATCCGCAGCCCGTGCCTCTGAAATTGCAGGTATCCGTGTTGGCGACATTCGCTTTGAGAAAAAGGGGGCGATTGTACATTTAAGAGGCAAAGGCAAGAAGTTTCGTGATGTACCACTCCTTTCAGATCCTGCTAAAATCTTGAAAAACTATTTGTCCGAGGAATCCCGATACCGCCGATGTGATATGAATGCCCCATTTTTCTGCAACAGGAGCAAAGAACCCCTGACACGGGGTGGTGTTTATTACATTGTGCAAAAATATGTTGCCCTTGCGCAGCAAAAGACGCCAGAGTTGTTTCCGGTACAAGTGCATCCCCATGTTTTTAGACACAGCAAGGCAATGCACTGGCTGGAAGCCGGCGTAGATTTGCAGTACATCAAAGACTTACTCGGCCATTCTGATATTAAAACCACTGAGGTCTATGCGCGCCTGAACATCACAATGAAGCAGAAGCTGCTGGAAGAAGTCCACCCTCAACAGTCTGCAGGACAGCAGCCTTCATGGACTGACGATGATAATTTGATGCAATGGCTGAACAAGTTCTATATTCCAACCGAATAAAAATCCAGCTTCCTTTTTAGGAAGCTGGATTTTTATGAATCCGAGATTAGCGTAACTGCTTTTTTATAAATGTTAACGCCAATTTTACTTTCAACTAAACCACATAAAACTCCGATAGAAATTTGTATCTCAGGACTGTCTTTAATCGAAATTGTAGAAATATCTCCTATTCCAAAGCTAATCACCTGTGTACAAAGGAACAACAAAAAAACAGCAGAGCAAACGCAAATATATATAAGCCTTATCCAGGGGCTCATCATATCCTCTTCAAGTAAACTAAGCTGTTCAAATGTAATGTTAAACTTTCTTGCTCCAAATGAAATCCATGTGCCAATGAGTGCACCAATAACAGCAAGGCAATACATTGAGAACGGCTGCAATATGTTGCAGGTTAACGAGACTATATATACTAAAATCGTAGCAACTCCAAGGATAAGCGCTTTTATCCCAAGACTTTTCATGTATTCGTTTTTTATCCGTTGTCCTTCAATCAGTACCATCTCATTTTGAAGCTCTGTAAGTGAGTTCAATGCAAGTTCAGGTTGAGCAGTTTCTCCAACTAGGCCTGCTTGCGAAAGAGTTAAAAGCTTATTAAAGTATTTAGTCTTGATCTCTTTTGATGTTTTGCGTAAAGACTTGATAATACTATTTGTTCGCTCCACTTTGACATAAAGTATTTGTTCTTTTTCTGGTATTGAATCCTTAGCTAATCTAGGGTGCAACTCACATTTTATATCAAATTCTTCGTTCTCATTTGAATGCACAACAAAATAACCTTGCATTTTTATTTACCAAAGGCACGGCCACAAGTAGGGCAAACGCCACTAGACATTGCTAACGAGAAATCTGTATTACCAATAAGATCACCTAACGAAATAAGTTCATTTAATAGAGCGTCCTCTTTAGGATTTCGATTTTGTTTTTGCAGTAAATCTCGCTTTATCTGTTGCAAGATTGGATAACCCATAAATTTCCTCCTTACCATTTTCGGCCGCAAGTAGGGCAACATTCACTAGGTGCCCACAAACTTTCAAGAAGAATTTCAATATTCAATTCATCAAGGGCATTAAGCTCACGAAGCAGTTTTTCAGTATCTATCTCTTGACGTGCACCCGCTAAATGTTCCCGTAGCTTTTGTAGTTCTGGAGTAAGCATAATTCGATCTCCTTTCGCAGTTTATTGCTTCATTTATAATAACACAAATTTTTTATAGAATCAATAAAAAATGGTGATAGTTAAAAATTTTGGATTGTTATATATTCAGGAGGCTTTGAGAGAAACCAGATAAAAAGGTAATCCTATAAGCAAAATTGGAGCAAAACGAACGGAAGTATGTATGTACAGCGCCATGGTTCTTTGCTGCAGACTTCTGAAAACTTGCCTTATATCGCTTATTGAAGATCAAGTCCAGTTTTTTAACTTATACTTCAAAAAATGTATCATGTTATCTTTTACGAACACTTAGTGCGGTTCAAAAATGTTTCAACTGAATAATCTCGCAAAATAATGTGAAGCCAGCAGGAGAATTCTTGCTGGCTTTACTGCGTTTCAGGAGGTGACTTTACATTACTTTTTGCTGTACATTAGCTCAACACTGGGGTCTCGCCCAGAGAAGGGCGCGTGTGTTCCTTATCGCGGATTTTGGAGGACTCACCGCCCCGCAAATATTATTTGAGCCGGAAAGCCTGCCTGGGTATCCTGCGCCGAGCCCGTGAGCGGGGCAAGCCCCTGCCGCCCTAGCTGGAGATGGCGCTGAAGGCCCAGGCGGGGCTGACGGTATACCTTGTGCCGCTTCCAAAGATTGAGGCAGAAACAACCTCTACGGCGGACTGCCTGAACCCCTGGGACACCCAACAGACCCGTGTCTTTACGCCCGAGGGCACCGCGCCCACCCTGGCTGGCGCCGATGGCTGCGGCGGGCGGAATCCCGGCGGGCTGGTGTTTGACGCCGATGCTGCTGGGGATGGCGCCTGTCTCACCCCGTGGGACACCCAGCAGACCCGGATCACCACACCGGGGGGCGTGTCCCCCACCATCAACAGCGGCGAGGCCAAACCGGGCGGGCTGGTCTTCGCCGCTGGCTTCTGTGCCGGGGCAGGGCCGTCCGCGGGAAGCATTGGCTACCACGAGGAGGTGGCCCCAACTCTGAACGGATCTGCCAGTGGAAATATGATGCCATCAGTTCTCTGTATGAACAGGCAAGATGGGGCCCCCACGCAAACCCAGCGAAGCGGTTTGCGTGGGGAAAGAAGGAGCAGCGAAATGAGTGAGCCCTCGCCGTTAGGCGGGGGCGAAGGATATGGAGCTTGCGACGACGCTATGATGCCGTCTGTGCTGTGCCTCAACGACCAGGGCGGCAGCGTCATGGAGTGTTCGGAGGATGTCTCGGGGACATTGCGCGCCCAGGAGCATGGGCACCAACCTCTCGTGTTTGAAAACCATGGGATCGATGCGAGATATACCGGCCCCCATAAAGTTGCGCCCACCCTGTCTGCCAGGGCTGGCACAGGCGGAAACAACCTCCCGTTAGTGGCCCAAGAGGAGCCGCAGGTGTTCTGCATCACGGGGAACGCCATCGACCGCCAGCCGGAGAACGGCGGAAATGGCCTCGGCATACAGGAGGACGTGGCCTATACCCTGACCGCCACCGACCACCACGCCGTATTTTCCCGTCAGCGGGTGGATCTGTTCCACGAGGGTGATGTGGCTTCCACCCGGAGCGCCAGACAGTACAAGGATGCCACCGACCTCGTGTACCAGGGGTTTATAGGGGCCCCCACGCAAACCCAGCGAAGCGGTTTGCGTGGGGAGAGGAGGAGCAGCGAAATGAGCGAGCCCTCGACGCAAGGCGGGGGCGAGGGATATGGAGCTTGCGACGACGATGGACCGCTCACTGCCAGCGACAGCAAAGGCCCCAACGCCCAGTACGTCTCGCAGGATAAGCTGATCGTAGAAGGGCCGTTGCTGATTCGCCGCCTAACCCCCCGGGAATGCGAACGTTTACAGGGCTACCCCGATGGTTGGACCGCCCTGCCCGGCGCGGCGGACTCGCCCAGATACCGTGCCCTGGGCAACTCAGTCGCCATCCCGTGTGTGGAATATTTGATGCACGGGATGGCCTTAGTCCTCCGGGCTGGCTAACTGTTGGTATTGCTTCGTTTTCACCAAAATCTTCGTTGCTTATGGTGAATAGCTTTATTGCCCGGTTGTGGGTATACTTGCCCTTACCAAGCACGGAAAGAGGATCACATAATGGCAGAGAACCAAAAAAATCTGTGCGCCATGATCCCGGCAGAGCTCCACAGCCGGGTGCGGGCGGCACAGGAGCAGGCAGGGCTGACGCTGGGCGCGTACATGACCCAACTGCTGACTGACTATTACGAAGGGAGAAAAGAAAAGATGGAAAAAGGGATGCGTACCATGGCCTTCCAGATTCCGGAGGAGATGTTCCAGCGGCTGAAGAAGCTGCTGAAACAGGAGAGCGTCTGCACCGGCAAAAAGGTGAGCCAGAAGGAGTTCGTGCTGGGCCTGATCCAGCGGGCGCTGGACGAGGCGGAGCGGAAGGAGGAGGCGGGCCATGGCGCTGACCTGGGATGACAGGAGCAAAAAAGATCACTTCGGAAAGGTAGTCAGCGAGAGCTACCGGGCCGAAATCCCCCACTGGGGCGAGGCCAGCGTCCACACCCACATCCATCACCCCGGCGAGGTGTTTCTGGAGTGTCTGGCCCTGGGCATTGAAAGGCACCCCCTGGGCCGGGTGGAGCCGCTGGACGCGCTGAACCCCGCCGAGAGGGTGCTGATGCGGACGCTGAAGGAGCACGCGGTGTGGTGCCTGGACGCCATGGCCGCCATCGGCGGCGCAGAGGATAGAGAGACTGGCAAAAGCCATTGACAAAGCGGCAACACACAGGTATAATCATAGCAGAAGGGCACTGCACAGCGGTTAGCCCTTACAAAACAGTGTGTATAAGCAAAGCCTATACTGACCGCTTGGGGACCAGCCAAGCGGTCAGTACGCTTTTGGGGCCGTGGCTATCATCAGCAACAGCACGATGATGAACCAAAACAGGATACGCAGGGCTCGCGCCCAGCGCCCGTGTCCCATCAGCCATCACCCCCTTTCTCAAGGGAGTGGCCAACCGCTTTTTATGTAACAGTACCCTTCCGGCCCCTCGCGGGGCAGTCCCCATTATAACTGACGATCAGACGATTGTCAATTTATGCCGCCCATCACCGGGCGGCTTTTTTCATTTCCAGGAGGTGTTTTTATTTATATCTATCCCAACAACCTGAAAGCGAAGCCCACCCTGTGGCTGTGGGCGCTGCGGGACGTGGCAGTGATCGGCGTGGGCTTCGTCCTGTCCGTGCTGGCGCTGGCCCAACTTGGGCTGGTGCCGCCGCTGATTGCCACGGTGCTGTACGCCTTTCTCAGCATCCGGCTGGAGGACGCCAGCATCCTGGACTTCCTGCGGTACGCCATGTGCTTCCTGTTTTTGAAACAGCAATATTTTGAATGGAGGGAAAACGAGACTTGAACGGAAAACAGAAAAAGGAGCTGCGGGAGCGCCAGTCCACCCGCCAGCTCATGGGGATCACCCAGCTCACCGACCACGGCGTGAAAACCGCTAAGGGGGAGCTGGTCTTTTTTATGCTCCGGCCCGATAACCTGTCCGTGCTGTCCCCGGAGGGGGTACGGGGCCGGGTCACCGCCCTGACCAACCTGCTCAGGGCCACCCCCGCGGTGCGGCTGCTGGCCCTGGACTCCCGTGAGTCCTTCCAGGCCAACCAGGACTTCTATCACCGCCGTCTGGAGGAGGAGCAGCTCCCCGCCATCCGGGAACTGCTGCGGCGGGACGCCGCCCATCTGGATGACATCCAGGCGTCCACCGCCTCGGCCCGGGAGTTTGCGCTGGTGTACCCGGTTGAGAAGGAGAGCGCCGCAGACCCCCGGCAGACGGAGAAAAGTCTCCGGGATGGGGGCTTCCACGTCCGGCTGGCGGGGCCCCAGGACATCAAGCGCATCCTGGCAGTTTATTACCAGCGGGACATGGCCACGGAGTCCTTCCCCGATTTTGACGGTGAGGAGGCGGTGCGCCATGGCTAAGAAAATACAGAAGAAGAAACCTGCGCCCAAGCCTGCCGCCGTCCCGCGTCCCAAGGATTTTCTGGACATGGTGGCTCCTTCGGCGGTGAAGTTCAACACGGACTGCTCCATCATCGGCGGGGCGTACCACGCCTTCCTGTCCCTGCGGGGCTATGCCGCCTCCACCGAGGAGCTGGCTCTGCTCAGCCGCCTGGGGGCCAAGGACGGGGTGAACCTCTCCCTCTACGCCCGGCAGGTCACCGCCGCCGAGGAAAAGCAGATCATCCAGAACGCCAGCAACAAAAACCGCCTGACCCGGTCCAACACCAACGACCTCCAGCAGTCCGTGGCGGCGGAGAGCGACCTCCAGGACGTGGCCGCCCTGGTCACCCAGATGCACCGCAGCCGGGAGCCCCTGATCCACTGCGCGGTGTTTATCGACATCAGCGCCCCGGATATGGCGAAGCTGTCCACCCTGAAGGATTTTGTCACCGCCGAGCTGGCCCGCTCCAAGATCACCCCTGATCCCCTTCTGCTGCGCCAGCGGGAGGGCTTCCAGGCCGCCAACCCCGCGGGCTTCAACGCCTTCGGCCCCCAGTTTGAACGGGTGCTGCCAGCCGGGTCGGTGGCGAACCTGTACTTCTTCAACTACTCCGGCAAGACCGACCCCCTGGGCTTCTACGTGGGCCGGGACCGCTACGGCTCCAACGTCATCGTGGATCTGGACCGCCGCGCCGAGGACAAGACCACCGCCAGCGTCCTGATTTTGGGCAATTCCGGTCAGGGCAAGAGCTACCTGCTGAAGTTGCTGCTCTGCAACATCCTGGAGAGCGGGAAATCCGCGATTTGTTTGGATCCTGAACATGAGCTGACCGACCTGTGCGCCAACCTGGGCGGCTGCTTCGTGGACTTGATGGACGGGCGGTACCGTATCAATCCGCTGGAGCCCAAGGCGTGGGATGTAGGGGCCCCCATCGAAGCCCAGCGAAGCGGGTTCGATGGGGAGAGGAGCCGCAGCGGAATGAGCAAGCTCCCCCGCCGTCAGGCGGGAGTGAGGGATATGAAGCTTGCGGCGACGATGAGGATGATGAAGCGCCGGAAACGTTCCGCCAGCGGACGCTATTGAGCCAGCACATCAGCTTTTTGAAGGATTTCTTCCGCGCCTACAAGAATTTCTCCGACGCCCACATCGATACCATTGAGCTGATGCTGGGGCGGCTGTACGCCAAGTGGGGCATGGACGACTCCACCGACTTCGCCGCCCTGTCCCCCGGCCAGTTC
Source organism: uncultured Oscillospiraceae bacterium (assembly GCA_949494735.1). Lineage (GTDB taxonomy): Bacteria > Bacillota > Clostridia > Oscillospirales > Oscillospiraceae > Enterenecus. The sequence goes on from CATABD010000024.1 coordinate 23,869, forward strand.
CCCATCCTCTCCGACCTCTACGACGTGATCGAGGAGGCATACGAGGGGTACGGGGACGAGGCCAGCCCCCTCTAGCGCAATGAAGCGCCGGAACTACAAGGGCCGTGACCTGCTGCCGCTGGCGGTGAGCGATGCGGCCCAGGCTGGGGACGCTGACGCTGTGGAACAGGTCTTACGCTACTATGAGGGCTACATAAACAAGCTCTGTACCCGGACGGTCTACGACGAAAGCGGTTGTCCCCATGTCTGCCTGGATGAGTACATGAAAAGCCGTCTGGAAAACAAACTGATCCGCGCCATTTTCGGCGTGAACTGATAACCGACCCCGGCTGGGGGGAGCAGCTTACCCTTTCCCTGTTCCTCCCGCCTGTGGGCCTGGGCATTTCAAAGAAAGGCTGGTGAACTATGGTCGAGGAAATCGGCATTTCGGTAAAGGACAAATTTTGCCTCACCATTGAAGAAGCCTCCCGCTATTTCGGGATCGGCGAAAAGAAGCTGCGCAGGCTGGTAAACAGCAACCTGGACGCTGGCTTTGTCATTCAGAACGGCGTAAAAATCCTAATCAAACGTCAGCGGTTTGAGCAGTTTTTGGATAAGCTGTCGTCGATTTAAGCGCCGCACTTTGCGAAAAGTTTCAAGAAAGCGGTCAGATTGATATGGAAAATGAGCCTCGGCTATGGTATAATATGATTATATCGTGCCGAGGCTCTTTTCACAGAAAGGAGCATAGACGTGAGCGAAAAGCGACGTGACAGCAAGAACCGCATTCTTCGCAGCGGAGAGAGCCAACGCAAAGGCGGACGATATGCGTACAAATACATCGACGCCACAGGCAAGCCCCAGTTTGTTTACAGTTGGAAGCTGGAAGCCACAGACAGCACGCCCCAGGGCAAACGGGACGGGCTTTCCCTGCGGGAAAAGGAGAAGCAAATCCGGCGGGACATTGAGGATGCCATTATTCCCCGCGGCGGAGAGATGACCGTTCTGGATTTGGTGAAAAAGTACCTCTCCCAGAAAACCGGCGTCCGGCACAACACAGAAGCCAACTATAACTTTGTCCTCAATATCATCAAGAAAGAGGACTTCGGGAGACAGCGCATTGACCGGGTGAAGCTGTCCGACGCCAAACGCTGGCTGATTAAGTTGCAGCAGGACGGCAGGGGGTACAGCTCCATCCACTCCATTCGGGGCGTTGTCCGGCCTGCGTTTCAGATGGCTGTGGACGATGATTTGATACGCAAAAATCCGTTTGAGTTTCAGCTTGCCACCGTTGTTGTCAACGACAGCGTGACAAGGGAAGCGATCACAAGGAAACAGGAACGGGCATTTCTGGAATTTGTAAAGGGTGACAAGCACTTTTCCCGGTACTATGACGGCATCTATATCCTGTTCAAGACGGGGCTTCGTATCTCGGAGTTTGTAGGGCTGACCCTGGCTGACCTGGACATGAAGAACCGCAAAATCAGCGTCAACCACCAACTTCAGCGGAAGCGGAACATGGAGTACATCATTGAAGACACAAAAACCGCCAGCGGGTCACGGGAAATCCCTATGACGGACGATGTGTACCAGTGTTTCCAGCGCATTATCGCCAGCAGGCCGAAGCCCAAAACCGAGCCGATGATCGGCGGAAGGTGCGGCTTTCTGTATTTGGATAAAGGCGGCAAGCCGATGGTAGCGCTTCACTGGGAGCATTACTTCAAGCACATCTGCCAGAAGTATAACAGCATCTACAAGGTGCAGATGCCCAAAGTCACCCCGCACGTTTGCAGGCACACATTCTGTTCCAACATGGCAAAGAGCGGTATGAACCCCAAGACGCTGCAATACCTCATGGGCCACTCGGATATTGGCGTCACGCTGAACACCTACACCCATCTGGGCTTCGAGGACGCGCAGGCGGAGCTGAAACGGGTCGCCAGCGGCGGGTAGTAAAACGGGATAAGCCCCCTTAATTTACTACCGTTCCTACTACTTTCAGGGTCAAAAATGTGCTATTTTATGCCGGGATATGCCAGGAGAATGAACGGAAGAAAATGCCGCAAAACACCTGCAAAGCCCGAAATATCAATACATTCAAGAGGTTTCAGGATATGACAAGAATTTTATTCGTCTGCCACGGCAATATCTGCCGCAGCCCGATGGCCGAATTTGTGATGAAAGACTTGGTGAAAAAAGCCGGACTGGAAGCCCAGTTCCACATCGAGTCCGCCGCCACCAGCACCGAGGAGCTCGGCAACCCGGTCTATCCCCCGGCTCGGCGCAAGCTGGCCGAGCACGGCATCGACTGTGCGGGCAAAACCGCGCGGCAGCTTAAGAACAGCGACTATGACGCCTTTGACCTGCTGATCGGGATGGATCGGGCCAACCTGCGCAATATGCACCGCATCTGCGGCGGCGACTTCGCCGGAAAGCTGCACCTGCTGATGGACTACACGGATCACCTCGGCGATGTGGCAGACCCGTGGTACACGGACGACTTCGAGGTGACCTGGCGGGATGTGCTGGCTGGGTGTCAGGGACTGCTGAAACATCTGCAATGATGCACGTAATATGGGGCGCCTCATGTTGAATTGCTGCGACTATGACGCGATAACACTTTACCATTCGGGCGAATTAAATTCCCGATATAAAACCGATCTGTCCGGCAAGCTGGAATGCATGGAGCGTATTCCATACGGAGCTCAGATAACGGACAGTTTCCAAGACGGCGCATATCAAACATTCCGCACCATGGAGCCAATCGTACTCTACCGTGTGTTTGGACAGTACCGGGGCAGCGAGCCCGCCCCGAAGGGCGCAAGGCTGAACGGCGGTTTTGCGTCAACGGAGTTCGCAGAGTCCATCATCGACGCCAAGCTGCGGCTGGCCCTGAACCCCGCCTGGGCCAACACGAAAATGTATGAGGCAAGGCTCACTGTTCCCGCGGGCGTCACGATCAGCATCGGCACCGTGGCAAGCGTAGTTTTGAAAACGGGGACAGTTCTTCCCGGCGGCGCGGATCAAGTCCTTCTGCCGCAGGGATGGCCGGAAAGCTGGATCACAGGCTACCGCCGTTTGACTGCCAGACAGCTGCAATCGCCACCCTATTTCTCTCCCCAAAAGCCTCCCGAATACGACAGCAAAGAAAACCTGTACCGCATGATATGTCCGGCCTGTGGGTGCGGGGAGTGCCGGAAGCTGCCGGAGGGGGAACAGTTCACCATCACAGGCAGCAAAGGGAATCCGTATGTGATGCAATATGCCTGTCTGAATCCAGACTGCCAATATTATTGGTGAGTATAGTATTTACAATGAAGATCAGGAGGGAAACTTGATGCGGAAAAATTTTGGGGCCAAGCCCTACACCTACCCCCAGCCGGTATTCATCGTGGCCGCCTACGGCCCGGACGGAACTCCCAACGCCATGAACGCCGCCTGGGGCGGCATCAGCGACACCACCGAGCTGTCCCTGTGCCTGAGCGCGGGGCACAAGACCACCAAGAACATCCTGGAGTGCAAGGCGTTCACCGTCAGCATGGCGGACGCCGCCCACGTGACGGAATGCGACTATCTGGGCGTGGTGTCGGCCAACGATGTGCCCGACAAGCTGGCGCGGGCCGGGTTCCACACCACGAAAAGCGGGTTTGTGGACGCGCCGCTGATCGACGAGCTGGCCATGGCGGTGGAGTGCAGGCTGGTGAGCTACGATCCGGATACCGGGCATTTGGTGGGCGAGATCGTGAACGTCAGCGTGGACGAGTCCGTCCTCACTTCGGACGGGAAGGTAGATGTGTCCAAGCTGGATCCCATCACCTTTGACCCCGTCAACAATGCCTACCACCGATTGGGCGAAAAAGTCGGGAACGCCTTCGCGGACGGGCTGAAGCTGAAATGACGGACTATCCGACGCTGAACGCCCAGCTTTCGGCGCTGATCCGCGGGATGCCCCACCGCGTCGCCAACCTGGCCAACGCCGCGGCGCTGCTCTACCACACGCTGGACGGCCTCAACTGGGCAGGGTTCTATCTTTTAGAGGGCGATACCCTGGTGCTGGGCCCCTTCCAGGGCAGGCCCGCCTGCATCGAGATCCCGGTGGGAAGGGGCGTGTGCGGAACCGCCGTGGCGGAGGGCAAAACTCAATTGGTTCCGGACGTCCACCAGTTCCCCGGACACATCGCCTGCGACAGCGCGTCCAACTCCGAGATCGTGGTGCCCATTCGGGCAGATGGGAAAATCGTGGGGGTGTTGGATCTGGACAGCTCCTACGTTGGGCGCTTCACTGAGGCGGATCAGGCGGGGCTGGAGACGTTCGTGAGGGTGCTGGAGACAGAGCTATGGGCCGAAAACAAAAGCTGACCTATGCCTTGGGCGGCTTTGCCTTGGGGGTACTGCTGACCTGTGTGATATGGCTGCTGGCGGGCAGAGCCGGTTCCGGCACCGCTTTGGAGAGCGCCCCGCCGGAAGCCGCGTCCACTCTCCCCAGCGCGGAACCGGGCGAAGCCACCCCGCCCGGGACGGGCACGGCAGCCCCGGAAAGCACCGCCACCGCCCCATCGGAGAACCTGGCTAACACCTGGGACAGCGCCGCCGTCTACACCGGGGGCGACACCGTCAGCTACGGGGGCCGCCGCTACCGGGCCAAGTGGTGGACCCAGGGGGAGACCCCCGGCAGCGCCTATGTGTGGGAGGACTTGGGCATCGTGGACGGTGAGCCAGCCCAGCCCCAGGGGGTGGGAAACGTCCCCATTGACGCCTCCACGCCCCAGAACACGGAGCTCACGGACTTCAAGGTGGTGGGCTACTACCCCAGCTGGAAGCCGGACAAGCTTCAACGTGTGGATTTCGGGGTGGTGACCCATGTGTGCTACGCTTTCGCCATCCCCACGGCGGAGGGCGGGCTGCGGCCGCTGGAAAACCCGGACACCGCCCGGACGCTGATCCGCGCCGCCCATCAGAACGGGGCCAAGGCGCTGCTGTCCGTGGGCGGCTGGAGCTACAACGATACGCCACTGGAGGGCGTTTTTATGGAAGCCGCCGCCACCGGTGCGGGGGTGGAACGGCTGGTTCAAAGCATCCTGTCCATGTGTGATGAAAGGTTTCCAGGATGGCACTTCTAAAATGGCCCTCCGCAAATGTTATGGCTATGATGTTGGAGCCGATGGTGAGTTAGTGGTCGATCCCGATGAATCTACTATCGTCCGCTGGATTTTTGAATCCTATCTCAACGGTGACAGCTTGGGCAAAATTGCTGCCGGACTGGAGGAGCGAGGTATTCCATCCCCCACAGGCAAGCCCAAGTGGAGCAGAGAAGCCCTAAACAAGCTATTGTCCAACGAAAAATATACGGGCCGAGTGCTGCTCCAGAAAACCGTCAGCGCGGGTGGTTCCCAATTCAAAAACAATGGCTTTATGGCCCGGTATCTGATTTCAGATGCCCATGACTCGATTATTTCTGATGAGATGTTCAAATCAGTTCAGCAAGAAAAAATGAAACGAACAAATTCTCCTGGATCCAAACTTTCCATGCAGATACTTTTTTAAAAGAGTGCACCATTTCATACAACTGCTTAGGTGTTTCTTGTCAGGGCTAAGAGCAAATTCAGTTTTGATGAGGGGTGCATGGCCTATGACGGAAGAAAACTACCTGTATCGAACAAGTCCGCTAACACTTAGGAACCAGTTCCTCGGCACAGGGTATTGGAGAATTCCAGTGATTCCCAAAGCTCGCTTTACCGATGATGAATTCCAAGACTTACGTCTGATTGGCTATGACCGGACAAAACCCGACGATGAGCGGCATCTGGAGAGAATGGTGCATTTCTTCCTCTATGATTACAAGTTTGAACGTGTGTGGAAGCGTCCAGATCAAGATGTGGAGAAACTGAAGCGATATCGGGCCATTTTATCTCCCGATTTCAGTATGTATCTTGAAATGGCTCCTGTCATGCAGCTATACAATGTGTTCCGCAACCGATGGTGCGGGGCGTACTTTGCCAGCAAGGGTATCCGTGTTGTGCCGACTGTTAGCTGGGGCAGTGAGGCTACCTTTAATTTTTGCTTTGACGGGATACCAAAAGGAAGCACTGTGGCAGTGTCCACCTACATGGTAAGCGCCCATGGAAATCACGCTGATCAAAAAGAGTTTTTTATGAAAGGATACTGGGAAATGCTCCGGCGTATTGAACCGGAACGCATCATATGCTATAATGAACCATTCCCTGAGATGGAGGGAAATATCGTATTCGTTGATTACGAGCTGTCTTCTTGGAAATATCAGAACGAGAGCTATACTCCATCTAAATATTTGGCCTATATCCTTGGAGAGCAGCCTTTACCCATAGGCAGCAAGATCCATATCAAGTCCGGCTGTGTGCTGCGGGAAAACCAAATTGAGAAAGGTATGGGAAGTGCTCAAGGCGGGCCATGGAAACCAGCCAAACCGGCAGATGAACGATTCATGGGTGAACCCGGAACAACAAAGGAAACTTGGGTGCCTACATCAAAGGGCGGATATCGAGCTATTACCAAAATTGGTTCAGATGGACGGGCAACCGAGGAGTGGCACTTTACCGATCATGGAAGTCCTGGGTCGCATTCAGTTCCACATAGCCATAGCATCGGCTGGCCTAATGGTTTTCCCATTCCAGGTTCACCTAATAACAATCCAGGTGCAGCGCCTGAAATGAAGCAATATGGAGGAACATATAAAATGAATTACTATCCGACGCCGGAAAGTATTGAGTTGAACCGATTTAAAACGATCAGCGATTTCAAATGGTGTGTGAATTGCGGCGGAGAGGTTGAATTCGAGTGGAATGGAAAACTATTCGGGATCTGCCCCAAGCTCCGAAAAACACCTGATGCCCCGCTCCAGATGATGATTTCTCAAATATATGTGGATGATGCAGACCGGGCCGAAAAGTGGTGCGATAATGCGGATGAGGTGCTGGAGTATGTCATTGACGGAGACCGGCTGCGGGATATCATCACTAAGGTAGATGTGACCAGCCGCACCATTTGATTTGGTTTTTTCCGTTGGGGCTGAGATTGAAACAGAGAAACTGTTTTGCTGCAACCTGTTGCACCGCAACGAGTTTCGGAAATAGTAGTTTTGCCACATGGAGCCAAACCCATATAATCCGAACCTGTTTCCGATAGGGGATGGGTTCGGATTATTGGTTTTCTTTGACCGATATGAAAGCACCCACTTCCGAAACGGGGTGGAACGGAAGCCCACCTCAAAGCCGAGAGGCCCACGGAAGAAGAAGCAAACCCCATAAACGCAAACAGGGCGGGCGCAGCCGTTTCACGGTGCGCCCGCCCTGTTTGTCCTTACCCTCTGTTGTCCTCCTGTCCCTCGACTTCCCGCCGCTGATTCCATTCGGCAAACTCCCGCTGGCCCTCCTCGCTCTCGTAAAAAGCGAGGATAGCCATTCACGGTTTGCGTTTTGGCAATAGGATATTTCCTGCTCCGGCGAGTAGCGGCACTCAATCTCGTATTGAAGAAAAGGAAAATCCTTGTGGTGCATAATCAAAGAGCCGCGCACCCAATCCTCGCCAGTTAGTTTTTGGGTGTTATCGCCGTTTAATGCCTCCAGCAAGGCGGCAATCATAGCGGGGTCATCCACCTGGGCCGAAGTGCTATCCTCGTTTTCAAAACCAAGTGTGACGGAAGATACCATTTCCGCCGTGGGCGTTCCCAGCGTTACCCCGTCCTGCATCCAAAGGCGGGTTTCCACACCGCCAGTATAAAATTTCCGGGGAGCGGTATATAAGAATGTCCGGGCCTCGTCACCTGCTATCTCATAGATGGCAAGCCCGCCGCCCTTGTCCGCATCCTTGCCGCAAACGCCTATCTGTTCACCGATACCCTCCGCAGGCGTCCAGACATATTGATTGCCGTCACTGTAATAGTGGGCTTGTTCATCCCAGCCGCCGCTCAAATCCCTTTGATACTGTATGCCGTCTATGTAGAGAATTTCAGTATCGTCCTCCCGTGTCTCCATCTGATAAACGGGAAAATCCTCCCCGGACTGGCATCCGGCCAACGGAACAGCCACCAGCACCAACAGGGACAGCAGAAAAGCCCCGCGCTTTTTCCTCTTGCTCATGTGATTATCCCTTTTCTTTTTTCAGCCAAACGACCACACACCACGCCGCCGCATACAGTACCACATAGGCCCCCGCCAGCACAAGGGCGGTGATGTACTTTTGCCGAAGTCCGGTGGTGTAGCTTTCGGCGGTCTGGCCCGGCTCCACGGTGATATAGGAGCGGTCAGCGGGGACGGACAGCACCCGCCGCTCCACAGCGGCCCCCGCGTCCACGATCTCCTGGCCCCGCTCGCGGGTGAGGGCCTGCTGGCTCCACTGATAGCCGCTCCCGCTGGTGTCCCGGTAGTAGACCATGTAGGCGGTTTTGGTAGGGTTCACGCGGCGGTCGCGTCCGCTGGCCACCGTGTTCTGCACCTGGACGGGCAGGACTTGATAGGGGGAAAAGGTATAAACGCCTTTGTCCTCGTAGCTGTCGGCGGGGAGGATAGCGGCCAGATAGAACAGCAGCCCCTCGCCGGAGTTGCTGTGGGTGATATAGGAAAGCTGGTGCTCGGAAATGCCGAGCTGTTTTGCGATGATGGCCCGGTCGCTCTGGGCCTGGGAGAGCAGAACAAGAAAATCGGTGTTATCCAGTATGTTCTCGATCTCCCGGCTGGCCAAAAGGTCTTTCACGTTCTGCGTGAGGGCCGAGGGCACACAGCCCTTTTTGCGGAGCATCTTCCACACCGCCACAAAGTAGCTGGCGGTCAGCGGGTCGCGCAGGAGGATGTGGAACTCGTCAAAGTAGCACCATGTCGCCGCCCCGTTCTGGTAGTTGGTATTCACCGCCGAGGTGACAAACTCGTTGGTGACGTGCATCGCAATCTTGCGGAGGTTCTCCCCCAGCCCTTTCAGCACGATGCACACCACCCGGGAGCTCAAGTCCACGTTGGTCGGGTGGTTGAAAAGATTGAGGGAGCCCGTACAGTAGAGCTCCAGCGCAGTCGCCACACGTTTCGCCTCCGGCTCCGGCTGTTTGAGTAATTCCTCGTACAAGCTCTGGAGCAAAGGCATCTTTGCGCCCTCCAGCCCCAGCGCAAGCTCCCGGTACACCAGCCGCACACAGCGGTCAATCACGGTTTTCTCTATGGGTTGCAGGCCGTCCTTGCCGCCCACCACCAGCTCACACAGCGAAAGCAGAAAATCCGCTTTCATGGACAGCGGGCTGTCCTCGTCATTCATGCCCATTTCAATATCCATCGGGTTGATATGGTGGGGGCTGTCCGGGGCGATCTCGATGACCTGCCCGCCCAGCCGC
>CATABD010000025.1 GCA_949494735.1 uncultured Oscillospiraceae bacterium
CAGCGTGACAGCAAAAAAGCGCGGAGCGCCCGGGAGCAGGCGGCTAAGACGCGAAGCGGAGTGGACGGCTTTTCGGCCCAGCGGGCCGGAAAACGGCGCGCGCAGTCGCAGCGGCTTAGCCGCCGTTGCGGAGGGGGCGCAGCGTGACAGCAAAAAAGCGCGGAGCGCCCGGGAGCAGGCGGCTAAGACGCGAAGCGGAGTGGACGGCTTTTCGGCCCAGCGGGCCGGAAAACGGCGCGCGCAGTCGCAGCGGCTTAGCCGCCGTTGCGGAGGGGGCGCAGCGTGACAGCAAAAAAGCGCGGAGCGCCCGGGAGCAGGCGGCTAAGACGCGAAACGTGGAGAAAACAAGTGCCCGGCCCCCCAGCGGGGGCCGGGCGTTTTTATGTTTCACGTGAAACGTTAGTTCTAGTTTTCGGGCAGATATCCGGCGGGATCCACAGGGGCGTCGTCCTGATACATAGCAAAGTGGAGATGGGTGGGCTGCCCGCTCTCGGCGGCGGCGGTCTGGCCCACCGAGCCGATGACCGCGCCGGTGGTTACCGCGTCGCCCGCCGATACCGTGGGGGCCTCGGCCAGGTTGGCGTATAGGCTGACCAGGCCGTCGCCGTGGTCGATCTCCACCACTGTCCCCATCAGGTCGTCCTGATAGACCGCGGACACGGTGCCGTTGGCGGCGGCCAGCACCTTGGCGCCCAGGTCGGCGGTGATGTCCAGCCCGCTGTGGGTGCGCCAGTCCCCCATGGTCTCGTTATAGACCAGCGTTTCCACCACGAAACCGGCGTCCACCGTGCCCTTTACCGGCCAGGTGAAGACCAGCGGCGCAGGGGCGGCGGAGGCGGGCGGGGCGGAGATGGCGGGGGGCGGGGTGACCTGGGAGGAGGGGGCGGCGGACGGTCCGGCGGGCTTGGCCGACGGCCTGGGGGTAGGGGAGGCAGAGGGCGTCTCCCGGATGGCGGCGGAGCCGGTCACAGGTTGGTCCAGCGCGCTGTCCAGACTGCCGCGCATCCCCTGGACCAGGTAATAGCCAGACAGGGCGATGGCGGCCACGCAGATGAGTACCACAAGATAGAAACCCTTTCCCGAGATGAAATCGCTCAGCTTTTCGATCCATGTTCGTTTGTTGTTCATAACAACACCTCCGGCCCTATTGTGGACGGGGGTGTTACAGTTTATACCAGCTGCGGTGGAAAAATCCCGGGGGGATTGTTTTCGACGGGGAAGATGTGGTAAACTAAATAAAAATTACGTCTGTCCGCAAAAGCCGGGGCCCCGCCAAGCCGGCCTTTGGCTTTGCGGGGAGACAAGCCGCGCCGGAAAATACGGAGCCTGCGGCGAGGAGGCGATACCATGCCGCTGACACGGGATACTCCCCTGACCGACCTGCCGGGGGTGGGCCCCGCCAGGGGGAAGAAGCTGGAGAAGCTGGGCCTGCGTACCCTGGGGGACGCCCTGGAGCACCTGCCCCAGCGGTATGAGGACCGGCGGGAGTGCTGCGCCCTCCGGGACGCCCCCCGGGACCGGCCCTGCTGCGTTTCCGCCATGGTGGCGGAGACGCCCCGGGTGAGCTACATCCGCCGGGGGCTGTCCCTGGTGAAGGTGAAGGCGGTAGACGGCACCGGTACGGTGTACATCACCTTTTTTAACCAGGACTATATCCGGGAGGCGGTCCGCCGGGGGGAGAGCTATATTTTTTACGGGACGGTGGAGCGGCAGGGGAACCTGTTTTCCATGACCAACCCGGTGTTCGAGCGGGAGGGGACCGCCCGGACCACCGGGCTCATCATGCCGGTATACCCGCTGACGGCGGGCATCTCCAACAACCTGATGGCCGGGATCACCCGCCGGGCGGCGGGCAGCTGCCTGGACGGCCTGCCCGAGATCCTGCCCGCTGGGCTGCGCAGGGAGCATAAGCTGTGCCAGACCCAGTTTGCCCGGAAAAACATCCACTACCCCGCCGACTTCGAGGCGCTGGCCATCGCACGGCGGCGGCTGGTGTTCGAGGAGCTGTTCGTCCTCACCTGCGGTCTGGCCCAGCTCAAGGACCGCCGCTCGGCGGGGGAGGGCCGGGTGATGGAGGGTAGCCCGGCGGACTTCGCGGCGCTGCTCCCCTTCCCGCCCACAGGGGCCCAGCGCCGGGCCATGGAGGACATGGCCGCCGACCTGCGCTCCGGCAAGGCCATGAACCGGCTGGTGCAGGGGGACGTGGGGTCTGGCAAGACGGCGGTGGCCGCTTTCGGGGCCTGGGCGGCGGCGAAAAACGGGGCGCAGTGCGCCCTGATGGCCCCCACCGAGCTGCTGGCGGAGCAGCACGCCCGGACCATGGAGGCCCTGCTCTCACCCGCCGGGGTGCGGGTGGGGCTGCTCACCGGCTCGGTGAAGGGGAAGGAGAAAAAGGCCCTGCTGTCCGCCCTGGCGGCGGGGGAGATCGACCTGGTCGTGGGCACCCACGCCCTGTTCTCCCAGGGGGTGGAGTACAAGGAGCTGGGGTTGGTCATCGCCGACGAGCAGCACCGCTTCGGGGTGGCCCAGCGGGGGGCGCTGGCGGAAAAAAGCGGGGCCGTCCCGCCCCACATCCTGGTCATGTCCGCCACCCCCATCCCCCGGACGCTGGCCCTCATCATCTACGGCGACCTGGACGTGTCCGTCATGGACGAGCTGCCGCCGGGGCGAACCCCGGTGGACACCTTCCTGGTGGGGGAGGACAAGCGGGCGCGGATGTACGGCTTTGTCCGCAAACAGGTGGGCGAGGGGCGCCAGGTCTATATGGTGTGCCCGGCGGTGGAGGAAAACGGCGGCGGCTGGGAGGACGGCCCCGGCATGGATCTGAAGGCGGTCACCGCCTACGCCGGGGAGCTGCGGGAGCGGGTGTTCCCCGAGCTGCGGGTGGGCTTTGTCCACGGCAGGCTGAAGGCCAAGGAGAAGGAGGACGTGATGTCTGCCTTCCACCGGGGGGAGCTGGACGTGCTGGTGTCCACCACCGTCATCGAGGTGGGGGTGGACGTGCCCAACGCCTCCCTCATGGTCATCGAGAACGCGGAGCGGTTCGGCCTGAGCCAGCTCCACCAGCTCCGGGGCCGGGTGGGCCGGGGAAAGCACAAAAGCTACTGCGTGCTGGTCACCGCCAGCCGCAGCGAGACGGCCCGGGAGCGGCTGCGGGCCCTGTGCGCCACGGGCGACGGCTTCCAGATCGCGGAAGAGGACCTGCGCCTGCGGGGGCCCGGTGACTTCTTCGGCAAGCGCCAGCACGGCCTGCCCCAGCTGAAGGTGGCGGATTTTGCCGCCGACATGGAGCTGTTGAAGGAGGCGCAGGCGGCGGCCCGGGAGCTGGTCGCCGCCGACCCGGAGCTGAAAAAGCCCTCCCACCGGCTGCTGAAAAAGAAGGTTCGGGAGCTGTTCCGGGAGAACGGGGCGCTGTTCAGCTGACGGGTATAGAACAAGGCGGACAGACCGCCGTGAGGAGAATGAAGAATGAAACGGCTGACCATCGGCGTGATGGCCCATGTGGACGCGGGAAAGACCACCCTGTCCGAGGCCATGCTGTACCGCGCCGGCGCGGTACGCAGGCTGGGCCGGGTGGACCACGGCGACGCCTTTTTGGACACCGAGGAGCAGGAGAGGAAGCGGGGGATCACCATCTTTTCCAAGCAGGCCCGGCTGAGCTGGGAGGGGTGGGAGTTCACCCTGCTGGACACCCCGGGCCACGTGGATTTCTCTGCCGAGACGGAGCGGGCGGTGCAGGTGATGGACTACGCGGTCTTGCTGGTCAGCGGCGCGGACGGGGTGCAGGGCCACACCGAGACCCTGTGGAAGCTGCTGGAGCGTCACCGGGTGCCCACCTTCCTTTTTATCAATAAGATGGACCAGCCGGGCACGGACCGGGAAGCGCTGCTCTCCCAGCTCCGGGAGCGCCTGTCCGACGGCTGCGCGGATTTTTCCGGCGGCAGGGAGGAGCTTTTGGAGCACGCCGCCCTTTGCGATGAGGCGCTGATGGAGCGCTATCTGGAGACGGGAGGGCTGGACGACGGGGATTTGTCCGCCCTGATTGTGGAGCGGAAGCTTTTCCCCTGCTACTTCGGCGCGGCGCTGAAGGAGGAGGGGGTGGACGCTCTGTTGGATGGCCTGGCCCGGTACGCCCTGGAACCGGACTGGCCGGAGAAGTTCGCCGCCCGGGTGTTTAAAATTTCCCGGGACGACAGGGGGGAGCGGCTCACTTGGATGAAAATCACCGGGGGCGCGCTGAAGGTGCGTGACACGGTGAAGGGCCCGGACTGGGAGGAGAAGGCCACCCAGCTGCGCCTCTACTCGGGCGCCAAATTCACCCCCGCCGGCGAGGCCCCGGCAGGGACGGTGTGCGCCGCCGCCGGCCTGACCCGCACCCGGGCGGGCCAGGGCCTGGGGGCGGAGGAGAACTGGGCGGGGCCGGAGCTGGAGCCGGTACTGGCCTACCAGGTGCTGCCCCCCGAGGGGGGGGACGCGCATACCCTGCTGGCTCAGCTGCGGATTTTGGAGGAGGAGGACCCCCAGCTCCAGGTGGAGTGGAACGAGGGGCTGGGGGAGATCCGGCTGCGGCTCATGGGGGAGGTGCAGCTGGAGGTGCTCTCCCGGCTGATGGAGCGGCGGTTCGGGACGCAGGTGTCCTTCGGCCCCGGGCGGATTGTGTATCTGGAGACCATCACCGCCGCGGCGGAGGGGGTGGGGCACTTTGAGCCCCTGCGCCACTATGCCGAGGTTCATCTGCTGCTGGAGCCGCTGGAGCGGGGGGCGGGGCTGGTGCTGGATACTGTTTGTTCGGAAAACGAGCTGGACCGCAACTGGCAGCGGCTGATTCTGACCCACCTGATGGAAAAGGAGCACAAGGGGGTGCTGACGGGCGTGCCCATCACCGATATGAAGATCACCCTGCTCACAGGGCGGGCCCACCTCAAGCACACCGAGGGGGGCGACTTCCGCCAGGCCACCTACCGGGCGATGCGCCAGGGGTTGATGGGCGCGAAAAGCGTACTGCTGGAGCCCTGGTACGCCTTCCGGCTGGAGGCGCCCGCAGGCAGCATGGGCCGGGCCATGACGGATTTGCAGCGGATGGGGGCGGAGCTCCGGCCCCCGGAGCAGCAGGGGGAGACGGCCATCCTGGCCGGCAGCGTCCCCGTGTCCGAGCTGGGGGGCTACTGGACCCAGGTAGCCGCCTATACCGGGGGGCGGGGCCGGCTGTCCTGCACGGTGGAGGGCTACCGCCCCTGCCATAACGCCGAAGCTGTCATTGAGGCCACCGGCTACGACCCGGAGCGGGACTTGGAGAACCCCGCCGGGTCGGTGTTCTGCGCCCACGGGGCGGGGTTCAACGTGCCCTGGGATCAGGTGCGGGAGCACATGCACCTGGACAGCGGCTGGCGGCCAGCCGGGGTGCAGCCCGCGCAGGAGGCCGCCCCGGTCCGCCGGGAGGCCATGAGCTATGAGTCAAGGGCGGCGCTGGACCGCGAGCTGGAGGCCATTTTTCAGCGGGCCTACGGCCCGGTAAAGCAGCCCCACGCCTTCCGGCCGGCGCAAAAGAGCGCGCCCCCAAAGCCAAAGCCCTGGAAGGGCTTGAAGGTGCGGGACGGGGACGATTACCTGCTGGTGGACGGCTACAATATCATCCACGCCTGGGATGGGCTGCGCGCCCTGGGTCGAAAGGATCTGGACAGCGCACGGGAACGGCTCATCAGCCGGCTGCGCAACTACCAGGGGTGGAAAAGGTGCAAGGTCATTGTGGTGTTTGACGCCTACAAGGTGAAGGGAAACCCCGGCAGCATGGAGCGGCTGGGCGATCTATGGGTGGTATATACCAAAGAGGCGGAGACGGCGGACATGTATATCGAAAAGACCACCTATGCCCTGGCGCAGGAGCGGAAAGAGCACCGGGTGAGGGTGGCCACCTCCGACGGGTTGGAGCAGATGATTATTTTGGGGCACGGGGCGGTGCGTATGCCCGCAGCGGAGCTGGAATTTGAGGTGGAACAGGCGGAGGGGGAGATCCGCCGGATCATCGGGGGATAGGGGAAAGCCTTGCAGAGAAACAAATTTTCACCATTTTTTGTATGCGATTGGCAGAAATAGCAGGACCCGACAGAACAATTCTGCCGGGTCCTGGCTTTTCTAAAAAAATTTGTATTGTTGTGAAACAAAATTTCCTGATTTCTCTTGACGGAATCCGTGGGAACAGGCTATGATAAGGTATCAGAAATAACCTGCGAGCCGTCCGGCGCCGCGGAAGCAGCCCGCTGAAGCGGGCGGAAAGGAGGAACTATGCCTTACGGAAATGTATTCACAAAAATCAACCGGGAATATTACCAGCTCACCGGCGCAGAGAAAAAAATCGCGGACTACATCCTCTCCCAGCGGCAAGAGTGCCAATACATGTCCATCTCCGAGCTGGCGGAGGTCGCGGAGGTGGCGGAAGCCACCGTGTCCCGGTTCTGCCGCCGCCTGGGTTACCGGGGATACAGCGCTTTCAAGTTGGCGGTTGCGGGGGCCAGCGCGGGGCAGCGGCCGGTCAACCCGCTGTACGGGGAGATATTGGCGGAGGACAATGTGGGGGAGATGTGCCGGAAGATCTGTGCAGCGGACGTGGACGCCATTACGCAGACCCTGGCCATGATTGATCCCGCAGCCATCACCGCGGCGGCGGATCTGCTGCTGGGGTCGGACCGGGTGCTGTGCATGGGGGTGGGCGGCTCCATGATCCTGGCCTCGGAGGCGGCCCATCTGTTCTCCACCGCCCTTCCAAACTTTTACGCCGTGGAGGATTCCCATTTTCAGGCGATCCGAGCTGCCATGCTCACCAGCCGGGACGCAGTGCTCTGTTTCTCCTACTCGGGCTCCACCCGGGATATGGTGGAGCTGCTGAAGCTGGCCCGGGAGAGGGGGGCGGGCACGGTGCTCGTCACCCGGTTCCCCAAGTCGCCGGGGGCGGCGCTTGCCGACATTGTGCTGGAGTGCGGAGCCAAAGAGGGACCGCTCCAAATGGGCTCCATCGCGGCCCGTATGGGGCAGCTCTACCTCACCGACGTGCTGTTCAACGAGATGTGCCGCCGGGATATGGAGAGCTGCCGGGAGCGGCGCAGGGCGGTGGCCGACGCCCTGGCGGACAAGCATCTGTGAGGAATGGAAAAATATTTCACTTTACAAAATCCGTAAAAAATCATTTTCTCTTTGTGTTGACAAATGTGGGCCGGAATTATACAATTGGTATGATAAGGCGCAGCCAGGCAGGGTGTTGAAAATGGGATGCCAGTCGCCTGAAAAGCCGCCCAACCAAAAAATTCATGTCGGAGGGTATTGCCATGCGAATCTATTGTGAGAAGGATTACAACGCCATGAGCCGCCGGGCGGCCGCCGTCATCGCAGCCCAGGTGGTATCCAAGCCGGACTGTGTGCTGGGTCTGGCCACCGGCTCCACCCCCATCGGGGCCTACAAGCAGCTGGTGGAGTGGCACAGGCAGGGGGATCTGAGCTTTGCCCAGGTGCACTCGGTAAACCTGGACGAATATGTAGGGCTGGCCCCCACCCACGATCAGAGCTACCGCTATTTCATGCAGAATAATCTGTTCGACCATGTGGATATCCTGCCCGAAAACACCAATGTGCCCAACGGCCTGGCCGCCGACGCGGCGGTGGAGTGCGCCCGCTATGAAGACGTGGTCAGGGCCTTGGGCTACGCCGATTTGCAGCTGCTTGGCCTGGGCCGCAACGGCCACATCGGCTTCAACGAGCCCTGCGCCGAGTTCCCGGTGGCCACCCACCTGGTGGATCTGACCGAGAGTACCATCGAGGCCAATGCCCGGTTCTTTGCCAGCGCCGGCGATGTGCCCCGCCAGGCCCTGACCATGGGCATCGGCACCATCATGCGCGCCCGCAGCATCCTAGTGGTGGCCAGCGGCGCGGACAAGGCGGAGGCGGTGCGCAAAACTGTGAACGGCCCCGTCACCCCGGAGGTGCCCGCCTCCATCCTCCAGCTCCACCCCAATGTCACCATCATTGGCGATGAGGCGGCGCTGAGCGGCCTTAAGTGAGGGACGGCGTATGAAAATCACAGGCGGAAAGGTATTCGACCTGCGAAAGGGCTTTGTGGAGCGGGACGTATGCTTCGACGGCGCCCTGCTTACCCCGGACAGCCGGGACGGACAGAGCTATGACGCGGCAGAATGCTATGTGATCCCCGGCCTCACCGACGTGCACTTCCACGGCTGCGTAGGGGCGGATCTGTCCGACGGCGACGGGGACGGTCTCCAGGCCATGGCGAAGTATGAGCTGAGCCGGGGGGTGACCCAGATCTGCCCGGCGGGGATGACCCTGCTGGAGGACCGGCTGATGCAGGTGTGCCGCACGGCGGCGGAGCACAACCGGGCGGGCCGCCCCGGCGCGGACTTGGTAGGCATCAACCTGGAGGGGCCCTTCCTGTCCTATGCCAAGAAGGGCGCCCAGAACGGCGACTGGCTCCACGCCCCCGACGTGGCCATGCTGCGCCGGCTGGAGGAGGCGTCCGAGGGGCTGGTGAAGCTGGTGTCCGTGGCCCCGGAGGAGCCGGGCGCCATGGAGTTTATCAAGGAGGTGGCCGAGGAGGTGGCCGTCTCGGTGGCCCACACCACCGCGGACTACGACACCGCCCTGGAGGCCTTCCGGCTGGGGGCCAGGGAAGTCACCCACCTCTTTAACGCCATGCCGGGCTTCACCCACCGCGCCCCCGGCGTGGTGGGCGCGGCGCTGGACTCCCCCTGGAGCCGGGTGGAGCTGATCTGCGACGGCGTGCACATCCATCCCAGCGTGGTGCGGGCGGTATTTAAGATGTTCGGTCCGGACCGGGTGGTACTCATCTCGGACACCATGCGGGCCGCGGGTATGACCGACGGCAAGTACGACCTGGGCGGGCAGGAGGTCACGGTCAAGGGGCCGCTGGCCACCCTGGCGGACGGCACCATTGCCGGGTCGGTCACCGACCTGATGGCGGGCCTGAAAACCGCCGTCTCCTTCGGCGTCCCCCTGGCGGACGCGGTGCGTTCCGCGGCGGTCACCCCCGCCCAGGCCATCGGCATCTTTGACCGGGTGGGCAGCCTGGATGCGGGCAAGCGGGCCAACGCGGTGGTGCTGGACGGCGGGCTGAACGTGAAGGCCGTGTTCTTTCACGGGAAACAGGTGGTATAAAAAGACAAAGCAAGAGAGGCGCTTCCCGCGCCTCCCTTGTTTTATGGCAGGCCGCCGGCGAGGATGAAACGCTGCCGGGGGCTGTGCGGTCAGATGGCATGCCCTGCGGCCGTCTGGGACGGGGCCGGGGAGGGCTGCGGGCCGGTGGAGGGCTGGGGCAGAACGAGACCGTGGAGGAAGCTGCCGGATGATGACTGGATCTGGCCGCCCACCACCCGGTTTTTGTAGATGAGCAGGGAGATCTGCACCGGCTCGTCCTGGGTGGGGTAGTTGTTGAGCTGGTAGGTGTACCGCTTCACCCGCCTGCCCTTGTACTGGGTGAGGTCGAAGCCCTGGTCCGCCTGGAGCTGGAGGTAGCCGGTGTAGCTCTCGTCAAATTCCTCGGGGATGAGCAGCTCCTCGGTGGCGATGGGCTGGGAGGACGTCTGCCAGCCCAGGCCGTTCAAGTAAGCCAGGCGGTCGTCGTTGTCCCTGACGTTCTTCACCTCCGCCGAGGCGGCCACCGCCCGCCCCCCCAGGGTGAGGGCGAAGGCCAGGACCGCGAACACGCAGCACAGGGCGGCGGAGGCCCCCGCCAGCAGCCGTCTCTTTGGTATACGCGCCGTGAAGATAATCATGGTACCACTCCGTTCTGTGATTTCTCAGGAACAGAATATGTTCAGAAGGACGGCATTATGATGACGAGGCGGCGGATGGAGGAAAGGGGAGCGGGCAATGGAACGGCTGGACAAGCGGCTGGCCGCCACGGGTAGGTGGAGCCGGAAGGAGGCACGGGAGCTGATCCGGGCGGGGCGGGTGAGGGTGGACGGCGCGCCCTGCCGCGCCCCCGAGGCCAAGGTGGGCGAGCAGGCCCCGGTGAGCGTAGACGGCGCGGCCATACCTGCCCATGATCCGGTGTACCTCATGCTTTATAAACCAGCGGGAGTGGTGTCGTCCACGGTTGAGCCGGGGGAGCGCACGGTGCTGGACCTGCTGGGGGAGGAGTATCAAAACATCGGCCTTTTCCCAGCGGGGCGGCTGGACAAGAACACCGAGGGGCTGCTGCTGCTCACCAACGACGGGCCGCTGGCCCACCGGCTGCTCTCGCCCAAAAGCCATGTGGACAAGGTATACTATGTGGAGGTGGACGGCGTACTGGGCCAGGACGACGTCCTGGCCGCGCAGGAGGGAATTGCCCTGGGGGACGGCACCATGTGCCTGCCCGCGGGTATGGAACTTTTATCCAGAAATAGCGCCTATATCACCCTGCGGGAGGGGAAATACCATCAGGTAAAGCGGATGATGGCGTCGCGGGGGAAGCCGGTGACCTATTTGAAGAGGGTGCGCTTCGGCCCGCTCACCCTCGACGAGAGGTTGCCCAAGGGAGGGTGGAGGCCGCTGACCCGGGAGGAACTGGAGGCCGTTGTCCGTCAATGATACGAAATTTTTGGCAGTTTTCACAAAAAATTTTTGAAAAACTATTGAAATCGGCAATGAAACTCTATATAATGATGGGGAAAGAGTGAGACAGATATCAACTTAGCGTGGCGGAGCGCTCAACTCCCGGCCGCATAGAAAGGAGAAAACGCAATGTCCAGCAGGATTTTTCAAGGCGTCGTTCTTCAGATGAAGGAATGTACCGACCGGGTTGTGGGGGTCATTGATGAGCAGGGCACGGTTGTGTCGTGCAATGAGCTGACCCGCATTGGCGAGAAGTGGGGCGCCGCTGCGGTGCTGCTGTCTGCGGAGGCGGATTCGCAGGTGACCAGCAACGGGTTTACCTTTAAGGCGTTGTCCGGCTGGAACGGCCAGTTTGATTATGCCGCGTTTGTCCGGGGAGAGGACGAGCAGGCGGCGCTGATCTGTTCCATGGCGGTGATTGCCCTGAACGGGGCCAAGGCTTATTACGAGGAGAAAAATGACAAGGCTACCTTTGTGAAGAATATCCTGTGCGATAATATCCTGCTGGGGGACATCTATGTCCGGGCCAAGGAACTGCACTTTGTGTCCGAGGCGCCCCGGGCGGTGCTCCTGGTGCGCCAGCTGGGTGTGCCCGACGTGTCCGCCGTGGATGTGATTTCCGGGCTGTACCCGGACAAGCAGACCGATTTTGTGCTGTCCGTCAGCGAGACGGACGTGGCCCTGGTGAAACACCTGGGGGAGAACGCCGACGGCCGGGATTTGCAGAAAATTGCCCAGAATGTCCAGGAAGCCCTAACCCGGGACCTGGGGATCAAGACGGTGGTGGGCATCGGCACCATCGTGGGCCATATCCGGGATCTGGCCCGTACCTACAAGGAAGCCCAAGTGGCCATCGACGTGGGCAAGGTGTTTGAGACCGAACGGTCCATCATCAACTATGAAAACCTGGGCATCGGGCGGCTTATCTACCAGCTGCCCACAACCCTGTGCGAAATGTTCCTGCGCGAGGTGTTCAAGAAAAACCCCATCGACGCGCTGGACCAGGAGACGCTGTTTACCATCAACAAGTTCTTTGAGAATAACCTGAACGTGTCCGAGACTGCCCGGAAGCTGTTTGTCCACCGAAACACCCTGGTGTACCGGCTGGAAAAGATTAAGAAGCTTACGGGCCTGGATCTGCGGGAGTTTGATGACGCCATCACGTTCAAAGTGGCGCTGATGGTCAAGAAGTATTTGGTCTCCCGGGGGATTGACTCCTGAAAGGGAGCGCCGGGATAACGCGAGAGGGACGGCAAGGCGGGTGCGGTGAAGAGCCGCGCCCGCCTTGCTGCGTATAATGGGGGTAGGGCGGACGCTGGATGAATTTTTGCGGGAGGAACGCCTATGTCCGAAACCTGGCACTATTGACACTAAAAAGAAGAAAATGGTATAATTAAAAAAATAGACGGTTTGGCAGGCGGGACTATGGGACCCCGGCTGCCCGGGTGCTTTTAGGCGGCTCCAATAAAGGGGGCGGATTGGAGATCGTGAAGATGAAAAAAGAGCCAAAGAAACGGGAACAGCGGCGGGGACTTTTTCTGCCTCTCTCTTTTTTGCTGGTCTTTTGCGTTTTCGGCGCCATTGTGTACACGGTAGCCCGGAGAACGTCCCGGGAGATGTCCTCCGCCGCCATTCAAAACCTGAGCGAAAGCCTGGATCTGATCCAGTGTACCATTGAGGCCATTTTTAACAGTGAGGCGGATTTCCAAGTCTTGATTGCCCGGGAGGTGGCCCGGGCGGAGGATCCGGAGGGGTTCATTCTTTCCTCCTCCAGCAACCGGACTATGGTGAAGCTGTCCCTGATTCCGGCGGGCAGGACGCAGGGCATTTCCAACAACGGGGAGGTGTTCACGGCGGAGGGGCTGGATTTTTCCGCCGGGGGCACGGTGGCAGGTATGTCCATTTCCCGGTCTTACCTGAACCATATGGGCACCTGGGCCTACACCATGAAATGTCCCGTGGAGCGGGACGGGGTGGAGACCGGGACGCTGTACGTGGAGTATGTCTATGACGCCATAGACCGCGCCCTGCCCTCGGACGGGTTCTATAACAAGCAGGCGTCGCTGTATATCATGGACGCCCAGAGCCAGCGGTTTGTCCTCAAACCCAAGGGGATGGGCCAGCGCAGCGCCGGCCACCTGAACCTGGACGACTTTTACCGGGCCAACGATATCCAAGATCCCGGCATCCGCTCGGAGGTGGCCCAGTGCCTGGGCGAAGGGCAAAATATCCTATTTTATCATAATATCCGGGGGGTGAAGGCCCTCAACTATATGTGGTCGGTGAACGGGGGGACTATTTTTCTGGTGGGCTATGTGCCTGTGGAGGCCATCCAGCAGGAGGGGCGGACAGTCAACCAGAATATTGCCATGGTGGTGGCCGCCATGTTGGCAGCCTTCTTCCTGTGTGCGCTGCTGTATTACCTCAACTGGCGGCAGCAGGACCGGGTGAGAAAAGAGCGGGAGGAGGAGCGGCGGTTCCACAGCCAGCAGCTGGCCCAGGCCCTCCAGGCTGCCCAGATTGCCAGCGAGTCCAAAACCACCTTCCTGTCCAACATGTCCCACGATATCCGCACGCCCATGAACGCGGTGTTGGGCTTCACCACCCTGCTGTCCAGGGATGCCGACAATCCGGCCAAGGTGCGGGAGTACACCAAAAAAATCACATCCTCCGGACAACACCTGCTCAGCCTCATCAACGACATTCTGGATGTCTCCAAAATAGAGAGCGGCAAGGTGGTGCTCACCTTTGACCGATTTGCCCTGAGCGATGTGGTGGCCTCGGTGGACGCCATTATCCAGCCCATGGCCCGCGCCAAGTCCCAGGAGTTCCATGTGGAGGTGACGGGCATCCGCCACGAGTACCTGGTGGGGGACGAGACCCGGATCAACCAGATCCTCATTAACCTGCTGTCCAACGCCGTAAAATACACCCCGGAGGGCGGCCACATCTGGCTGCGCATGATCGGGCTCAAGCAGCGTTCCGGCCAGTACGAACATATTCTCATTGAGGTGGAGGACGATGGTTACGGCATGACGCCGGAGTACCTGGAGACCATTTTCGACGCCTTTACCCGGGCGGAGAACAGCACCACCAACAAGGTGCAGGGCACCGGGCTGGGTATGGCCATCACCAAGAGCATTGTGGAACTGATGGGGGGAACCATCGACGTGGCCAGCCAGGTAGACCAGGGGTCTACCTTCCGGGTGGAGCTGGAGCTGCGCATCCAGGAGGGCTATGCGGACCGGCAGTTCTGGAAAGACCGGGGGATATCCCAGCTGCTGGCGGTGGAGGCGGACCCGGAAGGCCGGGAGGGCATTCAGACCCTTATGGCGGACACGGGCATCCAAGTGGACACCGCCGCCGGGCTGGAAGACGCCCTGGAGCGGGTGCGGGGCGGCGGGGCCTATCAATTGGTGCTGCTGGACTGGGATGGGCCGGGGATGGACGGCGCCCAAGCGGCCTGGGAGCTGCGCCGCGCCCTTCCCGAGGCGCCCCTTGTACTGCTGGCGGAGCACGATGCCCAGGGGATAGAACAGGCTGCGGAAATGGGGCGCACGGGCGTGCTGGCTAAGCCCTTTTTTGCGGCTGCCTTCCGGGAGAAGGTGGAGGAGCTTTGGGGGGACGGGGCCGCCGCCCAGCCGGAGCCTGAACAGGGGGACAGCCTGGAGGGGCTGCGCTTTCTGGCGGCGGAGGACAACGAGATCAACGCCGAAATTTTGACGGAGCTTTTGGAATTGGAGGGGGCCTCCTGCGAGGTTGTGGAGAACGGCCTGCTGGCGGTGGAACGGTTCCGGCACTCCCAACCGGGCGAATTTGACGCCATCCTGATGGATGTGCAGATGCCGGTGATGAACGGGCACGACGCCGCCCGCGCCATCCGGGCCCTGGAGCGGGAGGACGCGGGGAGCATCCCCATCATTGCCATGACGGCAAACGCCTTTGCGGAGGATGAAAAGGCAGCGCTGGACGCAGGGATGAACGCCCACGTGTCCAAGCCGCTGGACGTGGAGCTGCTGAAAAAGGCGGTCAGGCAATTTGTGAAATGAAAGGATGGACGGCCATGAAAAAGCAAGAAAACAACGGCCTGCGCGGATGGGCCGCTATTTGCATGGCGGGACTTTTGCTGTTGGCGGGGTCGGCCTGTACAGGCGGGGATGAGAACCAAAACCTGCTTCCTTCCCAGGAGGTTGTCAAGCAGGTGGTCAACTTGTTCAGTCCCATGGAGAAAACCGACCCTGATGCGGAAAATGTGGCCAGGACCGCTGCGGACCTGACGGTGGCCATGGCGGAGGAGAGGCTGGGCGTCAGCGTGTCCTACTGGACCTACACTGCGGAGGATTATCAGGACAGGACCTATGACGAGGTGGCCCTGGACCGGGCCCGAAACAATATGGACGACCTGTATCTGCTCAACCCGGACACTATCCTGGCCCTGGGGGGCGAGGGCAGGCTGATGGACCTGTCGGGGCTGGACAGCGCGAAAAACCTGCGGGAGATCATCCGAACCGCCAATACGGTGGATGGCAAGCTGGTGGCCATCCCTCAGGAGGTAGTGGCCTACGGCCTGTTTGTCAACGTGGATCTGTTCAAGCAGTACGGATTGGATTTGCCCAATACGCCGGAGGAGTTCCTGGAGTGCTGCCGGGTGTTCCAGGAAAACGGGATCGAGACCCCCATAGGCGCTAACCGCTGGTGGCTGGAGACCTTCGTATTCGCCCAGGCCTACGCGGATCTCTACAACGGCGGGAACACCGAGGCGGAGATCGCCGCTCTGAACGGCGGGGAGGCCAAGTACAGCGACTATATGCGCCCCGGCTTTGAGTTTCTCCAGACACTGATGGACTGTGGGTATATTGACGGGGCAAAGGCGCTGGTCAGCGAGGCCATTGATGGGGAGGGGCCGGACTTCCTGGCGGGCAGAACCCCCATCGTCATGGCCTACTGGGGGGCGGCCAACACGGAAACCGCCTACGGCAAGACAGATTTTGAGATGCAGGTGATCGGATTCCCCAGCAGCCGGGGCCAGATGCCGGTGATGCCCATGACCGGATGGGCGGTGGGCGCCGACGCGGAGCATGCCCAGGATGCCATGCGGGTGTTGGACGTTATGATCTCTGATGAGGCCCTTCAGCTGTTTTCAGAGACCAACCGGGTGATTTCCCCATCCCAAAATGTGTCGGTGGACTGTGTACCGGCCCTGCGGCCATTAAACCACAGAATTGAGGAAGGCGTCTATGTTTTGGGCTCCAATGCGGGGATGAATGTGGAGCAGTGGGGCAATACCTGCCTCATTGTACGGCAGCTGCTGGGGGGCGCCTCGGTGGATGAGTGCATGGCGGCCTTTGACCAGCTTCAGGAGGCGGCGCTGGGCCGCCGGTAAGAAAACGCCGGCCTGTCCGCCGGCGGAGTCCGATGTAAAAAGCACCCCGCAGCCCGGGGTGCTTTTTCATCCGCACCGGGGCGTCAGGCTGCTTGAAAAAATTTTGTGGGGCGTGCGATAAAACGCCCAATTCGCGCATTCCTTGTATGACAGGAGAAATGGACTATGCTGACTGTGCTTGGCACCCAGATAACGCAAGAGAACCGGGATCGCCGGAACCGGGAGCTGGAGCAGCTTGTGGTTCAGACAGGCCGGGGAGACAGGGAGGCATTCGCCCTGCTGTACGGCCGGGCGCGGGGCGCGGTGTATGCCCTGGCGTTGTCCCTGCTCCACGACGCCCACGAGGCCCAGGACGTGGCCCAGGATGTGTTCGTCCGGGTGTGGGAGGGCGCCCCCGCCTACTGTCCCCAGGGCTCGCCCATGGCGTGGCTTCTCACCATAGCCCGCAACTTGGCCCTGGCCCGGCTGCGCAGGG
The DNA here is from genome assembly GCA_949494735.1 of uncultured Oscillospiraceae bacterium. Taxonomy (GTDB): domain Bacteria; phylum Bacillota; class Clostridia; order Oscillospirales; family Oscillospiraceae; genus Enterenecus. The sequence continues at coordinate 16,476 of CATABD010000025.1, forward strand.
GCGTGCGGCAGGTGGAGCTGGGAGAGGAGGAGTGGAACGCCATCCCGGCCCAGGCCCCCGGCATCTCCCCCGAGGACCGGCAGCTCCTCCAGCAGGCGCTGGCGGGGCTGGGGGAGGAGGAGCGGCAAATTGTTCTGCTCCACGCCGTAGCCGGGCTGAAGCACCGGGAAATTGCCCGGCTGCTGGAAAAGCCGCTGTCCACCGTCCTGTCAAAATACCACCGCGGGCTGGGCAAACTGCGCAGCCTGATGAAAGGAGAGAGCGACCGATGACTGACCGGGAACTGGAACAGCGGCTGGCCCAGGCCATATCCCATGCTGCGCCGGACGATCTGGACGCGGTTCTCTCCCGCTGCGGTGAGCAAAACGGGAGCGTGATGGAAATGAAGCAACAGAATATGGTTGACTTGGCCGTGACAGGGGGGGCCGCAGGAAAGAAAAAAGGGAGGGCCTGGCTGGCCGCCGCCTGCGCGGCGCTGGTGCTGCTGGGGGCGGGCGGCGGAGCGGGTTATTACTACCAGAACTGCGCCGTAGCGTCGGTGGTGTCGCTGGATGTGAACCCCAGCATTGAGCTGAAGGCCAGCCGGGGCGGGCGGGTGATTTCGTGCACCGCCCTGAACCAGGAGGCCGCCGCAGTGCTGTTCTCCATGGACGGGGGGGCGGACCTCAAGGGAGCAAAGCTGGATGTGGCTGTGAACGCCATTGTGGGGGCGCTGGTGAAAGCGGGTTACATGGACAGCATTTCCTCCGCCATCCTGATTTCGGTGGAGGACAGTGACCAGGCCCGGGCCGCCCGGCTCCAGCGGGAACTGGTGGCCTCGGTGGATGGGGTGCTCCAGAGCCAGGCCCCGGGGACGTCGGTGTTCAGCCAGGTGATCGCCCATGATGCCGGGACGTCTGCGCCGGAGTATGAAACCTTTGACAGCGGCATCTCCGCCGGAAAAGCCGCCCTGGTGCGCCGGGTGATGGAGATGAACGGTACCGTTGCCACCAACAGCGCCAGCGCCTTCCAGCAGCTGGCCGCCCTGTCGGTGGAGGAGCTGGAGGATCTGCTGGACGCAGGGGAGCAGCGCATTCCCATCGGCAAGTCCGCCGCCGCGCTGGCCGCTGAGGAATATGCGGGCACGCTGGAGCTCAGCTCGGTGACCACCGATGTGGATCCGGAGCTGGACGAGTTCCCGCCCCACTACGAGGTGGAGGTCAAGACTGCCTGGGGCGAGTATGAGTATATTGTGGATGCGTTCACCGGCCAGGTGCTCAGCGGGCCAAAGGATGTGGTGAGCCTGGCCCCCGGCACAGTCGTCCCCGTCCCGGATACCACCCCGGTTCCGCAGCCTTCGCCCTCCGCCCAGCCCCAGCCCTCCGCGCCCCCCGCCGGTCAGGACGTGGGCCGGGAGGCCGCGCTGGCTGCCGCGCTGGAACACGCGGGGCTGAGCGAGTCCCAGATCACCGGGCTCAAAGTGGAGCGGGACTGGGACGACGGACGGTTGGAATACGATGTGGAATTCTGGTGCGGCGAGACGGAGTACGATTACACCATCGACGGCCGTTCCTGCTCCGTGCTCAAGCACGAGCAGGAGCACCACGGTAGCGGGCACCACGGCGGTGTGGTTTCCTCCGAAGACATTGGCATTGAGGCAGCCAAGGCCGCAGCCCTGGTCCATGCCGGAGTGTTAGAGAGCGAAACCAGCAAATTGGAGGTGGAACGGGACTGGGATGACGGGCGGTTGGAGTACGACGTGGAGTTCGAAGTGGGCCGGGTGGAGTATGAGTACACCATTGACGGCGCCACCGGCGCGGTGCTGGATTATGAGCAGGATTGGGATTGAGCAGGGGAGAAATACTGGAAAATAGGCAGGAAAAGGGCGGACGCAGAGGAATGGGCGGCGCCTGCCCTTTTTGCGCTTATATGGTAAGCGCAGCTGAAAATCGGCAACCGCTGTCCGGCAAAGCTTGTGCGTCAACTATCGTATAAAAATTGCGCAGGCAGATATACCTGCGCAATTTTTAATTCTTGATTATTCGTACCATATTTCGTATAATGTGTTTGAATTGAGAGGGTGGAAGGGCGTATAGCAAAGGCTAATATCGGCTTGCCTGTAAGCTCATGGTCGGGAACGCGCAGGCTATCTGGCGGAAACGAGAGAAAGCTGTAATAACGGAGGGACTGATATGGACAAACTGCGCAAGATGTGTTTAGGTATTCTGGTGCTGTGGCTGATCCTGCTATGCGGCTGCGCGGAAGCCGGCGGCGGACCGTCAGCCGGATCCTCTCCTGAATCGGATACGGCAAGCGGGCCTTTGGTCTCGGAAGAACTGCCTTTGGAGGAGTCCTCTCCCATTTTTATTACCTTCGAGGGGACTGACCTGGACGGGAATACAGTTTCGCAGGACATTTTTTCTCAGTCCAAGCTCACCATGGTCAACGTGTGGGCGACCTATTGTAACCCCTGCCTGCGCGAGATGCCGGGACTCGGAGAATTGGCGGAGGAATATGACGGGTCGGAGTTCCAGATCATCGGCATTGTCAGCGATGTGATGGAGGGAGAGGATCAGACGCTTGTGGAAACCCTGGTTCAGGAGACAGGGGCGGCTTACCCGCACCTGCTTGCCAACGACTCCATCTACCGGGCAATTCTGAACAGTGTAAGCGGAGTTCCCACCACCTTCTTTTTTGATGGAGATGGAATGTACTTGGGTGGCGTCGTCGGCTCCGCAGAAAAATCAGCTTGGGAGGAGATTGTCAATGGGCTTCTGGAAGCTCAGTAAGCGGCACGCTTGGATGCTCGGAGCCCTGGCCGGGATCGTTTCCCTCGTGATCGGGGTTTTTCAAGGTCAGTTTGCTGTGGTATGGAAAAAGGCAGTGATGATCTGCCTGGAGTGCATCGGGATCGGGTGACATATGAAACGACTTCGATTGACTGTACAGTTGCTATTTACCATCGTGACAAATGGATACATGTATGGCTTCCTAAATGGGAAGATTTACCGAGGCGCTTTAAAATATGCCTGCGTACCGGGACTGAACTGCTACTCTTGCCCAGGGGCCATTGCCGCGTGTCCCATCGGGGCCTTGCAGGCACTGCTGAACCAGAGGGGCCTGCAAATACCTTTTGTCGCGCTTGGATTTCTCTTCCTCTTCGGAAGCTTCCTTGGGCGCTTCGTCTGCGGCTGGCTGTGCCCGTTCGGACTGGTACAGGATCTTTTGCACAGAATTCCCATTTTCAAAAAGAAAAAATGTCTGCCCCTTCACCGCGTACTGAAATACGGTAAATATGCCGTATTGGTCCTTTTTGTATGCGTAGGCTCCTTGTTCTTATTCGGAGGATTTGCGAAAGTCCCGGCGTTTTGCAAATATTTGTGCCCGTCCGGGACTTTATTTGGCGCTCTGCCCCTGCTTGGCGCGAATGAAGCCCTGCGGAGCCAAGCTGGTGGCCTATTCTTCTGGAAACTGGGGATTCTGCTTGGCATTGTGTTGCTCTCTGTGAAGGTTTACCGGCCATTTTGCCAATATCTGTGTCCGCTTGGAGCGGTTTACGGTTGGTTCAATCGTTTCAGCCTGGTGCAGATCCAATGGGAAAAGGGACGGTGCGTTTCTTGCATGGCTTGCGAACGGGCCTGCCCGGTGGCACTCTCTCTGCAAGAAATTTCCTGCTCCCCGGAGTGCATCCGATGCGGGAAATGCGTGGATGCTTGTCCGCAGAAGTGCCTGCATTTTTGGAAAAAAAGCTAGGCGCCGTTTGAAAATTGGCAATATGCCCAGCGGCAAGGAATTTTTTCGCCGGGCAAGGCGATTTGGCGCAGAAATACTTTGTGTATTTCAAGGCAAAGCAACGCAGCTCGGCGGAAAAAGGCCCGCCGATTGGGCGTGTTGACAATTTTCAAACAAGCCCTAATCAAATGCCGAATAGAGTTGTTCAGGGGGCTGTTCCTGGTAAGCGCGCAGCCCAGAAACGGAGGGGATTATTTCTTCATTATATATATTGCTGTGTAGAAGGAGAAAGATAAATAATTGGCATAAGGAAAACCTCCTTTGCTTCATCCTATGCGGGGGAAAAGGATTTGACAAAGGAGGGTATCTCAGTGCAGTGCGTGGGACAAGGAGGAAAACTGTTCCAGACTCAGCTGTTCACCCCGGACGGTCTCAGGCAGGCCGCAGGACAAAATGATCTGCCGCAACTGTTCTTTAGAAAACCGATTGCCGTAGACGGCAGACAAGGCGTTGAGCAATGTCTTGCGCCGCTGGGCAAAGGCGGCCTTCACAACGGCAAAAATAGCGTCCCGGTCACCCGGCACCAACGGTTCAGGATGTGGAATCATCTGAATAACGGCGGAAGTGACCTTGGGCGCGGGGAAAAAACAGTCAGGCGGGACCTCAAACAGCAGCTCGCAATGGGCATGGTATTGACAAAAAAGAGAAAATGCCCCGCAGTCTGGGCCGCCGGGGGCGGCGCAGATTCGCCTTGCCACCTCCTTCTGAACCATTACCGTAATGGACTGGAAGCAGCCGGACTCCAGGAGCCGGGTGAGTACAGGGGTGGTGATGTTGTAGGGCAGATTGGCACAGGCTTTGACTGTAAAGCCTGGAAACTTGTCAAATAGGATTGTGCTTAGCTCCAGCTTCATTATATCGCCGGAAATAATCTCCACATTAGGACAATCGGCCAGCGTTTCGCGGAGGATGGGCAGCAGGGAGGAGTCCAGCTCAATGGCGGCAACCCGGCCAGCCCGGCGGGCCAGCTGCTGGGTGAGGCAGCCAATCCCCGGGCCGATTTCCAACACGGCACAGTGTTCATCCAGCCCGGCGGCATCGGCAATATCCCGGGGAACCCAGTCGGCAATGAGAAAGTTTTGGCCCATGGATTTGGAAAAACGGAATCCGTGGCGGGCCTGCAAGGCCTTGATATCACGGATATCGGTGAGATTCATAAATGCCTCCCTAATTTTTCACGCAGCTCAGGAGTGATTTTAACCACAAAGATGCGTTCTGGCGTCATTGGCACAGCTTTTTAAGAAAGCGGAGGTAGAACCAACCGTCATGGTCTTCCCTTGCCGCCAGCTCCAGCCCGGCGGCCTGACAAAGCTGGAGCATGCGTTGGGAATCCTGAGCCGCGTCCTCTTTGAGAATACCGTAAGTGGTGTGAACGGCGGTCCCTGCGGCGTCAATATCCACATCAATTAAAAAGGGTTCGGGATAGGCGGATGCGATTTGGGCGTCCCAGATTTGGAGACTTCCGCCGGGGGAGAGTACACGGGCGGCCTGGGTGATTGCCTGGGCCTGAACCGCACGGGACATGTACATAAGGGTGAAAAAGGTGGTGACATGCTGAAAAGAGCAATTTGCAAAGGTCAGCTCGGTAGCGTCCATGAGGAATTTTTGAGGGCCATCCGGCGCCTCGTCCAGTTCATCCTGGCGGCTGTCTATGGCCACTGCCTGCCGGCCATAGATTCGCCCGATGACACCCTCTCCGCCGCCGCCCAGATCCAGAATGGGGCCGCGGAGCTCCTTCTTAATGTGAAGCTTTGCAGACGCCATGTTATAGTCGCTCCTATTGCTTTAGTAGGCCACAATCACGCCGCCGCTGTTGGCATAGTAGGAGCTGAGCCCCCGGGTGGCGGTAATCACGACGCTGGAAAATTTGCAGGCCTTTTGCGCCAGCTCCCACAGCTGCTGGGCGCGGTCGGGGCATAGGCATTGGGCAATATAAAGCGGTTTCCCTATGTGTTTTTCATCTGCCGCCATAATGTCCACCAGCTTGCTCAAAGCCTGCTTGATGGACAGCGCCTGCCCATGTTTGCAGATTTCTCCCTCCGGGGTGGAACCCATAATCAGTTTGATGCGCAGCGCTCCGGTGAGCATGGCCTGTACCTTGGTGAGCCGGCCGTTTTTTCGCAGATTGTCCAGGTTTTCCAGCACAAACAGGGTGTTGGTGTCCGTAATGGCCAGCTCAGCCTGCGCTACGACCTGGGAGAAGGGGACGCCGGATTGGGCCAGTTGATGGATTTTCTGGGCCAAAAGCACCTCGCCCGCCGAGGCCGAGCAGGAATTGAACACATGGATATTCCGTTCAGGAGCCTCTTCCAAAAACATCTGCTTTGCCTGCCAGGCGCTGTTATGGGAGCCGCTGAGCAGGGCGGAGAGGGTGACTACGTAAATATCTCCCTCGGCCTGCCGGTATGCCTCCAGGTAGTCGCCGGGGGAGGGGCAGGAGGAGGAAGAGGCATCCTGGCTTTGATCCATGGCATAGATGAGCAGGCTGGTATCCAGACTCTGGTCATCCACATAGTCTTTGCCGCCGACGCGGATGGTAAGAGGAATGGAGCGGAACACTGGGTCTGCCCGCATGTCGGGGGTCAAATCGCAGCAACTGTCAACGATGATGGAAAAGCTCATAAAAACAATCCCCTTACATAATAATGTAAATCAGATTATATCATATCACCATGGATTGTCAAGAGAAAGGGGGCGGTTAACAAAACCTTTACAAAGGCTTCAGCCGCTTCTCATAGGCCACTCTCCGGGGGTCATGACCGCCGTTCACGGTGACGGTGATATTTCCACGGTATTGAAAGCCGTTTCGGCGAAGCAGGCCCTGCATGGCCTTGTTTTTTTTATGGGTGTCCACCCGCAGCCAGCCCAGGCCTTGGGACAGGGCCAGCTGTCCGCACTCCGCGATCATGCGGTCAGCCAGCCCGGCGCCCCTCCACTGTTCCGCCACGGCGCACCGGTGGAGGACGGCGTATGGTTCTTCGCGGGACCATTTTCCGTCGGAAATAGAGTTGTAGCTGGGTTCGGGGCGGGAAGAAAGAACAAAAAATGCCCCAAGGGTTCCCTCGCAGGTGAGTACAAAGCACTCGCCACGGTCCAAGTCAACTTGAAAATGCCTGCGCTCCGGGTAGCCATCCTGCCACTGGTCCACCTTGCAGGAGGCTAGAAAGGCTTGGGCCTGGGCGGCGATGACCAGCATGGCGTCCAGATCATCCTGCCGCGCCGGGCGGCACTCCACCGGTTGGGGGAGGACAGGACGGGTTAGATCCTGTTCCAGCTCCGCCAGCAGCTTCTGGTCGGCTTTGGAGGAGAGATCCAGATTCCCATACAGCTCGGGCCGCCGTTCCCTGGTGCGCAGCAGGGACTGCTTGCGCCGCCAGCGCTCCACCTTGGCATGGTCGCCGGTGAGCAGCTCGGGTGGGACAGCCCTGCCGTGCCACACTTCGGGCCGGGAGTATTGGGGGTATTCGAGAAGTCCATCCCAATGGCTCTCCTCTTGGAAGCACGCCGCATCGGACAACACCCCGGGCACCAGGCGGCACACCGCATCCGCAACCGCCATGGCGGCGATTTCCCCGCCGGTGAGGACAAAATCCCCCAGGGAAATCTCCTCGTCTACGCACTCGTCGATGAACCGCTGGTCGATGCCCTCATAGTGGCCGCACACTAGAATCAGGTGGCCGTGTTCCCAGGCCAGCCGTTTGGCGTCCGCCTGGGTGAAGGTTTTGCCGCAGGGGGAGAGGTAAATGGTGTGAGGGCGCGTCTCATATTGGCGGCAGATGTGTGCCCAGCACTGGTACAGCGGGTCAGCCTGGAGCAATGCCCCGCGGCCCCCGCCGTAAGGGTAGTCGTCCACCTGCTTCTGCTTATTCAGGGTGTAGTCCCGGATCTGGTGGGTGTCGATGCGCAGAATGTCCCGCTCCTGGGCCCGGCCCAGGATGGACTCGGACAGCACGTCCCCCACCGTGTCGGGAAACAGCGTCATAATGTCGATGTGGTACATTCCGTCTCACATCCCCTCAATCAGGCGCACCTTGATATATCCCGCTTCGATGTTGGTTTCCAGGATGAACTCCGGCACAGCGGGAATCATGATTTCCCGCTCCCCGGCTACCACATACACCTGCTGCCGGGAAGGGGAGAGGACTTCTTTCAATGTGCCCAGCCTTTGCCCATCCTGGTCTACCACATCCAAACCGATGATGTCCGCCAGAAAAAAAGAACCTTGGGGAAGCCTGGCGTCGGCCCGGCGGAGCTGGACTGTTTTCCCCTTGAGGGCCATGGCCCCCTCCACGGTATCCACCCCCTGGAACCGGGCGATGACGCTGCCCTTGTGCACCCGGCTGGATGCCACCGGCATGGCCGCGCCGTCCACGTACAGCGTGGAAAAGCTGCGCAGGAATTCCGGGCTGTCCGCCCAGGGGACGATTCGTACCTCGCCGCGGATGCCGTGGGTGTTGACAATCTCACCGCAGTCTAAAAATTCCTGAATGGGAACGCACCTCCAAACGGTAAAAGCCGGCGGGACAGCCCGCCGGCTTTTCAGAGTCAGTCTACGATATCGACTGAGATCTTTTTGCCCTGGCGCTGGGCCACCGAGCGCATCAGCGCCCGGATCTCCTTGGCGATTCGGCCCTGACGGCCAATCACCTTGCCCATGTCGCTGGGAGCGACCCGGAGCTCCAGCACCGTCTCGGCGGGCGTCTCATATTCAGAGACGGACACCGCGCCGGGATCGTCCACCAGGCTGCGGGCGATATAAGTGAGCAATTCCTTCATGTGGCCTCCCAATCGTGATTACAGGCCGGCCCTTTTCAGCAGGTCACGCACCGTGTCGGTGGGCTGGGCGCCGGTCTTGATCCAGGCCTGGGCCCGCTCCACGTCGATGTTGACGGCGGCGGGGTTCTGACGGGGGTCATAGGTACCCAGCTCCTCGATGAAGCGGCCGTCCCGGGGATAGCGGGAGTCGGCGACCACAACGCGGTAGAAGGGGGCCTTCTTGGCGCCCATGCGGCGCAGTCTGATTTTAACCATCTTATATTCACCTCCAAAAGTTGTTTGTTCATTTATGGTAAATGCCCCGGAAGGGACGTAAACCAACGAAATTTTTCACTGGAACAAAAGGTTTTGCGCGTCCTGTGCGTAAAACTCTATTTTTCCGCACACGGGACATACAAAGCAGTCCACGCCGCTGCGGCGCTCCGGCTCGAAAGCGCCCTTACCGCGCTTGCGCGACAGATAGGGCGGCACGCTATGCGCGCCGGTATAAAATTGGGCGGTTAGCAAGGCAGTCCCGCACGTGCCGCAATTCATAAAAACGCCCCCTTATCAGAATGGCATTCCCATACCCTTAAACTTCCCGAACAGGCCCTTGGCCTTCCTGGGGTTGGCAAATTGCCGGGTAAACTGCTGGATCATGTCAAACTGCTTCAGCAGCCGGTTTACATCCACTACCTGGGTGCCGGAGCCGGCGGCGATACGTTTTTTCCGGCTGGAGTTGAGCACGGAGGGGTTTTCCCGCTCAAAGGGGGTCATGGACTGGATAATGGCCTCAATGCGCTTAAGATTGCCCTCATCCACAGACAGATCCATTTTTTTGCCTCCCATGCCGGGGAGCATGCCCATAATATCTTCCATGGAGCCCATGCTTTTGAGCTGGACCAGCTGGTCATAGAAATCGGCCAGGGTGAACTTGTTTTTCCGCAGCCGCTCCATCTGTTCGGCGGCTTTTTTGGCATCCAGATTCTGCTCCGCTTTCTCAATGAGGGAGAGCACGTCGCCCATACCCAGGATGCGGCTGGCCATACGGTCTGGGTGGAATACCTCCACCGCGTCCAGCTTTTCGCCGGTGCCGGCGAACTTGATGGGCTTGCCGGTGACGGCCCGGATGGAGAGAGCCGCGCCGCCCCGGGCGTCGCCGTCCAGTTTGGTGAGCATGACGCCGTCGATGTCCAGCGCGTCGTCAAAGGCTTTGGCGGCGGTGACCGCGTCCTGGCCGATCATGGCGTCCACCACCAGCAGAATCTCGGTGGGGGTTACGGCTTCTTTGACCCGGCGCAGCTCGTCCATCAGCGCTTCATCCACGTGGAGCCGCCCGGCGGTGTCCAGAAACACCATGTCATTGCCGTGCTTTTTGGCGTGTTCCACCGCAGCCTTGGCAATGTCCACCGGGTCGATCTGCCCCATTTGGAACACCGGGATGTCCAGCTGCTCGCCCACTACCTCCAACTGCTTGATGGCGGCGGGGCGGTACACATCGCAGGCGGCCAGGAGGGGCCGCTTGCCCTGCTTTTTCATCAGGCCCGCCAGCTTGGCGCCGTTGGTGGTCTTGCCGGCGCCCTGAAGGCCCACCAGCATGACAATGGTGGGGGGGGCGGGGGAGATGGCCAGCTTGCTGCCGCCGCCGCCCATGAGGGAGGTAAGCTCCTCATTGACGATCTTTACAATCATCTGGGCGGGGGTGAGGGATTCCATCACGTCCTGGCCCACGGCCCGCTCGGTGACCGAGGCCACAAAGCTTTTAACCACCTTGAAATTGACGTCCGCCTCCAGGAGGGCCATTTTGATCTCCTTCATGGCCTCCTTCACATCGGCCTCGGACAAACGGCCCTTGCCCCGCAGGCGCTTGAACACGGCGGACAGCTTATCGGTGAGACTTTCAAATGCCATAACAGTTACTCCTGCTCCAGTTTGGCCACATTTTCCTTGATAGTCCGGGCCAGCTCATCCAGCATGGCGTCGCTGTAGCTGCGCCGGTCAACAGACTGGAGCAGCTTGTCGGCGGCCTGGTCAATGGCGGCGATAGCCGCCCGGGACTGCTGGAAACGGCGGATAATGTGGGTTTTGTCCTCAATCTCCGTCATGGATGCCTCGGCCCGGACGATCACATCCCGCACGCCCTGGCGGGAGATGCCGTAATTCTCCGCGATCTCAGCCAACGACAAGTCCTCATTGTAATAGAGGTCATAGAATTCCCGCTGGCGCTCAGTGAGCAGATCGCCGTAAAAATCAAACAGCATGGCCATTCGGTATGCCTGATTTTTCATGGAATCCCGCCTCCAAAAATAATGTGTAAAGTTTATTAGCTTTACAATGAGTTACTATACCACAAACGATCTCAAAAGTCAAGGAGAAAATGCCTGGATTTTCCGGGAAACCGGGAAATTTCCGAAAAAATTGGAAAACCTTTCAGACGGGGCAGATTCTTATGCTGAACCGGCATTGACAAGCGAAGGGTGCACGGCGTATGATGTATATCGGGCCGGGAAAGGCCGATCTGGAAATAACGCATCACGGAAGGGCGAAAGGCGCCGGGCATTAAAAGCTTGGACAGCGCGCTCATTGAGGAGGGACGCCGTATATGGGGAACATTTATACATCAATAGACCAGCTGATCGGCCGTACACCGCTGCTGGAACTTACCCGGCTGGAGCGGGCAGAGGGGACGGGGGGCCGGATCCTGGCAAAGCTGGAATATTTCAACCCTGCGGGGAGTGCAAAGGACCGGGTGGCCAAGGCCATGCTGGATGACGCCGAGGCCAGGGGGATGCTGAAGCCGGGCAGCGTTATCATTGAGCCCACATCAGGAAACACCGGAATCGGCTTGACCTCGGTGGCATCAGCGCGGGGCTATCGAGTCATCATTGTTATGCCCGACACTATGAGCATGGAGCGGCGGCAGCTGATGAAGGCATATGGAGCCGAGTTGGTACTTACTGAAGGGGCGAAGGGAATGGCTGGGGCCATTGCCAAGGCGGAGGAGCTGGCCCGGGAGATTTCCGGCAGTTTCATTCCCGGCCAGTTTGTCAACCCGGCCAACCCTGCCGCCCACAGGACGTCCACCGGGCCGGAGATCTGGGAGGATACCGATGGCCAAGTGGATATTTTTGTGGCTGGAGTGGGCACCGGCGGCACCATTACTGGGGTAGGTGAATACCTGAAGGGGAAAAACCCCAAGGTGGAGGTGGTGGCGGTGGAGCCCGCCAGCTCCCCGGTTTTGAGCAAAGGAACCCCGGGAGCCCATAAAATCCAGGGGATCGGTGCGGGCTTTGTGCCCCAGGTGCTGAATACCACTGTGTACGATGAGATTATCACCGTGGAGGATCAGGACGCCTTTGCTTTGGGTAGAAGAATGGGGCGGCTGGAGGGTATACTGGTGGGCATTTCCTCCGGGGCGGCCCTGTGGGCGGCGGTGCAGCTGGCCAAACGGGTGGAAAACGCGGGCAAAACGATTGTGGCTGTTCTGCCCGATGCCGGGGAGCGCTACCTGTCAACACCCATGTTCAAGGAGTAGGGCTGGTTTGAATAGTATGGAAACACCCCCGCCTGGGCGGGGGTGTTTCCGTGTTTAGAAAAAATTTACCGCTCCAGGCAAAATAACAGGTGTCAAATGGCGGCCTATGATGTATAATACTGGTTTAGAACAATCTGCACCAATGAGGAGGAAGGTTATGCAGCAGCATTGGAAGCGGCTGGCGGACGGCGTGGAACTGTCCGCAATCCAGACGGACAAGTTCAAAACTGGCCTGTTGGCCGTGACCCTTACTATCCCCCTGAGCGGGGAAACCGCCACCGCCGGGGCGCTGATCCCGGAGGTGCTCAGCCGGGGCAGCAGGAACCACCCGGATATGGAGCGGCTGTCCGCTGCGACGGATGCGCTGTACGGCGCTTCTTTGGGCCCGGCGGTGCGCCAGCGGGGGGAGAGCCAGTGCGTCAGCTTTTTGAGCAGCTTCATTGACGACCATTATGCCCTGGATGGGTCGGCGGTGCTGGAACCGACCGCCGCCTTGATGGGAGAGGTTTTGCTGGATCCCGTGCTCCAGGAGGGGGCATTCCGGCGGGATTATGTGGAGTCGGAAGGGGTCAACCTGGCCGACCGTATTGAGGCGCGGGTGAATGACAAGCGTGGATGGGCGGTTTTCCGGCTGATACAGGAGATGTGCGCCGGGGAGGCCTATGCCGTGGATAAGCTGGGCAGCGCACAGTGCGCCCGGTCCATGACGGCGGAGCGGCTGTGGGCGGATTACCGGGCGCTGCTTTCCCGGGCCCGGGTAAATTTTTACTACGGCGGCGCCGCCCGGCTGGAACGGGTGGAGGATGCGGTGCGCCGCGCATTTGCCCCGCTGCTGACGGGGCGGGACGCCCCCGTGCGCTGCCAGGTGGAGGCGGAGCCCAGGGGGCCTGTGCGCACGGTGACCGATGCCATGGACGTGACCCAGGGCAAGCTGGCTATTGGTTTCCGCACCGGCGGGATTACCATGGCCAGCGATGATTACCCGGCCCTGGTGGTGTGCAATGCCCTCTATGGCGGCAGCGCAAACTCCAAATTGTTTTTGAACGTGCGGGAAAAGCTGAGCCTGTGTTACTATGCCTCGTCCATGCTGGATAAGGTAAAGGGACTGATGGTGGTGTCTTCCGGGGTGGAGTTTGCCCAGTTTGACCGGGCACAGGAGGCGATTTTAGACCAGCTGGAGGCGATGCGGCGGGGGGACTTTACCCAGGAGGAGCTCACCGCAGCCATCCGAACAGTGACGGGCAGCCTGCGGGGCCGGCAGGACAGCCAGGGGCAGATGGAGGACGACCGGTTGACCGGCGTACTGTTCCACGCAGCGGCCGGGGAGGACGGGGAGCTTATCAAAGCGGTGGAGGCGGTGACGGCGGACCAGGTGGCCGGGGCCGCCCAAAAGCTGAAGCTGGATACCATATTCCGCCTGACGGGGAAGGAGGGCTGAGGTGATGGATAAGCTGGAATATACCGCGCTGGGCCAGAGCGTCTGCCACTGCCTGCTGCCCAATGGACTGAATATCTACGTGGATGTGAGGCCGGAATACGCCAAGCAGTTCGCTTTTTTTGCCACCCGTTACGGCGGGATGGATCTGCGCTTCCGCGGGGAGGACGGGGAATGGCTGGACACCCCGGCGGGGGTGGCCCACTTTTTGGAGCACAAGACCTTTGATACCGAGGATGGGAACGCCCTCCAGCGCATGGCGGCCAATGGGGTGGACCCCAACGCATTCACCTCCGCGTCCATGACGGGCTACTATTTCGACGGTGTGCGGGGCTTTGAGGAGAATCTGCGCACCCTGCTGTCCTTCGTATCCGTGCCTTGGTTCACCCCTGAGAGCGTGGCCAAGGAGCAGGGCATTATCGCCCAGGAGATCCGCATGTGCGAGGACGACCCCAACGACGAGGCGTATTATGGCCTGCTGGAGGCAATGTACGTCAGCCATCCCGTGCGAAACCGGGTGGCGGGGACGGTGGAGTCCATCTCCTGCATCACGGCGGATACCCTGTACCAGTGCCACCGTGCGTTTTACCGGCCGGGAAATATGGTGCTGTGCGCGGCGGGAAACATTGATCCCCAGCGGGTAGCGGACATCGCCCAAGAGGTGCTGCCGGGCGCGCCTGCCCCGGCAGTGGCGGTAGACCATGGGCGTCCGGAACCGGTTCAGGTGGGGAAGCATGACACGCGAAAGACCATGGCGGTGTCCATGCCCCTGTTTGCCTTGGGCTTCAAGGGGACGCCCGCGGTTGGGGCGGAAGGCCTGCGCCAGCGGCTGGTTGCGGAGCTGATATGCGACATGCTGTTCAGCCCGTCCGCGCCGCTCTACAGCCGCCTTTACGAACAGGGGCTCATCAACGGCTCTTTTGGCAGCTTCTATTCCTCCAGCCCGGGCTGTGCGTTTGTTGCGGCGGAGGGGGAGAGCCGGGATCCGGAGCGGGTGCGCGGCGAGGTGCTGAAGGAGGCGATCCGCCTGGGGCGGGAGGGCATTGACCCCGCACTGTGGGACCGGCTGAAACGGGCGGCCTACGGCACCATGGTGCGCCACCTCAATTCCATGGAGGACACCTGTATCGAGTTGGCTGAGGCCCACTTCAATAGGGCGGACTACCTCAGCTTTCCCCAGGCGTTCCAGAGCATTGAGCGGGCGGACGGGGAAGCCCTGCTGCGGGAATGGTGCGTGGAGGAGCGCACTGCCCTGTCCGTCATTTTGCCGGAAGAATAGATAAGACATAGAGGGGAATGACCATGACAAATACCGTTTTTTTCCCCGGCCTGGGGCTGGAATTTGAACTCAACCGGGTGGCGTTCACCGTATTCGGTCACAACATTTACTGGTATGGCGTCATTATTGCGGCGGGCTTTCTGCTGGCAGTGATCTACGGCCTGCATATCGCACCCCGGTTTGGCATGGACCCGGATAAGATTACCGACGCTATTTTTGTGGTGGTGCCCATGGCCATCATTGGCGCCCGGCTGTATTACGTGATTTTCAATCCGGCGGTGTGCCTCGGTGCGGACGGCTCCTTCAGCTTGCTGAGGATGATCGCATTTTGGGACGGGGGGCTGGCCATCTACGGCGGCGTCATCGCCACGGTGGTCACCGCCGTGATCTACTGCCGGGTACGGAAGATCGACTTCTGGAGCGGCATGGATGTCACCGTCTACGGCCTGCTCATCGGCCAGCTCATTGGGCGCTGGGGAAATTTTGTCAATGTGGAGGCCTACGGCGGGCTTACCAAGCTACCTTGGCGGATGTGCTCCAGCTCCATCGCTAATGAGCTGTGGCGGGATGGGTTTTTGGAATCCGAGCAGATGTACCAGAGCGTTTTGGACGGTACGCTGGGGGTCCACCCCACCTTTTTGTATGAATCGCTGTGGAACCTGCTGGGGCTGGCGCTGCTGATCCTGCTGATGAAGCGGGGAAGGAAGTTCAACGGGCAGATGTTCCTCAGTTACGTGATCTGGTATGGTCTGGGCCGGGCGGCGATCGAGGGGCTGAGAACGGACAGCCTGTACTTCTTCGGCACGCCCATACGCTCGTCCCAGATGCTGGGCATCCTGTCGGCTGCGGTTGGCATTGGGCTGTATGTGGTTCGGCGCAGGACTGCCGGGCCTGCGCTGCCTCCCTTCCGGGCCGCAGACGGGGAGGGGGAAGAGAGGAAAACAGGCGAGAGCGCTCCGGCGGAAGAGGCTGCTCCAGGAGAAATGATCCCGACCCAGCCCGTCTTGCAGGAGGAAGAACGTAAGGAGGAGAATAAAGATGGCGGCGACACGGATTGACGGCAAGGCCCTGGCGGCCAAGCTGAAGGAAAATGTCCGGGCGGAGGCGGCGGTTCTGCCCCGGAAGCCCGGCTTGGCGGTAATTTTGGTGGGGGACGACCCGGCCTCCCGGGTGTATGTGACCAGTAAGCGCAAGGACTGCGAGGAGTGCGGCTTCTATAGCGAGGAGTACGCGCTGCCCGCCGAAACCACCCAAAAACAGCTGCTGGAGCTGGTGGCGGAGTTAAATGGACGGGCAGACATTGACGGCATTCTGGTTCAGCTGCCCCTGCCCAAGGGGCTGGATGAGCGGGAGGTGCTGCTGGCTATTGACCCGACCAAGGATGTGGACTGCTTCCATCCGTATAACGTGGGGCAGCTCACTATTGGAACGCCGATATTCCAGCCCTGCACCCCTGGCGGCGTGATGGAGATGCTCCGGGAGTACCATATCGACCCGGCGGGGAAGCGGTGTGTGGTGCTGGGCCGGTCCAACATCGTAGGTAAGCCCATGGCGCTGTTACTGCTCCACGCCCACGGCACGGTGGTGATGTGCCACTCCAGGACACCGGATTTGAAGGAACTGGCCGCTTCCGCCGATATTCTGGTGTCCGCCGTGGGCAAAACGGGGCTGGTCACCGCGGACATGGTAAAGGAGGGGGCGGTAGTCATCGACGTGGCTATGAACCGCAACCAGGCGGGCAAGCTGTGCGGCGACGTGTGCTTTGAGGAGGCGGCCGCAAAAGCGTCCTACATCACACCAGTCCCCGGCGGCGTGGGGCCCATGACGCGGGCTATGCTGATGAAAAACACCCTGACGGCGGCGAAGCTGCACCAGGGCGTATAGGCGGCACTCAGGTTCACAGTGCGGGCGGCGTAGGCCGCCCG
>CATABD010000026.1 GCA_949494735.1 uncultured Oscillospiraceae bacterium
CGGAGAAATCCGGGGCGGGCCAACCTGTCGAAAAAACCAGCCCTGTCCGCTCCGAACGTCCCGCATAGGCGGGCCAGGATGGTGGGAAAGTTGGTCATGAGTACAGGCACGCCCTGGTCAAGCAAAGCGTTCGCAATGCGCCCGGCCAGGAAGGATTTGCCCGTCCCAACGTCTCCGAACAGCAATAGGCCAATGTTCTTTTTGAAAACTTCCGGCCAGTGATCCACATAGGCGTAAGCCTTTTCCATAATAAGGTTTTGGCCGTTATCGTGGGCAAAGGTGTACTCGAACAGGTAGGGGTCATGGAGGCCTTGAGCCTTGCGCCGCCGAGTACGGTCCATACGCTGGCGGCGGCCGCCCAGTCTGACACGGAGAAGGCGCTGACGGATACGCTCCTGATCGACATGGAGCAGATCAACCGGAAGGCCCACGAGGCGGTGGGCTTCACCTACGCGCCGCTGGAGCAGCTGGCGGCGCTGCAATAAAAATATAAGGAGGACAATGCCATGTTGAATCACATCGTAATCATGGGTCGTCTGACCCGGGACCCGGAGCTGCGGCACACCCAGGCGGGCACCGCCGTGGCCAGCTTCACCGTGGCGGTGGATCGGGACTACAAAAACAAGGAGACCGATAAGCGGGAGACCGACTTCATCGACTGCGTGGCCTGGCGTTCTACCGGCGAGTTTGTGAGCAAGTATTTCGCCAAGGGCCGCATGGCCGTGGTGGAGGGCAGGCTCCAGCTCCGGGACTGGAAGGACAAGGAGGGCAACAAGCGCCGCAGCGCGGAGATCCTGGTGTCCAGCGTCTATTTTGGGGACAGCAAGCCCAAGGATGATGGCAGCGCCGGGGGCAAGGCCAAGGCCGAAAAAGACGATGATTTCCAGCTGCCGGAGGGCTTTGGAACCGGCGGCGACGGCTTCGCGGATCTGGCGGACGACGATGGCGACCTGCCGTTCTGACACAGCGCATGGCGGGAGGGGCGGCCCTCCTGCCCGCCGTACCGGCGCAGTTGTGCTTACGACACGAAACGAACTCTGATAAAAAGAAATGGAGGAATTAGAGCAATGACGCTAAAAATTATGAACCTCTTTGGGGAGCAGGTCACATTGCAGCCTAGGGTGGAGCTGTACTCAGTCACTGATTTCATGGGCAGGGAGCTGCCTGGACTGGCAATTGTTCTCGACGAAGTGACCGGTTCGCCTGACGGGCTGGAAGAGTACGCCTTTCTGACGGTTTCGTTTGGCGAGTTTATCAGCATCAAGAACAGCGCCTACATCGACACCAACAACTGCCCGTTTGCGGAACAGCTCCTCAGCCAAGGTATCGCGGAGCCCACAGGCCTCTATAAAACGAGCGGCTTCTGCCAGTATCCTCTCTGGATATTCAAGAAGGATTTTCTGACGGAGATCGGCGGTGAGAATTATCAGGAGTACCTGCGGTCTTTTGAAGGGTATTTCAAGGCGCGAGAGGGCGCTTGCGATGATGGGGAAGACCAGTGAAGCCTGCGTTTTGAGTTATCTGCACCTGAACGCCTATGCCAAGGCCGCCAACGGCCGGGAGGTAGACGCCCCGTGCCCTGGCGCCGGTATCTCACAAAGCGCGAAAGGGGACATATCAAGATGAAAAAATACTTCGATTACTTAGACCGCCTGCGGGAGTCCGGCGTCACCAATATGTACGGTGCTGTGCCCTATCTCCAACGGGCGTTCCCGGAATTGGGCTTTAGCCACGCCCAGGCCGTCTACGTCCTGCGGCAGTGGATGGAGAGCCGTGAGAAGGGCGGGGATTCGTGATGCGTAAGCCCTACCGAACCATTGAGGATGTCCTGCGCTCCCCCTGGGCCGCCATAGAGCGGCCCGGGGAGGGGCCCGCCACAGACCGGGTGCTGCGCTCCACCCGGCTGGAGGACGGAATCTACGCCGACCTGCGGGAGGGCGACGATGGGCTGGAGCAGGCCGAGGGGGAGGCGGCGAAAAAGCTGCCCTCCTTCCCGGCCCTGTCCCGGGACGTGTTCCAGTCCTTCTACTCCCTGATGCCCCGGAAGAATGGGGAGAATATGCTTTCCACTGCCGCCCGGAAGTTCAACGCCCCCATTTTGGAGCATATCACCCAGAGCGGGGACTATCCCACGCTGAAGGCGGTGTGCGAGGGCCGGGAGCTGCCCGCCTATGAGGCGGCGTCCGAGTTCATCACCCGCACCGCCGGGGAGCTGGACAGCCTGCTTGACCACATCGGCGGGGAGAAAAACGCCCTGGACACCCTGGAAAAGCTGGAGAATGCCGAAAGAAAGGCCCAAAACGATCTGGCCGGGCTGCTGGATCGGATGCGGGCCATGAAGGGGCGCGATTCCGGCTTGGAGCAGTCCATTGTGGACGCCGCCAACAAGGCCGAGAGCAAGCGCCGCCAGGTGGAGGCTGTGGGCAAGCTGGTGGACGCCGGCGCCGCGAAGGGAAAAGAGGCCGTGGCCGCCGCAGTGGCCATGGCGGTGAGCGCCGCCGCCGAAAAGGCGGAGGAGGTTCAGAGCATCATCGGGGCCTGGGGCAATGCCCCCGGCAATCTGGAAAAGAACGAGGCCAACGCCGGACTGCTGGCCCTGGTGCGTCAGAGCCCGGTGCTGCGGGACATTTCCAGATACCTGGGCCGTTTCCGGGAGATTTTCGCCCAAGGTAAGCGCAACGGCTACGCCTATGGCCGGGGGGAGAAATACTCCCTGGAGCTGGGGCGGGATCTGTCCCGAGCCATCACCTCCGAGCTGGCCATGCTGGCCTCGCCCCAGACCATCCCGCTGTTTCTGCGGAAATACCAGCGGGGGCAGATCAAGCAGTACCAGCGGCGGGAGCCCATCTACAAGGGCATGGGGGATATCATCTGCTGTTTGGATGAATCCGACTCCACCGAGGGCGACCTCGCAGCATGGGGGAAGGCCGTGGCCCTGACCCTGCTGGAGATCGCTGCGGACAGCGGGCGCAGCTTCGCCTTGATCCACTTTTCTGGGCCGGGGAGCTTCAAGGTCGACGTGTTCCAGCCTGGGGAGTATTCCATGGATGACAAGCTGCGGGCCGCCGAGACTTTTCTGAACGGCGGCACCGATTTCCAGACACCCATGGAGCAGGCCCTGCTGCTGATGGAGCTGGGCGGTTTCGAGAACGCCGACATCGTATTCATCACGGACGGCGAGTGCGAGCTGCCGGACAAGTATTTGGAACAGCTTCAGGCGGAGCAGGCCGCCCGGCAGTTCACCGTCACCGGGGTACTGCTGGACAAGGGCGATCCGGGGATGGCGTTCAGCCTGGAGCCCTTCTGCCAGAACATCTACCGCACCAGCGAGCTGCTGGGGGATGAGATCGTGCGGGAGATGATTACTAAACGGGTCTAAAAAATTGATATTGGAGTGATTATATTATGATCGTTTATATAACTGGAATGCCCGAACTGCCCGCCAACTGTCGGGATTGCATGATGGATCAGTGCGGGCTGCCTTTGAAGGCCAGAGTGCACACGCCTACCATCAAGAAGCGTTTCTTATCCAGGCGGCACCCGGACTGTCCGCTCCGCGAGATACCAGCGCAGGCAGAGACTCTCTGAAATTGGCGATTTGCGGGCAAATATGGTTGCGGGCGCGGGTAAAACCGGCTATAATAGGAATTGCCGAAGGGATGGTGATGCTTGATGCGCACCTTATTTCATGGAAGCCGGATTGAGGTAATATACCCGGAGATCCGGGTGCAGAAATTCCATAAGGATTTTTTCTGGGGCTTCTACTGCACCACGATGGAGGAGCAGGCCGCCCGCTGGTCCATACGGTTTGGCGGAAAGGGCGTGGTCAACGTCTATTCTTTTGATGACGGCGCGGAGCTGACGGTCAAGCGATTCCCGGAGATGTCGGACGAATGGCTGGACTTTATCGCGGCCTGCCGCAGCGGCGTCCCCCACAGCTACGATGTGGTGGAAGGCCCCATGGTGGACGACACCATTTTCAACTATGTCCAGAGTTTTTTGGATGGGGAGATCAGCCGCGCCGCCTTCTGGGAGCTGGCGAGGTTCAAGCATCCCACCCATCAGATCAGTTTTCACACCGCCAAGGCGCTGGCCGCCCTGCGGTTCGAGAGGAGCTATGTTGTCGATGGAAAAGCGAAATGACAGCGCGCTGTTTTTTACCTGCTCCCTGATTGAACAGCTTGGCCGCACCCTCCATAGAAGCCGTGGGAATGTGGCGGCGGCGCTGGGGGAGACAGGTGTGCGGACGATTTACGACCATGCCGATGTGCTCCACTGTGAGCCCATAGAGAAAGTGGCGGACGACGCCATCGGAGAATTCGGCCTGACCGCCGGAAACTTTGACAACGTGGGCGAGGCCCGGTATGCCGTACCCGATGTGTGGACCATGGGCAAGGTGTACGCCCGGCTGATTGAGGATGTGTCCGGGGAAGAGGATGTGATTGAAACGCTGCTGGGGGTCTATTCTTCCTGGATCGACGAACGGCTCTCCGATTACAATTCCGCGTTTTATTACCAGCCCCGGGACTATCTGGCAGAGTGCTGCCGCCAGGGAATCGCCTTGGACGGCTGATTCAAAAAATAAGATAGGTGTAAAACGGAGCCCCACAATGCAGACTGCATTGTGGGGCTTTTGTGATTTGGGTAGTTCCAGCGTTACAGAAATGATACGCTCCCATTGTGCTTTCCGTTCACCACATAGTAGGCCGTGCACTCCTCCGGCTTGACATACAGCTTCAAGTCCGTGATGGGCGTGCGCTTTTTTTCTTGCCGGAAATCGGCCTTGGCCGCCTCCACCAGCGTATCCAGATCCACCTCGGCGCCCTGGAACTGCACGACGACGGTGGGCTTGAGGCTGTCCGCCTTTGCCTTGCTCTCGGCGCGGGCCTTGGCTGCGGCGGCCTTTTCCGCCGCCGTCATGGGTTTTCTGCCGCCCTTCTTTTTGACCTCCGGCTCAGCGGCCGCAGCGGCTGTTTTTTCCTTATCCATGGTATCACCTTTATTTTTCAATTTTACTGGGTCAGGATTCCAGCCCATTATATACGGTGATAACCAAAAATGCAAGTTACTATGCGTTTTCTCCTATTTCTCTCCTGTATCAAATAACGCTTATATCACTCCGCCTGTGTTAAAATGGCAGAACGGGCAGTGAGCCAACCTGGATCACTGCCCGTTAAACCGTAATTGTTATCTCCGATTCGGTCTTCTTTTGATAGCCAGCAATTTCATGTAATCATCAAAATCATCCCTATTGGACGGTTCAAACATAACCCATTTCCCGTCATGATAGGTTTTTGCCTCGTCATACTGCCTGCAAACGGCGTCAGAAAGAGTACCCCTTATAGCTTCAAATTTTGTTCTTTCATCTTTCCCAAATATGATCATGAAACCAACGCAATTTCTTTTTGCGTATAAGCTGCAAAGGGTTTTCCCCCCTCTGCGATACTTATACTCATAAGTCCAGTTCTTACCGCCAGTATTCCATACTCGCTCCATATCGTATTTTCCCTCAACAGCGGAACATAATGCTTGCCAAACTTCGTGCAGGGATTGTCCAAGCAATTCAGCCATATTTGATTGGGATGGTATATTTTCAAGCATGATATTTCCTCCAAAAATCCAAATTCCTCAAATTCATCATGTCGCAAGCAATGTTCCATTTCAATTATTCCATTGGTGAAACCGCCGGGCAGCCAGAACTGTCAACACAAGGGAGACACAGGCCTGCGTTTTTATTGCTCCACCCAGTCCACCGGCATCCCATTGACCTCCAATCCCTCCCCGGCGGGGATGAGGAGATACTTCTTGCCGTCGATTACCCGCGTCTCCACCAGGTAGCTGTGTTCCGGGTCAAGGGAGAGGACGGCGTCCGCCGTCTTCACCTCAAACCGCTTGCTGTCGATGAGGTTGGCGGGGCTGAGGGCCGCGTCCTCGCCGAACAGTTCCCCGCACTTTCCACAGAAGGCGGCGATCTGTTCATCAGACCCGCCGCAGTCCCGCAGGATGGCGGCCACATCCTTTGCGGTGACGGCCAACGGTTCCGGGTCTTTCGCCTCCCGGTGCTCCTCAATTTTGGCGGTCAGGCGCTCATGGACGGCCTGTACCACCTCCAGACCGCAGGCCCCCTCCAGTCCCTCCCGCAGGGCGGTCTGGAACGCCTCCCGCTGCTCCCCGGCGGACATGGGGGGCTCGGTGTGGAAGATGGCGTCCAGAAATTCCTGGTGCAGCTCATCCGGCTTGCGGGCGTAGGTGAGGGCGTTGTAGATGTTGGCCGCCCTGTCGTCAAAGGCAGGGAATAGGAAGCCCAGCTCCGGCGGAGAGACGATCTGGCTGGCGGCGCAGTTGTGGAACTCGTTCTCCCCGGGGCAGTAGCCCAGTTCCAGCCTGCCGTCCTTCACCGGGCAGACGCAGCACACGATATAGGAGAACACGGTATCGCCCTCGTCAGCGCGGTCCTCACCGTCCTTACCCCGGTGGGGCACATCATAGGCGTCATGAGCCAGCAGGATGAGATAATTGCTATCCCCCATGTCCAGGCTGTCGATAACCGACTGATAAAACTCCTGCCGCACCTCAACCTCCTTCAGCTTGGAATCCCGCAGGGCCATGAGGCGGCGGTGTTCGTCGCTGTCCGCCACCTGCTGGGTGGAGAACACGATGTCGATGAGGTTCCGGCCCAGCGCGCCGGACAGGGCCTTTTTCAGCAGGGTTAAATATTTCTCCGCCTCCTCCTCGGGCATCCGGCCCAGGGGTTCGTCCAGATAGGAGACGATCTCCTTCTGAGCGTTCACATAGCAGCCGTAGATGCGGCTGATGGCGTTCTTGCCCAGCTTGAAGCGGCGTTTCAGCTCGCTGATCTCTTTCTGATTCATGGTGACCTCGCAGTTTCAAATGGATTTTGCGCGGGTGCCGCGCAATCAAAGCAGCCGTTTCATTATAGAGGAAAGCGGCGCAACTTACAAGCCCTGCTTCAACCAGCCAACCCAGGCAATACTGCTTGGCATTATGTCAAGCCTATGCTATTATGAATCAGAACTCAACAGTTTCCGCCAAATTTGTTGTTCCATCCAGGGAGACACGCCATTATAATGGGGCTATCATCAGAAAAGGAGATGTCCCATATGAAAAACCTGGATACCGTTTATGCCGAGCGAATCGCTTCGGAGTACGACCAAAAGCCCGCCTCCAAGCTGGTGGCCCTGAAAAAGCTGGATCGGAAGGCCAAGCTGCCCGCTCAGGTTTTCACCTACACCTTTGGCGTAATTGGAACGCTGCTCCTGGGTGTGGGAATGTGCCTGTGTATGGGTGTGATCGGGCAGGGCCTGTCCATGGCCATGCCGCTGGGCATTGTGGTCGGCGTGGTTGGGATTGGGATGGTGTCGGTCAATTATCCCGTCCACAAAAGGCTGCTGGAACAGGGCCGGAAAAAGTACGCCTTTGAGATCATGGAGCTGGCAAAGGATATCACGGCGGAAAATGCCTGAACCCGGTGGGGAGGGAAAGCGGATGAACAAGTCGGAGAGCAAATATTTCCACACGGCGGAGCGCATGGACGAGGCCCTGCTTTCCCTCCTGCTGGAGAAGGATTTTGAGTATATCACGGTCAAAGATGTCTGCGCCCGGGCCGGCGCGAACCGTTCCACCTTTTACCTCCATTATGAGAACACCGCCGAGCTTCTTTCGGAGGCTGTGGCGATGATCCACCGGCGCTTCCAAACGAGCCTCCCGGAACTGGGGGCGGCAAACGCCGCGATTCCTGATTTGCCAAAGAAGGAGCTGTTTTTCATCACCGACCAGTGGCTGCTCCCCTGGCTCGGCTTTGTGGAGGAGAACCGGCGCGTTTACAAGGCCATCCATACCCAGGCGCATATGTTCGGCGTGGAGCGTACCTACAAGGACTTTTTCCAGAGCGTATTTTCCCCTATCCTGTCCCGGTACGGCGTCGCGGAGGAGCGGCACGGCTATATGATGGAGTTTTACCGCCACGGCCTGGTGGCCATCATTCTCAGATGGGTGGACTCCGACTGCCGGGAGAGCGCCGCCGAGATTGCGGAGATCATCAAATTATGTGTGGGTCACAGAGCCGATGAAAAAACAGGTTAAAGGGCTGTTGGCCTATTGGCGGGAGAAACGCCCCATTTTTGCCTTGGTTGGGACGGCGGGAAGCTTTGCCGCCACGATTCTGTTCGCCCTGTACAATGGCGGGCTGGGTCTTTGGCACAAGTCACTTTGGCATGGGAGCATTTGCATCTATTATATTCTGCTGTCCTTACTGCGGGGCATCTTGCTGGCCACAGAGCGGAGGGCCGGAAGCGAACAGCCAGACGTGGCGGAGGACTATCGCAAAAAGGCATTTTATGTGACCTCCGGCTTCGTGCTGGTAATGAATGCGGCGCTGCCTGTCCCGGCGGCGTTGATGGTGCTGAATCGGCGTTTCGTTCAGACAGGGTTGATCCCGGCTATTGCCTCAGCTGCCTACACTACCTACAAAATCAGCGCGGCGGCAGTAAAGTGGAAACAGACAGGCGGGACGATCCTGGAACGGGAACTGCGTATGATACGGCTTGTAGACGCCCTGGTGTCTGTTCTTGTCTTGCAGAATACGATGATCATTGCTGTGGACAGCGGTATTTCTCAGGGGATGTTCCGGCTTGCGGCGGTCTCAAGCGCGGGGATACTTCTGCTTATTTTCACGGTATCGGCGGCATGGTTTGTGCAAGGCCGTTCGTTTCGCCGAAATTAGCTTTAATCGACAGCGGCAGGACGCGGAAGGCCCTGCCGCTGTCTTATGGTGGAACCCCTCCACCTATCCGCCCGGGCCTGGGCATGGTACAATGGGTTTGTATTTCAGGGCGGAGTAAGTTAGGGCGGAGTAAGCGAGGGTGGAACGGCGTGGAAAGGGGTGAAGTCTGCCCTCCGCCGGACCGAAACGGCCTGGAAAAACAAAAAATGGACAAGAAGACTGTGAGTTGCCCATGGGGCAGTTCACGGTCCTTTTTTGTCCCCAAACACGAGAGGAGAAAAGATCATGAGTGAACAGAGCAGCAGCGGATTCCCCTTTACCGAGATGGCCGACGGCGCCGGCCTGGACATCGACGCCATCTTTGGCGGCGCGTCCGGCGGCGGAACCCCCAGCGATGTGACCCCCTTCGAGGCGGCGCTGCCCCAGCAGGTCCAGCCCGCCGCACAGGCACAGCCCCAGGCGGCGCCCCAGCCCGCGCCCCAGCCCGCGCCCCAGGCGGCCCCGCAGCCCGCGGCGTCCGTGTTCCAGAGTGTCCAGCCCATACCGCCCGCCCCGGCTCCGGCGGCGCAGCCCGCCCCGGCCCCCGCGCCTGTGGCAACCCAGACACCGGCGGCACAGTCCCCGCTGGACATCGATCCCCTGGCCGCCGCCATGGCGGAGCAGGAGGCCAAGGCGGAGCAGAAAGCGGCCAAGTCCCTGTTCGAGAAATCCCCGGTGTTCTGCTACGGCAGCGCCAAAGAGGACATCGCCGACCCCGGCATGACCTTCGAGGAGCTTCGCATCGCCAAGGCGGAGGACTTCCCCGAGCTGGCCGAGGGCAAGAAGGTGTCCTGGACGGTGGAGTACGGCAAGACCGTGAAGCCCATCACTGACCCCAAGGGGACCACCATCGCCTCCGTCAAGTCGGAGATCGAAACCTCCAAGGCGTTCCTGGACAACCTCAAGAAGGCCAAGGACAAGAACCCGGACTGCCTGGTGAAGCCCAAGGTCACCGCCCAGAGCAAGGGCATCGCCGCCTACAAGGGGGTGTTCGCCTCCCTGGAGGAGGCCCGGGCGTCGGACAAGACCATCTGCGCCATCCCCGGCGGGGACGGCAGGGTGTACGAGCTGCGGAAAAACGAGCTGGGGGAGTTCATCGCCCCCAAGGACTGCGTGATCGACCTTCCAACGGTTGTGGCCGGGTTTACCCCGGCCCTTCCGCTGGTGCCCATGGAGCTGCTGGCCCAGATCATCTCCTTCTTCCGCTGCTGCATGAGCGGCCCAGAGGAGTTCGAGGCGCTGGCCCACATCTTCTGGGACAAGCAGGAGGAGAAATTTGTGGCGCACATCCCGAAACAGCGGGTGACCAAGGCCCACATCGACGCCGACCTGACCCAGGAGGAGCTGCCGGAGGACCGTTACCTGCACTACATCGACATACACAGCCACAACAGCATGGAGGCCAAGTTCTCCCGTGTGGACGATGAGGATGAGCGGGCCACCCGGATCTACATCGTGGTGGGCCGGCTGGACAAGTTCTTCCCGGACGTCACGGTGCGGATGTCCTGCGGCGGCACCTACCTGACCCTGCCCCCCGGCTGCGTACTGGAGAGCTTCGGCGGGGTGTTCCCTGCTGAGTGGCGCGCCCAGGTGACGCTGCTGCGGAGGGAGGCCCTGCCGGTACTGCGTCCGATGGCGGAAGCGCCGGCGGAGAAGCCGTGGGAGGATCGCCAATGAAGTTCTCCATGACCCGCCCGGTGAAGATCGTCATGCTGGGCGCGGGCAGCACCGGCGGCCACATCGCGCCCCACCTGTACCGCCTGCTGTACTCGCTGGACCGCCCGGTGCGGTTCATCCTCTGCGACGGTGATGTGGTGGAGGAGAAGAACCTGGTGCGGCAGAATTTCACCCCCGCCGACCTGGGAGAGAACAAGGCCAGGGTGCTGGCGGAGCGGTATTCCGCCGTATTCGGCCTGGAGACGGAATATGTGCCCTCCTTCGTGGAGGATGAGGAGCAGCTTCACGCCCTGCTGGAGCCGGAATATCTCTGGATGCGCCAGCCCGGCCATGCCTACGGCGTGCGGGAGCCGGAGCAGGTCATCCTCATCGGCGCGGTGGACAACAACAAATCCCGGCAGCTGTGCCACCGGGTATTTTACGACCGCCTTTCCCTGTCCGAGAAGATCCGGGCGGGGATGGAGGTGTCCGAGCTGATGAAGCGGCTCACCGGGCGCAATTACCCGGTGTTCGTGGACAACATGGAGTCCGTGGACGACCTCAACAACGTGCGGCCCACCGGGCAGGTCATCATGGCCAAGTGCGTCAGCGGCGCGCCCCTGGCGGTGCGGCCTGTGCGGCCTATTGACGTGGCCCAGCGGCAGGCGGCGTAGGGGGTGAGTCCGTCTGGCCGTGAAGCAATACGAAAAAATCCCCATCGTGGACGCGGCCAGACGGTGCGGCATAGCCTTGGATTCCCGGACGCTGCGGCATCGGGAGGTGGAGGCCACCTGCCCCTTCTGCCACGACCACGGGCCGGGGAAGTACCATCTCAGCCTGAACACCGCCACAGACCAGTACCGCTGCACCCTGTGCGGCGCCCACGGCAACAGCGTGACGCTGTACGCACGGCTCATGGGCGTGTCCAACCGGGAGGCGTACCACGCCCTGGCCCGGGAGGGCAAGGTCTATCCCATGCCCCGGCAGAAAGTGTCCGCGAAAGATGCGGAGCGCCAGCCCCTGCCCCTGGAGCGGCGACATGAGGCATATACCGCCATGCTGGATCACCTGACGCTGCTGGACCGGCACCGGGACAATCTGCTGGAGCGGGGGCTGTCCGGGGAGCGCATTGAGCGAAACCAGTACCGCAGTATGCCGGAGACGGACGCGGGGCGGCGGCTGTTGGCCGCCCTGCTCCGCTCCTGCGGCCACGAGCTGCTGGGCCTGCCGGGGTTCCGCACCTACTACGGTGAGTGGGAGCTCTCCGGGCCGAAAGGGTTTCTGATCCCCGTCCGCAACAAGGACGGGCTGATCCAGGGCATGAAGATACGGCTGGACGACGCGGACAAGCCGAGCCGGAAATACCGCTGGCTGTCCAGCAGGGATATGCCCAACGGCACCCGCAGTTATTCCTATATCCATGTCACCGGCGACACAACCCAAAAGCGGGCCTTCCTCACGGAGGGCCCGCTGAAGGGGGACGTGGCCAGCTATCTGGCCCACGACGCGCTGTTCGTGTGCGTGGGCGGGGTGAACGCCATCCGCGGGCTGAAGGACACACTGGTGGATCTGGGCGTCACCCATGCGGTGGAGGCCATGGACATGGACCAGCTGACCAACCCCAACGTCCGCAATGCCATATTGGCCATGCGGCGGGAAGTACAGGCCATCAAGGGCCTAAAATACACGAAATACACATGGGATCCGGCGTATAAGGGGGTAGACAACTATTTCTTGAGCCGGGTGGCTGCCATGTAGAAAGAGGGAAAATGATGGACAGGATAATGGTGAAAGTGACCTGCATCGCGGATTGGATCAAGTTCCGAACGATCCGGCGCGGGTATGAGGCTTTGGACGGGATCGCTGTGTCCCGCGGCGTATTCGAGGATCTGGAGGCACACGGATATGCCGCGCAGAACGGGTCCAATTCCTTTGCAGTGTTTCGTCGGGACTGCTTTCGCGGAACTGTAAGCATCCGGCTCGCGTGGCTGAACTACTGCGGGCGTCGGCTGTTCGGCTGGGAAGAATGTGTGATATTGGATTATGAGAAATTGATGGCGTTTGTGCGGGACAGCGCCGTCCCCAACGGGCCAAAGGAGTGGCGGGGGTTATCCGTGGTACCCCGCACGCCCCGGTCCCGGCTGGTCTTTCGCTGCGATGAACGGCTTCGGGAATGCCTGGACAATAAACTCGTCCGGCACAAGCTGGTGAAATTCCTGCGGGACAATTTTCGGTGGCCCAGATCTGAGCGAGTCGAATTTTACACCGATTTTGAGCCATACAGCTTTTTCTTTCAAGAGTATTGCGGCGGCAAGCCCGCCATGTGTGGCGGCTTGATCCTCCATGGACAAGAGAATATGGAGAAGGCGTATTACTCCATTCATACTTAACAAGAAAGGGACATGAAAATGGATAACGTATTTGATATGCACGATTTCATCGGCACATCCCAGGGCGACCAGGCCCATATGCTGGGCAAGTTCCTCTATTTTTCCCTGGCGAACCTGCTGGTGGACAAGGGAGAACTGTCCAAGCTGTGCGAGGACATGGGCATCCCCTATGCCGGCGGCACCCGGCTGTCCGTGGGGGACGCTTTCCGCTCCGCCACCGGCGACATCCGGGAGCGGGTTCCTGTGACCGTCATGGGGGAGACCAACATCTATTTGGCCTACTGCCGGGACAATAAACGCACCAGCGCCGAGATTTTATCCCGGGAGCTGGTGAAGGAGACGCTGAACCAGCGTACCAACAACTACGAGAAGCTGGCCAACATCAGCTACGACAAGAGGGACGGCGTGTTCCGGGCGGAAAACCTGGTGCCGGATGACGCCATCGACGTGGCCGCCTGCTGCCGCAAGGCGGAGGAGTTGTTTGAACTCTACCAGCGGTGTGCCAACCGTAAGCAGATCGAGACTATCTGCGTCAACTACCTGCGGGGGCTGGAGGCCACCAAGCTGAGCATCTCGGGGCATATGTACTTCGTGCCCCGCACCTACATGGACAAGGTGGATCTGTTTGAGGACTTCATCGGCCTGCTGGGCGGGCTCAACCGCAGGGAGACTCCGCTGATGGTGAACAGCTTTTTCATCATTGACGATGAAAAGCAACGGTCCAAGATGACCGAGGAGTTCTACGCAGCGGTGAAGAAGGAGATCGCTGCCTACCAGGAGCGGGCGGACTACCTCATCAAGTCCGGCAGCCAGAGCCCGGCGGTGATGGAACGCTGGGTACTGAAGATCCAGGCGCTGGAGGAGAAAAAGAAGCACTATGAGGGTGTGCTCCGCCGGGAACTGGATGGACTGGACGATGAATTTGCCACGCTGAAGTTCCTGGGGCAGGAGCTCCAGACGCGGGCGCAGAGCATTCGGTTTCAAAAGGCGGCGTAGACCATAAGCATGGGCGGAGAGGAAACTCTCCGCCCATTGTTTTTGCAAATTACAGGTTTATCTATGTGAAGCAGCAGGGAATAAAAGCAGGGCCCTCCCTCTGCTGTTCAACCTTCTCATTTGTTAAACCCTTTCAGAATTTCCGCACTTTGGGCAATAAAACCATTCCGGTCGAAGGCCCCGTTCTGCATCGCCTCCTGAACGATGATTCCGTCGGACACCAGCAGGATCAGCCAGGCCAGGAACTCCGCCGAAACCCCGGTGCGCTGGGCAATCCGGGAGCTGATGAGTTGGTGGAACTCCCCATAGCGGCGCACCAGCTTCTCCCGCAGCACCTCATCCCCCGCCTGGGCCTCGCACAAAAGGTGCATCCGCAGGCCGGCCCAGGCGGTGTCCCGCTCCACCACGTATTTCACCAGCCGGGGCAGGGAGGTGTCCTTGGCCTCGTCATCCGTCCAGCGGATAAAGTCGTCCCACTGCTCGCTGAGGTAGCGGTCGGCCAGGTCGAACAAAATTTCCCCCTTGGTCTTGTAGTGGTAGTACAGCGTCCCCTTGGACACCCCCGCTTTTTTGGCAATATCCGCCAGAGAGGTGTCCCCCAAAGTTCCCTTCTCCAGCAGGACCTGGGTGGCATTCAAGATCACCGGTTTTACATCTTCTTTTCTGGGTGCGGCCATCCGTTTCCCTCTTTTCCACAAAAATACTTAACTATATTATAGCATTTTTGCGCCCCCTTGACAATCTAAACTTGCTGTGTTATGATTCATTTAAATTAAGTCGGTCGTTTGACCGACTTGTTGGGAATTAAAAGAGGTGCAAGATCCGTGGATATGGGAAAGGTAAACAAAAAGCTGTCCGCCCGTTTTGGCGGAGCGGTGCGGGCGGAGCTGCGGGATGGCAGCGTTGTGCTGTCCGGGAAGCTGGACCGCTGGGCGGATGTGGTGGAGGCCTGCCAGCTGGCGGCGGTGAAGTACAGCCGGGTTCATGTGGTCAACGACATCACATGCGCGGAGGCCAAAGCTCAGCCCATGCGCCTGCCCGACCTGCGGGACAGCGTGCTGGAGGGCGCCCGGCCGGACGCGCTCATCATCGGCGGCGGCATTTCCGGCGCGTCCATTGCCCGGGAGCTGTCCAAGTGGAAGCTGGACATTCTGCTGGTGGATAAGGAGCCGGACCTGGCCCTCCATGCCTCCGGGCGCAATGACGGCGAGGTCCACCCCGGCGTGGATCTGGGAAAGGGCTCCCTGAAGCACCGCTATATCCGCAGGGGGAACGCCATGTACGATGAGGTGTGCCGGGAGCTGGACGTACCCTTCCGCCGGGTGGGGCAGTACGTGTGCTTTGACAAGGGCTGGCTGCGACCCTTCATCGCCCTGTACTGCCTGTGGCGCAGATATCACGACGGCATCTCCGATACCCGGATCATTTCCGGTGCGGAGCTGAGACGGCGGGAGCCAGCTCTGAGCCGGGACTTCAAATTCGCGGTGTCCAACCCCTCCTCCGGCTGTGTCTGCCCCTACGGCCTGACCATCGCCTACGGGGAAAACGCGGTGCAGAACGGGGCGAAAGTGTCGCTGGACACGGCGGTTCTGTCCATGGAGGTGGAGGACGGGGAGATCAAATCCGTCGCCACCAACCGGGGCACGGTATATCCGGCCCTGGTCATCAACGCGGCAGGGGTCTTCGCTGAGGAGGTGGCCCGGATGGCGGGGGACCGTTTCTACTCCATCCACCCACGGCGGGGCACCAACTCCATTCTGGATAAGAAGGCGGGGGCCTCGTTTTCCTCCATCGCCTCCGTCATGGAGGCGGCCCGCACCCGGGGCCGTTCCAAAGGGGGAGGCATCCTGCACACTGTCCACGACAACCTGCTGGCGGGCCCGGACGCGGTGGAGACCTGGGAAAAGGAAAACACCGAGACCCACCCCGAGAGCATCACCCACGTGTTTTCCAAGCAGCAAAGGACCATGCCCGCCCTCAGCCAGGGGGACATCATCACCTACTTCACCGGGGTGCGCGCCCCCACCTTCGAGGAGGACTTTATCATCGAAAAGGGGCGTAAAATCCATAACCTCATCCACTGCGCGGGGATACAGTCCCCCGGCCTGACCACCGCCCCCGCCGTGGCCCTGGACATTGAGAAAATGGCGGTGGAGGAGCTGCGCAAGAGGGGCAGGACTGTGGAGCGCAACGAAAGCTTCAACCCCATTCGGAAGGGCCCGCCGGTGCTGAGGGACCTGCCGGACGGGGAACGGGCCGCCCTGATCCGGGAGAATCCGGACTACGGCGTGATCGTCTGCCGCTGCGAGGAGGTGAGCCGGGGGGAGATTCTGGACGCCCTGCGCTCCCCCATCTGCGTACCCACGGTGGACGGGGTGAAAAAGCGGGTGCGCCCCGGCATGGGCCGGTGCCAGGGAGGCTTCTGCTCCCCCCTGGTGGCCCAGATCATCGCGGAGTTTTTGGATGTGCCTCTGGAGGACGTGAAAAAGTCCTCCAGCCAGTCGGACATCACCTTCGGGCGGACGAAGTAGGGGGGTATTGATATGCGTACCTATGATGTCACTGTCATCGGCGGCGGTCCCGCGGGACTGGCGGCGGCGCTGTCCGCCCACGGAGAGGGGGCCAAGACCCTCCTGGTGGAGCGGGAGGCCCGCTTGGGCGGCATTTTGAAGCAGTGCATCCACGACGGCTTCGGGCTGGTGCGGTTCCAGGAAAAGCTCACCGGGCCGGAATACGCCCAGCGGTTTATCCTCCGCTTTCAACAAGCTGGCATCAGCTGCGCGGTGCAGACCTTCGTCACCCGGGCGGAGCGGGCCGGGGAGGGCTTCGACGTCACCCTGGTAAACCGGGATGGGGTGGGGACCATCCGGACCAAGACGCTGGTGCTGGCCACCGGCTGCCGGGAGCGCACCGCCAAACAGGTGTCCATCCACGGCACCCGCCCCGCCGGGGTGTTCACCGCCGGGACGGCCCAGCATTTCACCAACCTGCTGGGCCAGCTCCCCACCAAAAAATGTGTCATCCTGGGCAGCGGGGACATCGGCCTCATCATGGCCCGGCGGCTCACCCTGGAGGGGGCCCAGGTGCTGGGGGTGTACGAGGCCAAGCCCACCCCCTCCGGCCTGACCCGGAACATCCACCAGTGCCTCCATGACTACGGCATCCCCCTGTACCTGTCCCACACGGTGACCCGGGTGTTGGGGGCGGGCCGGCTGACGGCGGTGGAGGTGGCGCAGGTGGACGGCTCCATGAGGCCCATCCCCGGCACAGAGGAGGTGGTGGAGTGCGACGGGCTGATCCTGTCGGTGGGGCTCATCCCGGAAAACGAGCTGGCCCAGTCCCTGGGAGTGGAATTAGATCCCAAGACAAAGGGGCCGGTGTGCGACGGCCAGCTCATGACCAGCGTGGACGGGGTGTTTTCCTGCGGCAACGCCCTCCACGTCAACGATCTGGTGGACTACGTGTCCGAGAGCGGGGAGCTGGCGGGGCGGAACGCCGCCCGGTATGCCGCCGCCCCCCGGCGGACGGTGCCCATACGCCCCTCCCCGGCCCTGCTCTACGCCGTCCCCCAGCGGCTGGACCTGGACCGGGACAACAGCGAGACCGCCCTCTACTTCCGCAGCCGGGAGGTGCTGGACGGCTGCGTACTCCGCGTCCGGGCAGACGGGCGGGAGGTGTTCTCCAAGCGCTACCCCTTCCTGCGCCCGCCGGAGATAGAACGGCTGAACGTGGATTTCTCCCGGTTCGGCCTGCACGAGGGCTCCGAAATCGAATTGGATATCGAGGTGACGGAACATGGATGAGCTGGTCTGTATCGTATGCCCCCGGGGCTGTACCCTGTCGGCGGAGCGGGAGGGGGATACCATCCGGGTGACGGGAAACGGCTGCAAGCGGGGGGCGGAGTTCGCCCGCATGGAGCTCACCGCCCCCAAACGAACCCTGTGCACCACGGTGCGCACCACCATCCCCGGCGTCCCGGTGCTGCCGGTGAAGGTGTCCGCCGAGATCCCCAAGGAGAAGATATTCCCCGTGATGGCCGCCATCAACGCCGCCACGGTGGACCGTCCGGTGGCCATGGGCGGCGTGGTGCTGGAAAACGTGCTGGGGCTGGGGGTGGACGTGGTGGCCGCCAGCGCCCTGCTCGATGGATAGGGGGGTGGGCGGCGATGGATACCCCGCTGATCCTTACCTTCGACGTGGGCACCCAGAGCACCCGCTGCCTGCTGGTCCGGCCGGACGGCGGTTTTGAGGACCTGTGCCAGGTGAAACACCAGCAGCCCTACTTCTCCCGCAACCCCGGCTGGGCGGAGCAGAGCCCGGACTTTTACTATGAGCGGCTCTGCGAGGCCGGGCGGGCCGTCTGCGGCCGGAACAAGGGGGCCTTAAGCCGGGTGTCCGCCGTGGCCCTCACCACCATCCGGGACACGGTGGTGTGCCTGGACCGGGACAACAAGCCCCTGCGGGACATCATCCTCTGGCTGGACAAGCGCAAGGCGGAGTTCGGCGACCCCTTTCCCTTTCATCGGAAGCTGATGTTCCGGGTGGCGGGGATGGCGCCGGCCACGGAAAACATCTACCGCGCCTCCCCCTGCAACTGGATCGCCCAGCGCCAGCCGGACATTTGGGATAAAACGGCCCAGTATGTCATGCTCCCTACCTATTTGAATTACAAAATGACCGGGGTGCTGGCCGACTCGGCGGCCAATATGATCGGCCATATGCCCTTTGACTACAAAAACCGGCGCTGGCAGGGCCGTTCCGCCCTCACCCGGTGCATCTACAACATCCCCCAGGAAAAGCTGTGCCGGCTGGTGCCCTCCGGCCACACCATTGGCCATACCACCGCCGCCTTTGCCGCGGATTCCGGCGTGCCCGGGGGTCTGCCCCTCATCGCCACCGGGTCGGACAAGGGCTGCGAGACTCTGGGCCTGTCCGTGACCCAGCCCGCCAAGGCGGCCATCTCCCTGGGCACCACCGCCACCGTCCAGCTGGCCCTGGACCGCTATGTGGAGCCCCAGCCCTTCATGCCCGCCTACCCGGCGGTTCCCAACCACCTCTACAACCCGGAGATCGAGCTGTACCGGGGCTTCTGGCTTGTGTCCTGGTTCCTGCGGGAGTTCTGCGCCAAGGACCTGGCCCGGGCCAAGGAGCTGGGCTGTCCCCCGGAGCAG
Organism: uncultured Oscillospiraceae bacterium; assembly: GCA_949494735.1. Taxonomy (GTDB): domain Bacteria; phylum Bacillota; class Clostridia; order Oscillospirales; family Oscillospiraceae; genus Enterenecus. Next base: position 18,996 of record CATABD010000026.1, read on the forward strand.
CTTTTGGACGAGTACATCGCGGATATCCCGCCGGGGTGCGGCGGACTGCTCCTCCAGCCCTATTGGACGCCGGGGATCACCACCCCCACCGCCCGGGGGGCCGTGGTGGGCTTTTCTGACCACCACACCCGCTACCACCTGTACCGGGCCATCCTGGAGGGCATCGGCTTCGAGCTGTACTACTCCTTGAAAGCCATGGAGCGGCGGGCCAGAATCACGGTGGAGGAGCTGTACGTGGGGGGCGGCGGGGCGAAAAGCAATGTGGCCTGCCAGATTCTGGCGGACATGTTCGGCCTGCCTGTCAAGCGCACCCAGACCCACGAGGTGAGCGCCGTGGGGGCGGCCATGGCGGCCTTCCTGGCCCTGGGAACATTCCGGGATTATGAGCAGGCCATTGCCGCCATGGTCCATGAGGGGGACGTGTTCCGCCCCGACCCCCAGCGCCATAAGACCTACGCCCGGCTGTACGCGGATGCCTACGCCAGGCTGTTCCCCCGGCTGGAACCCCTGTACCGCCGGATCAACCATATCACGAAAAGGAGCGATACGCTGTGAGCAATAAGCCGTACAAGGGCTTCCGGCCCAACTGGCTGGAGGCCCCGGCCCCGGAGGGGAGCTACCGTTCCATCTTCCGCTGGGGCGACCCCAATTTCTTCAAATATCCCAAGGAATCCCTCTACAAGCTGATGAAGGAATCCTTCCAGATGACGGATGACGACTTCCGGGACTACACCGACGATATCGGCTTCGACCGGGTGGACTTGTCCGATCACCCCTCCCAAATCGCCCCGGAGCACGTGGCGGCGCTGAAACAGATCGTGGGGGAGGACTTCGTCACCACCGGGGATTACCCCCGGCTGGCGGTGGCCTACGGCTGCACGGGGTACGATCTGCTGCGCCTGCGCCATAAACAGATCGAGAACCTTCCCGACGTGGTGGTCTACCCCGACACCGCGGAACAGGTGGAGGACATCGTGGCCTATGCCGTCCAGCACAAGATCCCCCTGTACGTCTACGGCGGCGGCAGCAGCGTCACCCGGGGCATGGAGTGCATGAAGGGCGGCATCAGCCTGGATATGCGCAAACGGTTCAACAAGATCCTCAGCTTCAACGAGGTGGACCAGACCATCACCGTCCAGGCGGGGCTGTCCGGGCCGGACCTGGAGGCCGCCCTCCAGGACGCGCCCCGGCGCTTCGGGGCCAAGCGGGCCTACACCTGCGGCCACTTTCCCCAGTCCTTTGAGTACAGCAGCGTGGGCGGCTGGGTGGTCACCCGTGGCGCGGGGCAGAACAGCACCTACTACGGCACCATTGAGGACATTGTGCTGGCCCAGAAATACGCCACCCCCATTGGCCGGATCACCACCAGCCCCTATCCCAGGGAGGCCACCGGCCCCAGCATGAAGCAGATCATGCTGGGCTCCGAGGGGGCGTTCGGCGTGCTCACCGAGGTAACGCTGCGGGTGTTCCGCTGGATGCCGGAAAACCGCAAACGCTTCTCCTATATGTTCCGGGACTGGCCCACCGCCATGGCCGCCGCCCGGGAGATGATGCAGCGGGAGTGCGGCTATTCCTCGGTGTTCCGCCTGTCCGACCCGGAGGAGACCCACCTGATGCTCCGGCTGTACAATGTGGACGACACGCTGCTGGCCCCCATCATGGACAAACTGGGCTACAAGGACATGGAGCGGTGCATGTTCCTGGGCTTTACCGACGGGGAGAAGGGCTTCTCCAAAAACGTGGCCAAGAACATCGGCCGCATCGCCCGGAAATTCGGGGCCATGCCCATGACGGGCTATGTCACCCGCAGCTGGGAGAAGGGCCGCTTCAACGACCCCTACCTCCGGGACACCCTGATGGACTTCAGCGTCATCACCGACACCCTGGAGTGCACCGTCAACTGGTCCAACATGGCCCAGGTTCACCGGGATGTGCGGGCGGTGTGCCATGCCCTGCCCAACACCGTGGTTACCACCCATATGTCCCACTGCTACCCCCAGGGGGCCAATCTTTACTTCATCTTCATCACCAAAATGAACGACGCGGCGGAGTTCAAGCGCTACCACACCACCATCCTGGACGCCATCCAGCGCTCCGGGGCGGCGGTGAGCCACCACCACGGCATCGGCAAGATGTTCGCCCCCTGGATCGAGGGCTACATCGGAGAGCGGGAGTACGGTGCCATCCAAGCCCTGAAAAACTACTTTGACCCCGATTTTGTCATGAATCCCGGCGGCACCATTGGACTTGACCTGCCTCAGGAGGAAAAGAAGTTCCTCAACACCCGCAAAGACTACCGATAAATCATATGAGAAAAGCCTGCCGGACGGCAGGCTTTTCTCATGGAATGGCAACGGAACATCAGCCGTCTTTTTTGTTATAAATACGGCATTTCTGAAATACACGGCCGGCCTGATGTGCTATGATGAAATAACACAAAAACACTTTAGGGGGTCATCATATGGGACGGCACTATGACACACAGCTGCTGGAAAAAATGCGTTCCGGCCAGCGGACACAGACCGTGAGCGGGGTGGAGGTACTGGTCAAGCCCATTCCTGAGGGAGGCCAGCCGGGAGATATGGACCCCAGGCTCTACAAGTCCATGAAGTGGATGCCCCTTCTCAGCCACTTTATGCCCAAGCCCAGGAATGACGCCTCGGTTTTGGAGATCGTGACCCCCTTCCGCAAAATGTTCGGAGAGTACAAGGGGGACTACATCGCCGACGAGGGTATCTCCACCAGGCATATCACCGTGGACAGCGCCGACGGCTACCCGGTGCCCGTGCGCGTCTACAAGCGGGAGGATGCGGGGGAGAACCTCCCCATATTCGTCTATTACCACGGTGGCGGATTCTTTGGCGGCGGACCGGACATCGTGGAGCAGATGTGCAAGCTGCTGGTACAGAACATCGACTGTGTGGCGCTGAACGTGGACTACCGCCTGTGCCCGGAGCACCACTACCCCCAGCCCTTTGACGACTGCTGGGCTGTCCTGCGCTGGGCCCATGACAATGCCGCCAGGCTGGGCGGCGACCCCGTCCGCATTGCCGTGGGGGGTGACAGCGCCGGTGGCAATCTGGCGGCGGCGGTCGCCCTCCGGGACCGGGAGGAGGGGACCGGCATGGTCAAGCTCCAGGTCCTGCTCTATCCGGCGGTGAATCTGGCCGGGGCGCATACCGAGTTCTACCAGGGGGCGGACCTGGACAAATACCGCGCCAGCAAGCGCCACGGCAAGGTCCTGCGCAGCGTGCTGGGCATGATGACCGATATGATGAATTCAGACGGCCTGCTGGACAGGGTGTATTTGCAGGGCAAGCTGCCCCCGGAGCACATCTACGCCTCCCCGCTGCTGGACGATTTCCACGCCCTGCCGCCCACCCTGCTGGTGTTCGGCGAGCACGATATGCTGGCCTTTGAGGATTTCGCCTACGCCCGGACGGCGGCAAAGGCGGGCGTGGCGCTGAAAACCATTGTCTACGAAGGTATTTCCCACGGATTCGCCGATCAGATCGGCGTGATGCCCCAGGCGGAGGACTGCATCCAGGAGATCGCCGCCCAGATGCGGGCGGCGCTGTAACAGGGAGGGAAAGCTCATGAAGCGTGAAAACGCCCTTTTATCCCGGCGAGCGGTATTGACCGCGCTCGGAACCGCCGCCGCGCTGATGGTGCTGGGGTCGTTCCTGGACTTTCCCATCTCCCAGGCGCTGTACAACGAGAGCAGCCTGTCCGGCATTGCCCTGGCGGCCTTCGGGGAGTACCCCGCCGTGCTGGGCTTCGCGGCGGCGGGGGCCATGCTCATCGCCGGGCACAGCCGGGAGAAAACGCTGACCGGCATATTGCAATGTGTTGGCGGCGCGGTGCTGGCGGCGCTGGGTACGCTGATGGCCTCGTTCATGCCCAGTATCTACCTGACCTGGCCCAGGCCCGTCGTCGCGGTCATCGGCGTGGCGTGCGGTGCCGCGGTCATGGCGCTGGTGTTCCGGCTGGCCCGGAACGCCGGCCATGAGGAACTGATCCGGGTGGGCGCGGCGCTGTTCTTCGTCATTTTCGCTGAGATTGCGCTTATCAACATCGTCAAGATCCCCTGGGGCCGGGCGCGGATGCGGCTGGTGGCCAACGATCCCCGGGCCTGTTTCATGCCCTGGTGGCAGACGGGCAGCGAGCTGAAGGACACGCTGGTGGCCGCCGGCGTGGCGGGTGAGGAGTTCAAGTCCTTCCCCTCCGGCCACACCGGAAACGCCGCCGCCCTCATCCTGATTTTGGGCCTGCTGCCCCGGCTGGATAACCGGCTGGCAGACAAAAAGGGCCTTCTGCTGGGCATCGGCTTCGCCTGGACAGCCCTGGTGGCCTTCTCCCGGATTATCATGGGGGCCCACTATCTCACCGACACCGTGGTGGGTTTTGTGGTGAGCTTACTGGTTATGTCCCTGGTGTGCGGCCTGGTGTTCCGAAAAGAAAAAGTGCGTCCTGCAAAGCATTGATAAATGATAACTAGGAGATGTCATACATGGCGTTGTCATTATTCAGGCTTTTCCTGTCAGCCGGGATCGCGTTCCTGACCGGGAAGCTGGTGTCAAAGGTCAAACTGCCCGCCATCCTGGGCTGGCTCATTGCCGGGATGGCGCTGGGTCCCCACGTTCTCTCCCTGATGGACCAGCCGCTGCTGGACGCCGGGTGGTATCAGAACGCCGTCCACATCCTGGAGTGCGCTGTGGGCCTGATGATCGGGACAGAGCTTGTCTGGAGTAAACTCAAACGCTTTGGACGCTCCATCGTCATCACCACCCTTACCCAGTCGCTGGGCACGTTTCTGCTGCTCTGCCTGGTATTCGGGGTTGTTTTTTATCTCTCCCAGCTCCCCGTCTACCTGGCCTTTCTACTCGGCGGGATCGCTTTGGCTACCGCCCCCGCCCCGGCGCTGTCCATCGTCCGGGAGTTCAGGACCAGCGGACCGGTGACCCAAACCCTTATCCCCATGGCTGCATTAGACGACATAGTAGGCTGCATTGTCTTTTTCACCACCATCGCCGTCGTGACCGGAAACCTCTCCGCCGGGACGCTCCCTCCATACATGGCGGCCCTGGTGGTGGGCCTCCCCCTGATCATCGGCGCGGCGGTGGGCATCCCGGCGGGGCTGGCACTGAGAAAAGAGCGCAGCGCCTCCGCGTCCCTGGCAATCCTGCTGCTGACGATTCTGGCGGCGGCTGGGGTGGGCTTTTTCTTCAATCATGTGGTGATGCCCCGCCCGGTGCTGAACTTCATGCTCATCGGCATGGCCTTTTCCGCCGCGTTTTCCAACATGATTTCAGAGGAACGGCTGTCGAGGCTGATGAGCGCCTTCAATCCCATCCTGGGCGCAGCCATGATCCTGGTGATCCTCAATCTGGGCGCGCCTCTGGACTACCATTTGATCTTTGGAGCAGGGCTGTTTACCGCGGTGTATATCGCCGCCCGGGCGGCGGGTAAATATTTCGGCGCTTATTTTGGAGCCAGCATCACCAAAGCCCCGGACACGGTGAAAAAATACCTGGGACTGACCCTGCTGCCCCACTCCGGCGTGTCCCTGGTCTTTACCGGGATCGCCGTCTCCGTGCTGACAGGGGCCGACCCGGACAGCGCCAGGATCATCCAGGGCACCATCGCGGCCGCCGCCGTCATCAATGAGATCATCGCCGTGGTGGCGGCGAAAAAGGGCTTTGAGTGGGCGGGGGAACTGCGCCCGGAGCAAAGGGAAGCGGCGCAGGCCCCGCCGCGGAAATCAACTTAAAAAGGAGAAACACACCTATGGACCCCATGAAAAAACATCAGATCACCGCTTTCGTTCTGTCTCTGGCACTGATCCTGTCCCTGGCCGCCTGCGGCGAGAAAAAGCCCAGCCTGGACGAGGTGGAGCAGGCCATTGAGGCGGGCACCCTTACCCTGGACGATGCCCTGGGAAAAGGGTATGTGACCCAGGACTGGGTGGACGCCTACATCGAAGCCAACAGCGTCCCCGCCGGGGACAAGGTGGAGGCCAACAAGGTGGGGGATTTCTCCACCGCCACCCTCTCCGGGGAGGAATTCACAAAAGCTGATCTGGGGAACGTGGTGTTCTTCGCCTTTGCCGACCCCGCCGATGAAAATGCCCCGGCCTTTTTCCAGACCCTGGTGGACGCTTATGAGGGCGTAAAGGGGAACGGGGCGGACATCGTCCTGTGTACCAAGAGCGGGGAGGGGAACGAGGTGTTCGCCGACGCTCCCTTCCCGGTGATTCTTTGGAACGACTCCCTGAAAGAGGCCGTAGGCCACAATTCCGGCATGATCGAGGACGAGGAGATTCACAACACCGCCTCCTGGTATGTGAACGGTTCCTTCCTTTCCTCCTGGAGCATTGTGATTGACAGGGACGATCTGGTGGAGTCCGCCGCCGCCTTTGCGGGGATGGCCGGGGGGATAGGCGGAGACGCTCCTGCTGGTGGTGAGGCTGCCGGTATGGTCCCCATGGGCTGATATGAGAAAGAGTACTGTTTTTTTGCTGGCGGTCTCGCTGGTACTGATGGGCTTCGGCCTGTGGCGGGGTGAGGGGGCCACAGTCCTGCAAAAGGGAATCAATTTATGTCTGGAGTGTGTGGGCATTGGCTAGCAACAAAAACCGCTGGAAGATTCAGCTGGGTGCCACCCTGGCCACAAACCCCTTTCTGCTCAACTTTTTTCAAGGGAAGATCCACCGGGGGAAGCTGAAGGCTGTCTGTGTCCCCGGGCTGAACTGCTACTCCTGTCCCGCCGCCGCGGCCTCCTGCCCCATCGGCTCCCTCCAGGCGGTGACGGGCTCGTCCAAGTTCCACCTGGCCTACTATGTGACCGGCTTTCTCATCCTGGTGGGAGCGCTGCTGGGGAGGGCGGTGTGCGGATTCCTGTGCCCCTTCGGCTGGTTTCAGGAGCTGCTCCACAAAATCCCCACCAAAAAGTTCAGCACTAGGCGGTTCCACACCCTCACCTATCTGAAATACGTGATCCTGGCAATCTTCGTCATCGTTCTGCCTATGACGGTGGTGAACGAGGTGGGCATGGGCGACCCCTTTTTCTGCAAGTATATCTGCCCTGCCGGGATTTTAGAGGGAGGCATCCCCCTGGCCATCGCGAACCCCAGCATCCGCGCCAGCTTGGGCCGGCTGTTCACCTGGAAAAGCTGTATCCTGCTGGGCGTGGTAGTGCTGTCCGCGTTCTTCTACCGGCCCTTCTGCAAGTGGATCTGTCCCCTTGGGGCGTTCTACGCCCTGTTCAACCGGGTCTCCCTCTACCGCCTGAATATAGACCGGGACAAGTGTACCGCCTGTGGGGCTTGCTCCAAGGTGTGCAAAATGGATGTGGATGTGTTCCGCTCCCCCAACCATGCCGAATGCATCCGCTGCGGCGACTGCATCACCACCTGCCCCCACCAAGCCATTTCTAAAACATTTTCACTGAAAACCACCCGAGGAAAGAAGGAAACAACCACATGAGACGAATTTTGACGCTGTTTTTGAGCGCCGCTCTGCTGACCGCTTTGTTTGGCTGTGGTTCCGGCGGAGATGACCAGCTGGTGTCCAAGACGCCCTTCCCTCAATTTGACGAGGTGGATACTGAAGGCGGCGCCATTTCCAGCGATATCTTTGCCGGTTACGACGCCATTATCGTAAATTTCTGGAACAACGGCTGCGGTACCTGCATCGCCGAGATGCCCGAGCTGGAGGAGATGTATCAGGAATTCAAAGATCGAAACATCAACCTCATCGGCGTGGGCGCCGACTCCGGCGAAGGGGAGGAGCAGCTCGCCTTTGCCCGGAATGTCTTGAAGGAGAAAGGGGTTACCTACCTCAATATCTCTCCCAGCCCTGAGAGGGATTTTTACAAGGATTTTGTGTCGGAGATATTCACTTACCCCACCACCTATATCGTGGACAGCCAGGGGGATATCATTGGAGCCCCGATCTCTGGGAACGTGAAGGAGCAGATAGACACAGTGGAGGCCAGACTGCGGATCGCCTTGGATGGGAAGACTCCCGATTGACCCCATTCTCCTATGGAACATAAACACCCCGGAGGCTCGCGCCTCCGGGGTGTTTTCATTTCGAGAAAGGCTGCTCAATCGTTTCGATCACGAATTCCAGCTGTCCCGCCGCGCCGCACGCCGCCTCGTACCGCTCGATCACCACCACCGCCTGCCCGTCCTGGTTCAGGTAGAAGTCCGTGTTCTCCGAGATCAGGTCGATGAGGGACAGGTCGTCCCACAGCATGGCGCGCCGCTCCTCGCTCCAGCCCGCGATGGTCTGCTCCATGCTGTCCGCCACGATCCGCCGGTAGTCGTTGCCGAACCAGTCCCGCAGGGTCAGGTCCCGGCCGGTGTCCAGGTCCAGGTTGTAGTAAAAATACTGGTTATACACCCGGAACGCGGTCTCATACTCCCGCACGGTGAAGGAGACGTACTGGGGGCTGATGTGGTGGATCTCATAGTCCACCGTGATGCCCATGGGGAGGAAGTCCCCGGGGTCCCCGCCGGTCTGTATGAACGCGTCGTAATAATCCCTGGCCCGAGCCTCGCTCTCCTCCAGGCAGGCGCTCACCACCTTTTGAATCTCCAGGTTCACCCTGGCCTCCAGCTCTGTTTTCCCGGTGTTTTCAATTTGAGGGATTTGAGCGTCGATATATTTGACCTCGTCCTGGGCGTGGTACTCCCGGAACAGGAACACCCGGCACAGCCCGCCCACCACCGGCAGCTTGCAGGCCGCCGACGCGAAAGCGGGGGACAGGTTCAGCATGGTGACGACACACAGCGCCAGCACGGCGGCAATAGAGCCCGCCCATTTCAAAACAAATAGCGTCCCATGCCGGCGGCGGCGGGACAGTCCCTCGGCAATCGCCTCCTGAACCACCTCGTCCAGCTCCTCGGGAATTGGTATCCGCTCATACCCCTTACGGTCCATCATCGTCCAACACCTCCATATCCAGCTTCAGCAGCTTCAGCGCCCGGTACAGCCGGGACTTTACCGTACTCAGGTTGGCGGACAAGACCTCCGCGATCTCGTCCAGCTTCATATCCTCGAAAAAGCGGAGGATCACCACGGTTTTCAGCTCCGGCGGCAGCTTGTCAAGGGCCGCGTACAGGTCAAGATATGCCTCCTGTTCCGGCTGGGTATCGTCCGCTGTCTCTTGTATTTCCTCCAGCGGTACAAAACGGCGGTTTTTGCGCAGGAAGGAGACGCTCTCATTGATGAGGATGTGGCAGAACCAAGTTTGGGCATATTCCGGGCTGCGCAGGCCGGGACAGGACTGGAGCGCCTTGACGATGGCGTTGTGGACGATGTCCAACGCGTCCTCCCGGTTTTTCACATAGGAGTACGCGATCCGGTAAAACCGCTCCTGCCCGTTTTCAATCAGCAGGACAAGCTCCCGCACCGGCTTCATCCATCCGTCACCCGCCCTGAAAATAGTTGGAGAGGATCGGGCCCGCATCCCCCTCCGAAACACATACTACCACATAACGGCCATGCTGATCCACAACGGCGTCCTCCAGCTTTTTGACCTCGCCCGGCAGATAGGCGGCGAAGCTCTCTGCCTGCGCGTCCACCCGCGCCTGGGCCAGGGACAGGGCCGCCTTCGCGTCCTCCTCCGTCTCAAATTCCAGCAGGGCCAGCTCCGACGCCGTGGCCCCGCTGCCCACATAGAGCTGGAATGACACCGCATCGTCGATGCCGTACAGCTTTTCGGCGATTTCCCCGTCGGCCGGGTTGAGCTCCTCTTCAAAGATGCCGCTTTCCAGCAGCTCCTCCGCCAGAGCGTCCAGGTCGATCTTCCGCTCTTCATTCTGCGGGGCGGAGCAGGCGGACAGAAGAACCAGCGCGGCGGTCAGAACTATGGTCAAGATATGCTTCATGCGGCCCCTCCTTTCTCGCCGGGGGCGGTGTGGGCCATCAGGTATTCCAGCCACTTCTGGCAGTAGGAGCGCACCAGATGGATGCCGTCCGGGGCGGCGTCCTCCGGGAGCGCCCCATCCTCTCCCGCCACCGCGCCGGCGGTGTCAATGTAATAGACCTGCTTTTCCTCCGCTAATTGCTGCAAAAGCTGGTTATACTCGCTGATTTTGGCGTTTTTGATGTAGCTGTGGGTGTCCGAGACCCTTTGGGAGACAGGCATGATGGCCTGGATATAGATCACGGCGTCCGGTTTGATCTCCCGGATGGCGTCGATGAGCTCGCCGTATTTCTGGACAAATACCGAGCTGTAGATCCACCCCGTCTCGTTGATCCCCAGCATGACATATACCTTTGAAAAGTCGGCAGTCTTCAGCGCGTCGATGACGGGCACCTTTTCCCCATCGACGTTGAACAGCGGCCTGGTAAAAACGGTGTCCACCATCAGCCCCATGTGGGCAAGGGACGCGGCGTTGGACAGCCCGGTGTTGAGAAACAGCCCCTCCGTCCGGGAGTCGCCGATAAACACCGCGTCGTCAAAATAGGCGGTATCCGCCGGGTCCGAGAGGGGGACGGGCTTTGAAAAGTCATACGCCCCGGACGGCGCGGGCCCGGTTTCCTCCTGGACAGCCTGCGAAGGCTCCGTATCCGTCGCTTCACCAGCGTCCCCGTCCAAGCGTTCCTCCGAACCAACCTCCTCCGGCGGCGCGCCGGCTGTCTCCCTGGTGCTGGTTTCCTCAATGGAAGCGCGGTCCGCCCTCCAGGCCGTAACGGCCTGCGCCCCCGCAGATATGGCCACCAGGGACAGGGCGATCATCACCAGCATCAAAAAGACATCCCCGCCCCGCCGCCTTCTGGCCCGCGCCCTTTTCCCGGCCCGTTTGGGCGCATAAATCTGTATGGTGCGTCTCATGAAACGATCCCTCCGTTTTGTCTTTCTGTGTATTAGACGCTCCGGCGGCGGGAAAAGTTGGAGGGGTCGCGGAAAAATTTTGATACGTGCCGCAAAAACGCGCCCGCCGGACAGGCTGGCGCGTTCTTCTGCGTTTAGATGGCCGCGGCATCCTCCGGCTGGGTGTTGAGCTGCGCCAGCAGCCCCTCCAGCCGTTCCCCCGCGAAAGCCGGGCCCGCCATCATGGCGAACTGCCGCAGAGGCATATCCTCCAGCATGGCCTGGAGCATGGCGGACAGGTCGTCCTGGCCCGCCAGCATCCCCCGCATCCCCGCCTCGGCCTGTTGGACAATCTCCCGGCCCAGCGCGCAGGTGCGCAGCTCGCCCAGCGTGGAGTTGCGAGTGAAGGGCCGCACCGGCCTCCATGGGGTGATCTTCCGTCCCAGCAGCGCCTCGAACTGCTCTCGGGTCACGGACGGGATCGTGTCCGGCGCGTAGCAGGCCGGGGCGGCTTCCTGGAAGCCAGCCCCAGCGTCCCGCTTCGCGCCCTCCACCGCCACCTGGCCCCGGAGCCGGATGTCCCGGCTGGAGGAGCCGATCTCGACGCAGTACGCGCCGCCGTCCACCGTCCAGACAGAGGCGCCCGCGTCGTACCGGGCAAAGGCTCTGGGCTCCAGGGTGAAGCTTACCTGTCTGCTCTCCCCCGGCTGGAGGGTGAGCTTTGCGTAATCCCGCAGCTCCCGCACAGGCTTGAACGCCGTACCCTCCGGCGGGGCCACGTAGAGCTGGGCCACCTCCGCCCCGGCCCGGTCCCCGGTGTTGGTCACGGTGCAGGACAGGGCCAGCTTGCCGCGCCCGTCCCACTGGGCGGGCAGCTCCAGCCCCGAATAGGCAAAGCTGGTATAGGACAGGCCGTGGCCGAAGGGATAGGCCACCGCTTTCCCCGCGGCGTCATAATAGCGGTAGCCCACGTAGACGCTCTCCCGGTACTCCACATTGCCCTTGCCGCCGAAGTTGGCGTTGCAGGGCACGTCGGACAGGGATACGGGCCAGCTCTCCGCCAGCTTTCCGCTGGGATTGGCGTCCCCGAACAGCAGGTCGGCGGCGGCGTTTCCGCCGTTCTGCCCCGTGAGGTAGAGCAGCAGGATGCTGTCCGCCCGGTCCCGCCAGGGCAGCTCCACCACGCCGCCGGTGCTCACCACCGCAACCACCGGGACGCCGGTTTCTATGAGGGCGTCCATCAGCGCGTTCTGGCAGTCCGGCAGGCGCAGGTGGGCGCGGTCAAAGCCCTCGCTTTCACAGCGGTCCGGCAGACCCACGCAGGCGAACACCACATCCGCCCCCCGGGCCGCCTCCACCGCCTGGGCGATCAGGTCCAGGTCGGGCTTCTCCCCCTCCGCCTCGTACCCCGCAGACCAGGTGTAGCTTGTGCCCCGCGCGTCCAGGGCGCCGCACAGGCTGGTGACGCTGTGGGGGTTGATCTTGCTGGACCCCGCCCCCTGATAACGGGGCGCTTTGGCGAACGCGCCCACCACGACCACTTTGGCCTCCTGGTTGGCGGGCAGGGCGGGGCCCCGCTTGAGCAGTACGGCGCTCTCCCGGGCGGCACGGCGGGCCAGCTGATTGTGGGCCTCCGCGTCATAGGGCCGGGCGGTGTTCTCCCCCGCTTTGAGGAGCAGCGCGGCCACCCGGACGGCGCAGCGGTCCAGCTCCGCCCCGTCCGGCTCCCCCGCCTCGATGGCAGCCAGGATGCGCTTGATGGAATCCCCGCAGGGGCCGGGCATCTCCAGGTCCAACCCGGCGCGGATAGCCGCTACCCGGTCGTTCATGGCCCCCCAGTCGGTCATGACGGCCCCGCCGAACCCCCACTCGCCCCGGAGGATCTCGTCCATCAGCCGCTTGTTGTCCGAGGCGTAGACGCCGTTGATCTTATTATACGCGCACATCAGCGTCCAGGGCTGGGCCTCCTTCACCGCCAGCTCAAAACCCGCCAAGTAGATCTCCCGCAGGGCCCGCTCATCGATGATGGAGTCGGAGGCCAGCCGCGCCGTCTCCTGGTTGTTGGCCGCGTAGTGCTTGAGGCAGGCCCCCACGTTCTGGCTCTGGATGCCCCGGATCAGCGCCGCGGCGGACCGGCCGGACAGCAGCGGGTCCTCGGAGAAATACTCGAAATTCCGGCCGCACAGGGGGCTGCGCTTGATGTTGGCCGCCGGGCCCAAAAGGACGGCCACCCCCTCCTGACGGCACTCCTCGCCCATGGCCCGGCCCACCTCCTCCAGCAGGGTGTCGTCAAAGCTGCACGCGCTGGCGCAGGCGGGGGGAAAGCAGGTGGCGGGGACGGACTGGCTCAGCCCCAAATGGTCGGCGCTGCCCGCCTGCTTGCGCAGGCCGTGGGGGCCGTCGGTCACCATCACCGGGGACAGGCCCAGGCGCTCCACCCCGCCGGTGTGCCAGAAGTCCAGCCCGGAGCAGAGGCGGGCCTTTTCCTCCAGCGTCATCTGCGCCACCAGCGCCCCGGCCTCTGCCCGGACGCGGGCGAACGGGTCTTGTGCTTTTATCATCGTCAAAACTCCTCGTATAATAAGTTTCAGGTTAATAAATTCAGTATCAGCAGGTTTAGAGAT
>CATABD010000027.1 GCA_949494735.1 uncultured Oscillospiraceae bacterium
CTCTCCATGGGCAGCCATCCCAACAAGCGGCTGGCTGCCCTGTGGGAGCAGTACGGCGAGGAGGGCTTTGAGTGGCTGGTGCTCAAAACCCTGGACTATGAAAATCCCGGGGACGATCACACCGCCGAGCTAGAGAAGCTGCGGGAGCAATGTCTGGACGAGGACGAGAAAGCGGTTAAGATCTGGAAATGATAACAGGCGCGGGACGGCCCTCAAAAAAGAGCCGTCCCGCTTATCATTTAGTACCCCGTCTGGGGCAGGGTGGGCACAGGCCCCAGCCTGCGCACGATGGTGAGCCAGGTGGCCTGGGCGGTCTGCCAGGTGCCCTGGTACTTGCCGCCCACGTCGGCCCGATTGATGATCTGATAGCCGTTGGCCACCGTGCCCAGCACCTGCACCGTCAGAGTGGGGCTGGTGGTGGACTGGAAGCCCACGGGCACCTTGCCGAAATCAAAATAGACATCGGTGACATACTCGCCCGGCTGCATGGGGATGGCGTTCAGGTTGTAGGAGTAGTTGCTGCTGGTGAGCAGGTTGGACGCCAGCACCTGATAGCCGGAGCGGTAGTTGGTCTTATACAGCACTCGGTAATTCAGCCGTGCGCTGTAGGTGCCGGTGGTCAGCACCGTGGCCCGGGTAGCGTCGGTGGGGACGCGGTCGTGCCAGTAAAACTCAGAGAGAGGCACATTGCTGGTGTTGGCCACAGTAAAGTCGTACCGCATCTGGCTGCCCGGCAGCGCCTGGGCATTGCCCCGCTTGGTGATGGTGACGCCCAGGTTGGAGGGTTTGTCGTAGTCGGACAGCTTGATGATCTGGCCAGAATACTCCAAGGTCTCGTCAAACACGGTGTTGCTGAGCTGCCAATAGGCCGGGGCGGTCACTTCAACGATTTTATACCTCCCCAAGGGCAGGGGTTTGGACGCCGCCACGCCTCTGGCGTCGGTGGTGATGTAATCCACCACCTTGCCGGACCGGGCCTCGCTGATCTCATACACCGCCCCCTTCAGGGGGGCGCCTGCCGGGGTACCGGTGACCTCGTTGTACTCGGCAGCATACTTGCGGATCTGGAACTGCCCGGTGATGGGGGTGTTCTCCCACTTGACCTCCGTCGTTTCCCCGGGCTTGACGTAGACGGTCTTGTACTCCTTGTCCAACTCGTAGCCGGGGGCGGCCTCCAATTCACGAATATACAGCCGGCCCTTGCCCTGAACAGTGAGGTCGTCGATGTAAACATAGCCCTGGTCGTCAGAGGTGTACTCGCCGATGGGGTTCTTGTTCTGATCGTAGACTAGGAACTTCACCCCATAAATTCCCTCTTTAGTGACGGAATTGATTTTGTGGATGAGGATGCCTGAGAAGGCCTTGTTGGTCACCACCAACGGGGGCGTTGTTTTGCCCGTCACCACCTCGAAATAGTGCGGGGTGGAATCCAGCTTGAATCCAGAGGGGCATTTTGTCTCCACCGCGTAATAGCTGCCCGCCTCCAGGGTGACAAACACCCGGCCATCCGTCCCAGTCGTCACAGTGTCCACCAGGGCATCGTCCATGCGGCGGATCTCAAAGGTGACGTTGGGGATGCGCTTGCTCTCGTTCCCTTCCACCACCTTCACAATTTCAACACCGCCGATGGGGTCGTTGTAAAACCACAAATGCTGCGTGTCACCACCGGGGTTGACCACAATGGTCTGGCTGCGGGTATTGGGGTCGATGGTATAGCCAGGTACGCTGGCCACCTCCGTACAGATGACGGTGCCTGTGATATTGGAGAGGATAATTTGGCCCTCCTTGTTAGTGGTATACAGCCCGTTGGAGGACAGCTTGCCGTCCTCGGCATCCACCACACGCCCATCCGCATAGGTGATCTTGAACTGGACCCCTTCCAGCGGCGTCTTCTTATCCGCCCCGGACAGTTTGTGGATGATCAAATTCCCCGCTTTGTGATTGATGAACTGGAGCCGTACCGTCTGCCCAGCTTTCACAACAGCGGTCTGGGCCACATCGTCCAGCAAATAGCCCGGTTTTGCCCTGACTTCCTTTACGACCAGCGTAGTGTTGGGGTCGATATCGGTCACCAGGAAGGTTCCGTCCGGCCCAGTCACAAACTTGCCGTTGGCGTCGCCCACCAGCGCTCCATCGGACTTGGTAACCAAAAACTCAACGCCGCTCAGGGGTTCGCCATTGTCCCCCACCTTGGATACCAGGAGGGCGCCCTTGGCAGAGTTGCCGAAATAGACCTGCACCACTTCCTGCTCCTCGCCGGAGAGATACACCGTCTGGGGCGGCGTGTCGATGACGTGCGTTCCATCACTGGACAATTCCTCGATGATATAAGTACCCTTAGCCAACCCGGTGACCGTGAAGCTTCCGTTGGCCGAGGTGCGGTAGGTGCCGATCACAGTGCCGCCCGTGCCGGAGGTGTTGCCAGACAGGTAACGGATCTGGAACACCGCCCCCTCGATGGCCTGGTTGGGGTGCTGCCGGTCATACTTCCAGACACAGATGGCGGACAGCGGCTGATTGCGGAACACGAAAGTATGGCCCTGACCGGCAGGCACGAACGCCTCCTGGGTGTCGGGGTCAGCCTTGGCGAAGCCCTTCAAAGGCTCCAGCTCCTGGACACGGAACCAGCCGTCCCGGAGGCCCAGGGTGCCCATCTTGGTGCCGTCCAGTTCGATGCGGCCATTTTCATCGGTGTAAAACACGCCCAGGTCGTTCATCTCGCCGGTGGCGGTGTTGTTGCTGGCATACCACACCCGGAAGGGCACGTTGGCCAACCGGTCGAAGGTGACGGCGTTCTCCTTGATGATCTCGATTACAGGCCGTTTATGGTTCTTGAAGTACGCCGTGTGATCCCGGTCGGGGTACAGCGTCACCAGCTGGCTGGGGGCATCCTTCAACCAGGGGGAGGGTACGGATTTCTCGGTGATCTCATAGACGCCGGGCAGGAGGTTTTTCAGCTCGGCACGGCCTGTGGCGTCCGTCTTAATCTCATCCACGGAATGGCCGTCTGCGGCGCGGACAGTAAAAACCGTATTGGCGATGGGCGATCCATCGTCCGCGTCATTTTTGTATACGTACAAATTGGGGCGTTTGTAGTTTTGCAGCACGATTGTGCTGATCTTCCCGGGGAACAGCTCGATATGATGCTCCTTAATGCTCAAAATGTGATCGTTCAATGTGGCCGTTTCCACCAAGGAATACACACCGGGCTCCAAGCCCTCCCACAAAATTTCACCTGTTGCCGAGGTCTTGCGATCCAGGTAGTGGGTGCCGTCCTCGATTTTGGCCAGCCGGAAGGAAACGCCCTCCAACGGGGAGCCGTCCGAACTGGTTTTCAGCAGATGCAATGAGGGCTTTTTGGAGTTCGTAAAGACGAACTGAGCCACCTCGTTGGGCTTGAGCTGGATGATGCGCTGGGCGTCGTCGATCACATAGCCCGGGCATTCCAGCTCCGTCACCACTGCGGCGCCGGCGGGTAGCTTGGACAGGTCGATGGTTCCGTCCTCCAGCGTGGTCATCTCCACCGGGCCCCAGCTTCCGTCCACCGCCTCGAATTTGAATTTCGCGTTGGCAATGGGCTTGGAGAGGTCGGCGCTGTCCACCTTGATGAGGTGCATCCCAGGCTTGAGGTCATTGAAGAACACCAGCTCCTTGATGCCGTCGCCTGCGTGAAGCTCCACCTGCTGGGGGGTGGTGACAGTGATGTGGGCGTCGTCGCTCTGCTTTTCCTGCACCAGGAAAGTACCCGGTTTCTGATCGGTGAGGACGATCTCCCCCAAGGCATTGGTCTTGAAATCGCCCAACAGCTCGCCATCCCGCCAAACGGTAAAGGTGATGTCGGGCAAAATTGCCATAGTGGTTCGGTCATATTTGATGATTTTGAGGCCGGGCAGCTCCTTGTTGGTAAAGGTCGCTGTGGACATTTCACCCGTCACCACGGAGACGGTCTGGATGGTCTCTGTATCCGCGATCCAGCCCTTGATTCCGGCGGTTTCGCGCACCTCGTAAGCACCCGGTTTCAGCTCATCGAAGACGGCGACGCCCCCCGGTCCGGTCTGGGCGGACTGGGTAGCGCCGCTTTCAATGTGCTTGATTTGTATGGTGACGCCCTCCAGGCCCTCGCCGGTGTCGCTGTACTTCTCCACCCGCAAAGACCCGTAGGGGTCGTTGTAAAAGGTCACCTCGGCCTCTTTTCCTTCCACTACAGTGACATTTTGGGCGGAGTTTTTGCAGAGCAGGTGAAATTTCGGAGCGGACCGCTCGTAAATGGTATAATTTCCGGGCTCCGCCTCGGGGATGACGATGGTTCCGCTCCCATCGGTGGCAAAGACGCCGATGGTGTCTCCGTTGGGGCCCACCACCTCAAAAACCGCCCCGGCCAGAGGAATCTCGGTGCCCGTCTCCAGCTTTATGATCCGCAGGGAGCCGGGACCGGCCGTGGGGGTGTCCGGCGTATCGGGGATGTCGGGGGTATCGGGCACATCCGGGCCGCCGGAGTAGGCGCTGATGGCGTTGATGCGGATGGGCGTGGTGGGGTCGGTGGTGGCCATGTATCGCTGTAGGTTGCCGTACTTGTCAGACTCAGCGCAGATGGCGTAATAGATGGCGTACTGGTACACATCCGCGTTCAGGGAGAGCTGGACGCTGCCGCTTTTCCCCTCCACAGCGTCGGCGGGATAGAGCACCTTGAACTGACCCACATAGCCCTGTCCCTGAACGTACTGCGTGGGGATGGCGGTGATGTCCTTGTTCTCCATGTCCACGATCCGAGTGCCGGCGGGCACATTGTCCGGGGTGGAGAAGCCCACGTTGATGTCGTAGTCGCACACCCAGGTCAGGGATGCGGCAGTGTAGACCTGCTGCTTGTAGGCTTTACCGTCGATGGTCACATCATAGGCAACAGGCTGATCCGGGGTGCAGGTTAAGCCAGGCTCCAGGTTAGAGGTCCAGCTGATGCCACTGTAGGCTTTTTTCACGGCGGCCAGCACCCTCTGGGCCGCCGCCTGATCGGAACAGCCGGGGTTCACCGACAGGGCGGAGATGTCCCAGTTGGACAGCAGATAGCACCACAGGGCGATCTTGGTGGCGTACCACGCCTCGTACTTGGAGTTGACGCCCAGCTCAGCCAGGGTCTTGGTGGGGTAGCCGTTGGCCACGATCCCCATGACCTTGGGGTCCTTGGACTTCTCATTGGCGATGTACTTGATGCTCTGGCCGGGGCCCACCGTCTCGGGAACGCCGTAGATGGTGGGATTGACGCAGTACACGGGAATCTCTACCTGCTCACCTTTGGAGTTGGTATAGAGGTAGTAGTCGTAGGGCTGCTCTTTCACCCGGCCGTTGACGCACAGGTAGTCCAAGGTCACGCCGCTATTGTAGATATTGATTTCGCCCAGAGCCTCCTCCGGGGTGGAGGCGGCGGAGGCGGGAAAAATGGCGCTGGGGATCATCCCCAACGCCATGGCCAGGACCAACAGCAGGGATAAAAACCGTTTTTTCATGTATACCTCCTAAAATGAAAGGGAGCGCCGGATGGCGCCCCCTTAGTCAGTGATTTTTGAAGTTTAGATAGCTGTTGCGATCTTGTACTCGGTATAGAGAAATTTGCCGTTCTTGAACACATCCCAGGCTTCCACGAAGTATTTTCCAGGCGGGCAGGAGTTGAAGTTGTTGGACAGCTCGCTCTCCCGCCAGGGCCAGAAGGAGTGGGCGGTGAGGTCGTCCGGGACGGTGAGACTGATGGAGACGTAGGGCGTCCCCTTGGAGCCGTAGCGAAGCCGCCCGCCCTGGCTGGTGTCCGGGTGGGTCCCGGCCAGATTCATCAGGGTGTACTGCATCCGACGGGTCTCATAGAGGTTGCGCAGGAACAGGTACTCGCCGTCCGGCAGGGAGAAGTGGCGGGCCTCCGCTTGGGGCAGGACCATGGCAGGAAAGCTGCTCCAATCACAGGCGGCGGTGGGCAGGGGACCCAGAGGACCCTCGGCGAACATATTCGCGTCATAGCCACTGGCGTCGGTGACGGCGTAAACAGTGCCATCATTACAGGCGATCTTGTCACCATTTTTGGGGACGTACCGGGAGCCGTCTGTGGGGATGGTTACGGTGCCGGAGGGCTGCTGGGTGGGAACGGATGCCGTATTCCCCGGCGCCACGCCGGTATAGGGCTTATCGCTCTCAATTCGCACTGTCCCATCCCAGTAGACGTTGAAGCCCACAGCCTCGCCGATGTCCCGAAGCCTCACATAGTTGCTGCCGCCAATCAGGTAGGCGGTCATGGTCACCTGCTGGCCGTCAATGTAAATAGTCTGACTGCTGGGTGTAGCGGTCAAAACCGTAGATGCCGCCGCATACCCTCCACTGAGCAAAGCCATGCCCAATGCCATCCCTAAAAGCAGTGTAATAATCCTTTTCCTCATGATAAAATGCTCCTTTCATTTCTTTCTGATTTGAGCATAATCCCATGCGGTATAATTGTCAAAGGATTATTTGAATTCCCTGCGCCGATAAAATGATTTTGCGTTTCCACCTCCTCAAATTTCCCATATCTGGCCGGATTCAGGAACTTTTCTCTACCGCCTGCACGCAAATTCTTTTTGCGGGCTGGTTCTCCAAGCAGGTGGTGATGGTGATACGGTTGTCCGCCGTCCCTTGGAGATAGCTCCAGTCAGTGTTGGCAATAATCTTCACCATTGTCACTTGGTAGGTGCGGGTGCCGTAGATGGTGGTATAGGTGATGATATCGCCGGCCACCAGGTTTTTGATAGCGCCGATGTTATATTTTGCGCCCCGGTTGTGCCCACACACCCCGATGTTGCCGGACCAGCCGGAGGTGGAGCTGTAGTGGCCCAGACCCTTGGCCATGCTGGCGTTGGTCTCGCCCTCCCACACCTTCACATTGATACCCAGCTTGGGGATGGACAGGGTGCCGATGCTGCCGTCTTTGTAGGCCATGCCCTGCACGCTGGTGTAGCCGGGCTGCTGGATGCCGGGCGGAGCAGGGCTGACGCCCGAACCGGGGCCGCCGTCCCCGTCGATGACCAGCTCCGTGAGAGGGCTGCCACCTCCAACCCCATAGACGCCGGAACCGTCCGTGGTGGACACAGCTCCCTGGAGCCCGGGCAGGATGGTGCGCTCCATCACGCCGGTCATGGTGGTGCTCATGCGGCCATACTCCAGCTCGGGCACATCGTAGTCCACGGCATTCCTGCCGCCGTAGTTGTACTGGGAACCGTACACATCCTCATAGCTGGTGCTGCCGTAGTAGTCCTGGGGCGCGGTCGTCGCAAAGCTGTAATCCGAAGCGAAGGCCGGGATCGTCAGGGACAGCGCTGCGCCCGCCGCCAAAGCCAGTCCCAACAAGTTTCTCATCTTGTTCATGTGTCGTCTTCCTCCTGTTCATCGTCCGACTCACCGTTCCCTGCCCGCAGCGATTTGACCTCCAGGCGGGACAGAACCAGCAGCACTGTCAGTACCACCGCCGTAATGACGCCCGCGCCCCCCAGCACATTGCGCAGAAGGTTCGGGGAGGACAAAGCCCGCTGAAACAGGTTGGGATGTTCCGATCCAGGGACAGGGCTGGGCTCCGATTTGCGCTCCTCACCCAGGTACGTTACCCGATAGGTGACGCTCTCCACCCCCTCGTGGGTGATTTCACCCACATAGTTGGCGGTGGTGACATACCCGGTGGCGGCTTTGTAGTAGCTCTTGCCGCTGTAGGTGGCCACCGCCTGATAAGAGCAGGGGGCCAGCATATCACCCGTCAGATCGGTGCCGATGACCTGCCATTCCACATTGGACAGGTTCAGCGTCACCCCGTTCTTTGTCGTGGTGGCAGGGACATAGGACATATCATTGCGATCCAGCGGGCCGATGGTCTTGGTGGCAGTGATCGTACTGCTACCGGTGGTGTAGCCTGCCGCCTGGGTGTGGATACTAGTGTGATCCAGGGCCAGGGTGCCCGCCCAGGTGCCGTCGTCATACTCCATGGTAGGGGCCAGCTGCTCCAGGATCACATCCAGGTTCTTCTTGGCTGTCTCCACCGTCACTGTTTCGGTGTGGGTCTGGCGCTCGGCCACCCGGTTGTCCTGCTTCACGATGTCCGCGTAGGTATAAAGAAAGCCCTCCAACTGGAAGGGCTCCTCAATCAGTGTCTGGGCGTCCACCTCGGGGGAAACGGTATAGGTCTTGACCACCTGCTGGCTGCCGTTGAGGTTCTGCACCACCGTATTGGTAGGCACCTCCAGGGCGCTGGCGCTCATGGTCAACGCCGCCGTCAGCAGCAGACAAAGGCAAATCTTTTTCATTAGGTTCAAATACTCCTTTCGTCAAGTTGGGTGCTGGGATATCCGGGCAAGCCCTATGGGGGGCCCGCGAATGGGCGTATGCCGGTTCACAGCTTTTCCTCCTTCACGATGTACTCCACTGCCAGCTCCGGCCGCTCCCGCAGCCGGGCCAGGATGTCGAGGGACTGCTCCAGGGCCTGCATGGTGTCCCGGCTCTGCCGCTTGATGAAGCCATGGAGCAGGATGACCTCCCCGTTGGGCCGGATGGTGAAGATGACCCGCACCAACACACGGCCCCGCTCGCGCAGCTCGTAAAGCTCCCGGTACCGCTCCAAGGTGAAGTGCTTGTAGTGGGGTTCCCGGAGGTTGGCCCGCGGTGTGGTGGGCAGAACGATGAGCTGACGAATCAGCTTTTCCCGCAGCCGGGGCTCCAGGCCGTCGATGAACTGGGCCACGGGCGCGGCCCGCTCCGGGGGTGCGTAGACTTTGATACCCTTCATGGTCTCACCTCCTCCATCGGCGGCGCGTTATCAGCAGCCGTTCATAGCGCAGGGTTTTCGATGCCCACTTCCTGTTGGTATCCACAGGGTCGGCACGGACCCATCCCGCAGCGCGCAGGGCGGAGTCCGGCCTGTCCGCCGGCAGGAAGGCGATGATTTTCCAATAGCCCAGGGCCTGGGCCGCCCGTGCCGCCGCACCGTAGAGCATCCCGTAGGCGGCACGGCCCCCGGTGGTGTAAATGCGGTCGATCTGCACCGCCTGAGCGTCGTCCCGGCAGCGGCCCACGATGGCCGCGCCCACCAGCTCCCCATCCAGGGCACAGCCCACGGAAAATTTACAGCCGCGCATGGGCTGGCACCGGCGGATGTGCTCCGCCAAATAGTCGTTGGCCTCTTGCAACGAAGCCGGAACAATGTAAATCGCGTTGTCCTGTACCATTAGGTTCAACCTCCTGATGCTTCATCCAGCCGTTTCAAGTGGGCCAGGAAGCCGTCCGCGAAGGCCTCTGCAAAGGCCGGACTGCCGCTGAGCCACCAAACCGGGTCGGGCAGGGAGCGGTAGATGCTGTCATATTGCAGGCAGATCATCAGGAACTTTCCCTGGGGATTGCCGGTGTCCACGCCATCCACCAGGGGGGTGACAGCGGCTTTGACCGCCTGGACGTCGTCCTGGTGGTAGTCGCACAGATCGTCATAGAATTGTCCGGCGAAGATGCAGCAGAACACCGCCATGGCATCCCGCTCCACCGAACCGTCCGCCGTGGCCAGCCCCATCCGGCGCAGGCGGTCAATGGCGGTGCTGTCGAAGGGGCTGTGAGTGGGGCGATTGCTTCTCATCATTTCGTTGTCATCTCCAGTAATTTTTCAAATTTCTCTACCGCATTCCGCGCACTGGCCATCTGACGTCGGAGGGCGTTGACCTGTGCGGGCATCAGACAGGCAAAGATCTCTGAGCAACACCGTTCAGATGTTCGCCGGAGCACCTGCGCGAACTGTGACGCTTCAGCGGCCAAGGCATCCGGGGTCAGGGCAGGGCCGGGTTGCGGGACAGGCCCCGCCCGGACGGGGGGCGCGTACTCCTCTACCGACTTGATCTCCCCGGCGGCCAGCAGGGCGGCGGCCTCCGCCTGGGGGCCCGGCTCCAGCCGGGAGAGGGCCAGGGCCTGCTTCCGGGTGACCGGCGTATCCGCTCCGCGGAGGATGTCCTTTGCCTCAGAGGTCAGGTTTTTGGCGATCTGCACCTGGCGCTCCACCGTGCGGCGGCCAATGCACAGTTTCTCGGCGGTGTCCTGAGCAAAGGATTTTGTGGTCTGCGTCATTTTGTCGCTGACCTTCTGGTGCTGATTGCCGCGAAAGGGCCCGCCCTGGTTGGTTTGGACGCTCTCAGGGTGGAGGGCTTCGTAGACCTCCTTCCGGCGCAGAAGCAGCTCCCCGAACTCAAGAGGCGTCAGGTCGCTGCGCACAAAGTTCTCGTCGATCTCCGCCAGCTCAGCCCGCAGGCCCTCTAAGCCGCTGACAACGCACTCGATCTCCGTCCAGCCCAGCAGCTTGGCAGCCTCCAGCCGGTGAAGCCCGGCGATGAGGGTTCGGCTTTGACTGACTGTGACGGGATTCAGCAGGCCGACCTCGACAATGCTGTCCGCCAGCTCCCGGACATCGGCCGGCGCGGCATTCCTCCGTCCGGGGTTTACCTTGATTTCGCTGATAGGAATACGCATAGGGCCACCTCCAGGGCAAAAGAAAAGCCTGACGCCTTGCGGCGTCAAGCCTTTCTCCAGTATTTTTCGATTGTCAGTTGTCTGATCCCTTCGGGTCATCCGGCTGAGATTCGGCCACCTGCTTGATCATATTGGTGACCACGGTATTCAACTGCATGGCATTCTGAGCCGTGACCACCGGCGCTCCCGTTTCACTCTCTAACGCCTGACGGGCAATGTGGGCGACCCCGCCGCCCCGCTATGCCACTTCACGATTTTCTTCAGAACCCTCCGGTTGCTCCCTCTTGGAGATTGCCTTGGTAGAGTTTTCCGCCAGCATATTAAGAATGAGTTCAGTGGTGCTCATATTGTCCCGCAGGTTTTCGGAGATTTTAATTTCAGTTGCTTACAATTTGTAAGCAACTGATCTGCACCTTCATCCTTTAGCCGCTTTTTCAGCACAGCCCAATAGGTACTGGCATTGTGTTGCGTCGGCTGATCTGTTAGTACGCTCGCCACATCTACTACTGGAAAGGACTATTCTTCCTGTTCTGCATCCTACGCTGTTCAGATTGGCTGATCCTCAAATAATCGAATCTTGTCCTGTTCGCTCATGGCAATACCTCCGAGCACTTGTTTTTGATATTATACATTATCTCATCCGTTCCCGCAGGAACTCCAAAAACAGGGCCTCGATCTCCTTGTCGCTGCGCCCGTCCAGGTAGGGGGCAAACTGCTTGCGGGCAAAGGATATCTTCTTGGGCGGGGCGGCCAAACGCTTTTCGGCCCGCGCCCGGGCCTCCCGCCATGCCTCGTACATATCCTGGTGCTTGGCGGAAGGGGGTGGGCACTTGGAAGCGATATACTTCATAGCGGCCTTGTTGAGCGGATAACTCTCATTGCGGCACATCTCAATGAACGCCTGCTGGGATTCCGGGTCATAGTCCGCTATCATATCGGCGCAGGCCAAGTTCAGCTGCTTCGGGGCTGTCTCCAGGATGCTGACCAGTTCCGGGATGAGATAGGTGAGCTTGACCGCCTTGCGGATCTCGTACTCGGTGACACCAAAGAACTCAGCCACCAGCGCCCGGGCGTTGTACCTTTGGCGAGAATCGCCAAAGGTCCCCTCAGCGGCATTTCTCTGCCCATTTCTGTTCTTGGCATCCAGCAGCGCCTTATATGCCTTGCCCCGCACAATGATAGACAAATCATGACGGTGGATCAGGTTGGTGGAGGTGGCAATGACGACTGCCCGGGCATCGTCAGCCTCTACGACCTCGGCAGGGATTTCTGACCATCCGGCCAGCCGGGCGGCGGCGGTACGGTTATGCCCTGCCAAAATCTCATAGCGTTCCTCCCCAGGGATGGGCCGCACGATAATGCGAACCATCAGCCCATCCTCAGCAAGCTGCCCCGCAAGGGCCTGAAGCTGAGACGGGGTGTAGGGACGAAAGCCAATGTCTGCGGTGAAGAATGGTGTGAGCTTGTCCAGCCGTAAATTACAAATTTTGGCGCTCACCGCGGGCGGCGCTTTCTGGAACAGCTTCGCATAGGCTTCGTCTGAAGCCTGGAGCTCGGATGCCTGCTGCGTGGCGGACATTCGGCGCTTCAGCAAGTCGTCCATTGCCTTTTTAGCCAAGGGCCAGCACCTCCTCCGCCAGACTGCGGTAGGATTCGGCGGCGGCGTTTTTGGGGGCATACTCAAAAATGCTCTGTCCCGCCGCAGGGCACTCCGCCACTTTAATGGAATACTCGATGGGCCGCTGGAACACGTGGAAATCCTCGCCGTAGACCTCGGAAACGCTGGCTTTCACACTCTGGCACAGCTGGGGTCTGGACTGGTACATAGTCAGAAGGATCCCCGCAATCTTGAGGTTGGGATTGAATTTGGCCTGCACCGATTTGACCAGCTCCAGCACATCGGGGATCCCCTCGCTGGCCAGAAAGTGAGCCTGTACCGGGATAATGCAGTAGTCCGAGGCTGCCAGGGCGTTGACGGTCAAAAGTTCATGTTTCAATCCGCAGTCAATTATGATATAATCATATTGGTCTTGCAGTTGCTCCAGCAACACAGACATGACCTTCTCGCAGGCCCGGTTTACCTCGCCCACGGCATTGTACTGAGATAGTTGCATCACTTGAAGCCGTGCGGCGGCGTCAGCCAGCCGGCGGTTAGCCGGAAGCAGGTCGAGGCCGCTGTCCGTATGTATGATGGTTCGGCCAAGGTGCAGTTCCAGATCCTCCGGATAGTCGATGGCAGCCAGCAGAAGATTCGCCAAGGCATGAGATTGCTCTGCCGGGATATAGCCCAATGAAGCTGTGAGATTGCCCTGGGGATCATTATCGCACAATAGCACTCGCTTTTTCTCAGAAACAAGCGCCATTCCCAAGTTAAGGGCAGTTGTGGTTTTACCTACACCACCCTTAGAGTTTGTAATCGAAATAATAGAAGTCATACTAACCTCCTTGTCCGTATATGGGTATAAAACCAGGTGCCTTGGGGGCTGTATCGCAAGACGTTCATATACCGGAAAACAAGGAATTCGCAATAGCCCTTTGATCTGTTGCGAAATATGTTGCAAAACCGATTAATTTGAAATCAGGAATTGGTTGTGGCGCAACTGGTTGGAGACATTTGTGACTAAATCCTTCACACGCAAGAGGTCACAGATTCGAGTTCTGTAGTCTCCACCATGTAAACTCCCGAAATCGTAAGGTTTCGGGAGTTTTTCTATTGTTTTCTCGTCCAAAAGTTCAGCCTGTTGGGCGTGTCCCGCAGATGCCCCGCAGGAGGCCCCCATATTCCCTGGGCTGTCAGGACTGGAAAAAGGTCACGACCCCATCACATGGATGGAGGCCGTGACCTTTTATGTTATCCTTTTACCGAAGAGTCACCGGGCCAGCTGCCCCAGGCGGGCCTGCCAGTTGGGAAGCTGCTCCCGGTACTGCTCCATCTGGGAGGGAATGGGATGGACGGTTACGGCCTCCCGTCCGGCCATATGGGCGGCCGCGTCGGCGATGTCCTGAAACAGTCCCGCGCCGATACCGGCGATCATGGCCGCGCCCTTGGCCCCCGCCATATCCGGATCCACGTCCGCCCGGACGATATCCATCTGGTACATATCGGCCAGCATTTGCGTGAACACATCCGCTTTTGTGACGCCCCCGGCCACAAAAAGCCGCTTGATGCCGGCACCGGTGGAGTCCTCCACCTCCCGCAGCGCGCCCAGCATCTCAAAGGCCATCCCTTCCAGTACGGCGCGTACCATATCCGGCATGGCGGTGTGGGTGCCGATGCCAAGGAAGGCCGCGCGTCCGCCGATAATGTCGGGATAGTAGTACAGCCCGTTGGCGCCGATGGGGGAGGAGCCTGCGGCCCGGTTCATGGCCGCGTAGAGCGCCGGGGAACCGCCGCGTCCGCCATCCAGCCCCGCGCAGACATTTCGGTTGAGCCAGGCATAGGAAGCGCCGCAGCCGTTGACGCTGGAGCTGATCTGCCAGTCGTCCCGGAATCCGCCGCCGGTGGCGTGGAGGGAATACCTGGATCCGGGCAGGGGACGGAATCGTGCCGCATCGGTGATGCGCATTCCGGTGGAGCCGAAGGTTCCGTAATTGGCGATGGCGCAGCCCTCCCCGATGGCGCCCTGGGCCAGAACGTGGGGGACCATGTCGTTGGTGCCCAGGAAGAGGGGTGTCCCGGCGGGAATGCCGGTGGCGTCCGCCGCCTCCCCGGACACCTGTCCGCAGCACTCGTCCGCATAGTGGAGGGGGAGGAAATCGTCCCCGTGGAGACCCACGGCATCGCAGATTCGTGCCACATATTTTCGGGCAATCGGGTCATAGTTAAAGTGCATGCTTCCCCGGCACTCTGTCTCCCACATGTGGGGGGAGCCCAGGGTGCGGAGGAACAGGGCGTGCTCGCTCACCGCCCAGCGGGTGATTTTACCGCATATGTCGGGGAAGCGGTCTTGCAGGTACAGGATATTGCTGAGCATCCAGGGGACCGGGGTGGTCACCGCGGCGGTGTATTCCTCCACGGAAATTCCGGCCCTCTCCAGGGCTTTGGAGGCATAGAAGAAGTCCCCGCGCCGGCAATCGCTGGGGAAAATGATGCCGAAGGGTATGGAACCGTCCTGGGCGTACCCGATCAGCGGCCCCCCCGCGATGCTGAAGCTGACCCCGGCAATGGCGCGGCGGGCCTCCGGGCCGGGCAGGCCGTCCACCGCTGTCTTGACGGCCTGGAGGATGCAGGCGGCCAGCTCCTCCGGGCGGCACACCGACTGGCCCGGCCGGGGCGTGTGGATGGGTACGTCAACGTTCGCGCCGCTGGCCAGTCTCCCCCGCATGTCGAAGCAGCCGGCGCGCACCCCGCTGTGCCCGCGGTCAATGCCAACCAAGTATTTGGTCATTTTCACCACAATTCCTTTCTAATTTTAATGGCATTTGCACAATTGACACACTTCGACAATTGCGCTATGATTAGTACAACGTTATAGTACAACGTTTTAACAAGAAATGCAATGAAAATTTGCATAATAAAAGAAGGAGGATACATGATATGAAAAAAACTGGCCGCGCAAAGAGGAGCATGGCGCTGCTCCTGGCCCTGTGCATGGGCTTCTGCCTGCTGATGGCCGGCTGCGCAAGCAAGCCGGAGGTGGAATCCCCCGGCACGTCCGGCGCACCCAGCGCCGCGCCCGGCGCATCCCAGGATGTGAGCAGCCCGTCCGGCCCCAAGCAGGGCGGCGTACTCCGCTACGCCAGCGGCAACGGCATCGTGTCCCCCGGCTATACGCCGGAGTGCACAAACAACGCGTCCCTGCTCTTCCTGACCACCGCCTACGAGTCCCTGGTGACCTACGCGGAGGACGGCTCCACCGTCGGGCTGCTGGCCACCGGCTGGGAGATTGACGCGGACGAGCCCAGCATCACCTGGACCCTGCGGGAAAACGTGAAGTTTGCCGACGGCGAACCCTTCAATGCCGAAGCGGTGAAGCGGAACATTGAGGAGTACCAGTCCAAGGAGCGCACGGAGACGGCGGTGATCACCGCCATGGAGGTGATCGACGACACCCATATCAAAATGGTGCTGAGCAATTGGTCGTCCTCCGCGGTGGAGTCCATCGGCTTCTTTGTGTACTACATGTCGCCCAAGGCGCTGGAGGACGTGGACGCGCTGCGGACTTCCTCGTGCGGCACCGGCCCCTTCCAGGTGTCTGAGTTCAACCCGGGCGTCTCCATCAAGTACACCAAGAACGCCAACTACTGGCAGGAGGGCAAGCCCTATCTGGACGGTGTGGAAATCTACGTGGTAGAGCAGCAGACCACCCTGTCCTCCGCCTTCCAAGCCGGCGAGTACGACATGATTATGCTGGCGGATATGACCATCGCCTCCGACCTGATGGCCATGGGTTCCACCGCCAGCGGAACCATCGTCAACGAGACCAACACCAACGGCCAGGGGCTGACCATCTGCGGCCTCATCCCCAACAGCGCCGACGCCGGCTCCCCCTTTGCCGACGCCAGGGTGCGCCGGGCCATGGCGCTGGCGGTGGATTCCAAGGCCATCTGCGACGCCTTTGGCTACGGCGTGTACACCCCCACCGACCAATGGGCCACGCCGGAGGCCATCACCTACAACACCGATATCACCCCCCTGGGCTATGACCAGGACAAGGCCCGGGCGCTGCTGGCCGAGGCGGGCTATCCCGACGGCTTCAACACCACCCTCACCGTCTCCCCCTACGTCTCCGACTACTTCACCGCGGCGGCGGCCATGCTGGACGAGGTGGGCATCCACTGCGAGCTGAACATGGTGGACAACGCCACCGAGGTGTCCATGTACTCCACCGGCAACTGGGAGGGGATTATGGGCCACTACGCCACCATCTCCCCGGACCTGGGCCTGTATATGGGCCGCCATCTGGACTATAACGGCACCTTCTACGCCGCCGGCATCCAGCACCCCGAGGATCACATGGAGCTGCTGGAGAAGATCCGCGCGTCGTCCGACGAGAAGGAGAAGCTGGACTATGAGTGGCAGCTCCAGGCCCTGATTTACGACCAGGAGACGGGCAGCGCCCTGTTCGGCAAGCCGCTGCTGGTCATCAAGAACATGTATTACAAGTATGACTACCTGAAGGACGACGGGCGCGCGGTGTGCGAGGCGAACATCTGGAGCATCGCCGATGCCTGGATGGACAAGTAGGAGGCGGCGCACCAGACAAGTTTTGACAGGGAAGGGGCCGTGTCCCGCGCGGCCCCTTCCGTCAAAGATGGGGGGACTGATTTGTGAGCAGCAAGCTGCTTAAAATGATTGGACGAAGGATCGTGCAGTCGGTCATTGTGATATTCATTGTGACGCTGATGGTGTTTCTGCTGATGCAGCTGGTGCCCGGCGACGCGGTCACCAATTTCCTGGGGGCCAGCGCCACCGAGAGCCAGATCGAATACTACACAAAGCTCTTCGGCTATGACCAGCCCGTGCTGGTGCAGTACTTCAAATGGCTGGGCGGCCTGTTCCGCGGGGAGATGGGCAGGTCGATCTCCCTTCAGATGGAGATCTCCGACGTGCTGGTGCAGCGACTCCAGGTCACCCTGTCCATTGTGCTCCCCGCGTTTGTCATCGCGGTGGTCATCGGGGTGTCCCTGGGCATTGTGGCGGCGAAGAACCGGGGCACCGTCCTGGATTCGCTCATCTCAGTGGTGGCCAACATCGGCATGTCCATGCCCATGTTCTGGTTTGGGCTGATGCTGATCCTGGTCTTTGCCAACATACTGCACATACTGCCCACCTCCGGGTATGTCTATCCCCAGGACGACCTGGGCGCGGCCATCCGGCACTCGGTGCTGCCGGTGACGGTGCTGGCCCTCAACTACATGTCCCAGTTCTGCCGGCAGACCCGCTCCTCCATGCTGGAGGTCATCCGCCAGGACTATGTGACCACGGCCAAGGCCAAGGGCGTCAGCGCCAGGACCATCACCTTCCGCCACCAGCTGCGCAACGCCCTCATCCCTATCGTCACGGTGATGGGCGCCTCCCTGGGGGCCATGGTGGGCGGCACCGTGCTGGTGGAGAGCGTGTTCGTCATCCCGGGGCTGGGCAACCTGATGATCTCGGCCATCAAGGCCCGGGACTTCATGGTGGTGGAAAACGGTGTGCTGGTCATTTCCGTGGTGGTGGCGGTCTGCAACCTGGTGGTGGACGTGCTGTATGGCGTGATCGACCCCAGAATCAGAAACGACTGATCCCGGCGGGAAGTGGAGGTCAACGTGAACAAAAAATCATTATGGAAGAAAATAACCGGCTCCAGGGTGTTCAAGGTGCTCACCGGGAAAAAGTCCACGGTGGTGTGCCTGGCCATTCTGCTGCTGCTGGTGGTAACCGCCGCCCTGGCGCCGGTGCTGGCGCCCTGCGACCCCTATGAGCAGAAGCTGGTCAGCCAGCTCCAGGGGATGAGCCCGGAGCACTGGCTGGGGACGGACTCCATGGGCCGGGACGTGCTGTCCCGGATCATCTACGGCAGCCGGGTGTCGCTGGTGGTGGGCATCGCCTCCACGCTGATTGCCGGGGGCTTCGGGATGCTGGTGGGGCTTATCGCGGGCATGGGCGGGCGGATCGTGGACACGGTGCTCATGCGGATCATGGACGCCATGATGTCGGTGCCCATGATTATCCTGGCCCTCTTCCTGGGCACCATTTTCGGCAAGGGGCTGGGCAATATCTGCGTGGCTATCGGCATCTGCATGATCCCCAGCTACGCCCGGGTGACCCGGGGCCAGGTGCTGTCGGTGAAGGAGATGGACTATGTGACGGCGGGCGTGCTGTGCGGCGCGTCCAAAATCAAAAATACCCTGGTGCACATTTTTCCAAACTGCGTCTCCGCCAACCTGGTTCTCATGACCATGAACTTGGGCAGCGCCATCCTCAGCGAGGCGGCGCTGAGCTTTCTGGGCATGGGCATCAACCCGCCCACCGCTAGCTGGGGCGGGATGGTGAACGACGGCTATAAGTACCTGTCCAGGGATCCCATCATCGCCATCGCGCCCGGCATCTGCATCATGATCGTGGTGCTCTGCTTCAACATGGTGGGCGATTCGCTCCGGGACGCGCTGGACCCCAAGCTCCGCGGGACGCTGGCCCGGCGCGGGAAGCGGACCAAGCGGGCGGGCGCAGCCCGGGCCGCCGGATGAAGGGGAGGGGGACTATGTCAAAGAAACTGTTATCAATCCGGGATCTGAGCGTGGACTACAATACGGAGATATCCAGGGTATACGCGGTGAACGGCCTGTCCTTCGATCTGGACTACGGGGAGACGCTGGGGCTGGTGGGCGAGACCGGCGCGGGCAAAACCACCGCCTGCCTGAGCAT
Source organism: uncultured Oscillospiraceae bacterium (assembly GCA_949494735.1). GTDB lineage: Bacteria > Bacillota > Clostridia > Oscillospirales > Oscillospiraceae > Enterenecus. Next base: position 18,851 of record CATABD010000027.1, read on the forward strand.
CATGGGCCTTCTGCCCGAGGGGATCGGCGAGGTGGTGGAGGGGTCCATCACCCTGGACGGCGAGGATATTCTGCGCGTACCCGACTCCAGGCTCCGGGAGCTGCGGGGGCGGACGGTGTCCATGATTTTTCAGGACCCCATGTCCAGCCTGAACCCGGTGCTCACCGTGGGCGACCAGATTTTAGAGGTGCTCCAGGAACACAACAAGGGCAAAAAGAAAGAGGAACTGGAAAAAACCGTCGATAACATGATGGAGTTGGTGGGCATCCCGGCCAACCGCAAAAACGAGTATCCCCACGAGTTTTCCGGCGGGATGAAGCAGCGGATCGTCATCGCCATCGCCCTGGCCTGCGAGCCCAAGCTGATTTTGGCGGACGAGCCCACCACCGCCCTGGACGTGACCATCCAGGCCCAGATGCTGGGGCTGATCCACGAGCTGCAGCAGCGGCTGAACACGGCCATGATCCTGGTCACCCACGATTTGGGGGTGGTAGCCCAGACCTGCGAGAAGGTGGCGGTGATGTACGCCGGACAGTGCGTGGAATACGGCAGCGTGGAGGCCATTTTCGACAGCCAGACCCTCCACCCGTACACCCGGGGGCTGTTCAACGCCATCCCCAAGCTGGACGAGGACGCCCAGCGCCTGGAGACCATTGAGGGCATGATCCCCGACCCGTCGGTGAAGATTGAGGGCTGCCGGTTCGCCCAGCGCTGCAAATTCGCCACCCAGCGGTGCGGGCAGGCCCCCGGCATGGTCCGGGTGGCCCCCGACCACATGATCCGGTGCCACTTGTTTGATAAGCGGACGGAGGGGTGAGCCATGGAAGAAAGAACGTTGATCCAGGTCAAAGACCTGAAAAAGTATTTCAAGACCTCAAAGGGGATGCTCCACGCGGTGGACGGGGTCAGCTTCTCCATCCCCAAAGGGCGCACCCTGGGGGTGGTGGGCGAATCCGGCTGCGGAAAGTCCACCCTGGGGAAGGTGCTGCTGCACCTGCACGAGTCCACCGCGGGGCAGATTTTTTTCGACGGGGTGGACATCACCCGCTTCAATGAGCGGCAGCTGCGGGATTACCGGAAGCGGATGCAGATGATCTTCCAGGACCCACAGGCGTCGCTGGACCCGCGGAAAAATGTGTCCAGCCTGATCGGGGAGCCGCTGAAAAACTATAAGCTCACCCAGGGCAAGGCGGAGTACGAGGAGCGGGTGGACGAGATCATGCGCACCGTTGGGCTGGCCCCCGCCTACAGGGAGAGCTACTCCCATGAGCTGGACGGCGGGCGGCGCCAGCGCATCGGCATCGGCCGCGCCCTGGCGGTGGACCCGGAATTCATCGTGTGCGACGAGCCGGTGTCCGCCCTGGACGTGTCCATCCAGGCCCAGATTTTGAACCTGCTGATGGACCTCCAGGACTCCCGGGGGCTTACGTATATCTTCATCACCCACGACCTGAGCGTGGTCAAGCACATCAGCCATGACATCATCGTCATGTACCTGGGCCAATGCGTGGAGTACGCCGACTCCAAAACCCTGTTCAAGCGTCCCCTGCATCCCTACACCAACGGGCTTTTGGACGCCGTGCCTATCCCCAGCCTGCGCCAGCGCAGGCTCAACACCCAGGTCATGCGGGGCGAGCTCACCAGCCCTATCGAGCCCAAGCCGGGCTGCCGCTTCGCCGCCCGGTGTCCCCACGCCACCGACGCGTGCCGGGGACAGGACATCCCCCTCAGAGAGGTGGAGCCGGGGCATTGGGTGGCGTGCCGGCTGGTGTGCCCATAGGGGGGAGGGATCGCGGTGCCTTACACACAGGAGGAAAAGGACCGGGAGCTGGCCCGCATCCGGGACCAGTTTGCCCGATGCCCTGTCAAGCCCTTTGTGGAGGATATCCAGGTCGAGGAGCTGATGCTGCCCGCCCGGGACGGGGTGCGGCTGCGCACGGTGGTATACCGGCCTCCGGGCGGGGGGCGCTTCCCCACGGTGGTGTGCCGCTCCTGCTATCCCGACGCGGACGCGGCCTACCGCCTGACGGCGCGGGAGTACGCCCGCCGGGGGTTTGGCTACATCTACCAGTACTGCCGGGGGACCGGGGGCTCGGAAGGAACCTGGGAGCCCAACGTGAACGAGCGGGATGACGGCAAGGACATGCTGGACTGGGCGGACGGGCTTGTGTGGGTGGGCAGCATGGGCTACGCCGGCTGCTCCTACCTGGCGCTGACCGGGTGGGTGGTGGCGGATATTCTGCCCCCCAAGGTCAAGACCATGTACCTCACCCACTACGGCGTGTTCCGCCACACCTCCGCCTATCAGGACGGGCTGTTCCGCCACGATATCCTCACCAGCTGGGCCATGTGGAACGCGGGGCGGCCCATCAGCGCGGACTATCTGGAGTCCTGCCGCTTCCGGCCCCACGCAGAGGTGGACGAGAAGCTGTGGGGCGGGCGGCTGGACTGGTATCGGAAGTGGGTCACGTCGCCGGACCGGGAGGACGCCTACTGGAACACCGGGTTCTGGGGGATGCTGAAGGATATGCCGTCCAAGGTGCGGGTTCCCCTTTACCTGGGGGAGGGGTGGTACGACCACCACCTGGGCTCGGCCATTGAGACCTACAAGGCCCTGCCCGACGGGGTCAAGGCCCACACCACCTTTCTCACCGGCCCATGGGATCACAACTTCAATTTTGTGCTGGAAGGCCGGGAGGGCAGAAATGTGGACGCGGACGAGGTTCTGCGCTGCTTCAACTGGTTTTACGGCATCCTGGTGAAGGGGGAGCTGCCGGAGGGCAGGATTGTGAACTATGTGTGCGGCGGGGACAGCTGGCACTGCCGTCCGGACTGGCGCATCCCGGAGCAGGGGGGCTTCAAGCTGTACCTCACGGCCGGGGACGGCTTCGGAGCGGCCCTGGGCCTGGCGGAGACGCCGCAGGCGGCGGGGACGGCCTGCTTCGCCTATGACCCGGACAACCCGGCGCCCACCCACGGGGCGGAATCGCTGATGGCGTCCTCGGAGCACCAGGGCAGCCTGCGCCAGCCGGGGCCGGGGTGGAGGGGGGACGTGGTCTCCTTTGTGTCCGGCGCGCTGGAACGGGAGCTGACGGTGATGGGGAGCATATCGGTGCGTTTCCAGGCCGCCTCCACCGCCGGGGATACCGCCTTCGCCGCCAAGGTGATGGAGGTCCTGCCCTCGGGGGAGGCGTACCACATCAGGACGGGAATTACCACCCTGGGCTACCGGGGGCACTCCGGGCGCAGGCAGGCCTATGAGCCGGGGACGGCGGTGGAGGTGGCCATCGACATGTGGGACATCGCGTGGAAGCTCCACAAGGGCTCCCGGATCAGGCTGGACGTCACCTCCTCCGACTTTCCCCAGTATGCCGCCCACAGCAATTACCCGGGAATATGGGCGCTGCAGACGGCGGCGCGGCGGGCGGAGCAGACGATTTTCTTCGGGGACGGGACACAGGCGTGGGTGTCCTTCCCGGTCATAAAGGAGGACGGTCAAGGTGATTAGCACATTTTCAACCACAAATTATGTGGTAGGGGAGGGCGCGCTGAAAAAGCTGGCGGACTACAAGGGCAAAAAGGTGGCCCTGGTGATGGACGCGGGCATTATCGGCCCGCTGGGGCTGGAGCAGGCTCTTTACCGGGATATTCTGGAGGGGGCGGGCGTCGACTACCGGGTGGTGTGCCAGGTTCCGTCGGAGCCGGACATGGAGCTGCTGGAGGAACCCATCCGGGTCGTGCGGGACTATGACCCGGACGTGGTGGTGGGCGTGGGCGGCGGCGCGTCCATGGACGCGGCCAAGGCGCTGATGGTATTTCTGGAACACCCGGACATGACTTGGGAAAAGGCGGTCTCCCAGGACGGGGTGGGCCCCTTCTCCGGCAGGCGCACCCTGGTCGCTGTGCCCACCACCAGCGGCACCGGCTCGGAGACCACCATCTGCGCGGTCATCAAGGACGCCGCCCATCGGAAAGCCATGATCCTCAGCCCCCATATCCGGCCCAGCCTGGCCATCCTGGATTTCAGCCTGGTGAGAAGCATACCCCGGAAGAACGTCGCCTACTCCGGCGCGGACGCCCTGGCCCATGCCCTGGAGGCGGCGGTCTCGACGGCGGCCAGCCCCATGGTGGCCGCCCAGGGGACGGCGGCGGCCACAGCCATTCTGCGCAGCCTGAAGCCCTCCTGGGACGGGGATATGGAGGCCCGGGTGAAGATGCACGTGGCGGCTACCATGGCGGGCAGCGCCATTGACAACGCCATCACCGGCATGGCCCACGGCATGGACGGCGCGGGGGGCGATTTCGGCAAGCCCCACGGGCTCATGACCGGCCTGATTCTCCCCTATACCATTTTGTATCTCGGCCCCCGCCCGGTGTACAGCGACGTGGCCAGAAACATTGGCCTGGCGGGGAGCGATGAAGAGCTGTGCCGGGGGCTGGCGGCGTATATCTGGAAGCTCTACGATGAAATCGAGATGCCCAAAACCCTCCGGGAGGCGGGCATACCCGAGGGGCCGTACCTGGAGAGGCTCCCGGCCTATATTGAGCGGTCCCTTCAGGACTACAATATCATCCTCGCGCCGAAGGACCCCACACGGGAGGAGCTGGAGGCGCTCTACCGGCAGATGTACTACGGCATCTGAACCGGAACCAATTAAATTGATGCGGAGGTAACTATGTCTGAGAAAATGAAAGTCGTGGCCATCACCGGCGACCACGAGGTAAGTATCAAGGAAGTGCGCAGGCCGGCGCCGGAGAAGAACCAGGTGCTCGTCCGCGTGCGCGCGTGCGCGCTGTGCACCTGGGAGCAGCGCATGTTCACCCGGGACAGCAAGGTGCCCCTGCCCTTTGTGGGCGGCCACGAGCTGGTGGGCGAAATCTGCGCCCTGGGCGGCAGCGTGGATGAAAAGGCCTATCCCGTGGGCAGCCGGGTGGCGGTGCGTCTGGTCCACCAGTGCGGGGAGTGCTATTTCTGCCGGGTGGGCCACCCGGAGCTGTGCGCCCACCTCAACGACGTGGACATGTCCCAGATGGACATACCGGGCACCGGCGGCTTGAGCGAGTACCTGAACGTCAGCGTCAGCCAGGTCTATTTCCTCAACCAGGATATGCCCGACCAGACCGCTGTCTTTGCCGAGCCCCTGGCCTGCGTGCTCAATTCCATAGAAAAGGGACAGATTGAGATTTCCGACGACGTGGTGGTCATCGGCGGCGGTATCATGGGCCTGCTCCACGTCATGGCGGCAAAGCTGTGCGGCGCGCGGGTCATTTTGAGCGAGCCGGACCGGTCCCGCCGGGAGCTGGCCCTGGAGCTGGGGGCGGACATGGCTATCGACCCCCTGGCCGCCGACCCGGTGGAGGAGGTCAAGCGCATTAACGGGGGCCGGGGCGCGGAGGTGGTGTTCAACACCACGCCGGTCTCCGCCGTGGCGGGGCAGGCGCTGAAGATGGCCTCGCCCATGGGCCGGGTGGTCATGTACAGCTCCCAGCACCCGGACAGGCCCGTGGAGGTCAGCCCCGGCTGGCTGCACAGCGCCAACCCGGTCATCACCGGCGCGGTCAACCCGTCGGTGCGGTCTTTCTACCACGCGGTGCAGCTGCTCAACAAGGGCCTCATCAACCCCGCCAAGCTATTTTCCGGGGAGTTTGGGCTGGACGAGGCGCAGAAGGCTTTTGAGGCGGCCATCCGCCCAGACACCTTCCGCATCGCCATCCGAATGGCCTGAGACGGGCCGGACAAAACGCAAAGGAGAGAAGAATTATGCTGGTTTCCATGGTAAAATCAATGAATGAGGCCAAAAAGAAGGGCTACTGCGTGCCTGCCTTCGGCGTGGGCAACGAGGTGAACGTCCGGGCCGTGCTGGACGCCGCCGAGGCCAAGCGTTCCCCCGTGATCCTGCTGGTGATGGCCATGAACACCCCCGATATGCAGTATTTCGGGCGCATCTGCCAGGACCTGGGGGTGCGGGCCAGCGTGCCGGTGTCCGTCATCCTGGACCACGGCGCCACCTATGAGGAGGCGATGAAGGCCATCCAGGCGGGCTTCACCGACATCATGATCGACCGCTCCACCCTCCCCTATGAGGAGAACGTGGCCCAGGTCAAAGAGCTGGTGAAGGCCGCCCACGCCATCGGCGTGGGGGTGGAGGGCGAGCTGGGCCATGTGGGCTTTGGCGACAACGACGTCCACAACGCCTTCACCGTGCCCAGTGAGGCGGTGGATTTTGTGGAGCGGACGGGCATCGACGCGCTGGCCGTCTCCATCGGCACCATCCACGGCGCCTACAAGGGCGAGCCCAACCTCCAGTTTGAGCTGCTGGAGGAGCTGGCGGCCAAGGTGGGCGTCCCCCTGGCCCTCCACGGCGGGTCCGGCACCGGGGACGAAAACCTGGCCCGGGCGTGCCGGATGGGCATCAACAAGCTGAACATCGCCTACGACCTCTACCGCGGGGCCATTGACGCCATCCAGGCGGTGGACTGCAGCGGGAACGGGGCCTATGGCCTGTTCGCCTACATCCACGACGGGATCAAAAAGACGGCGGAACACTTCATGGACCTCACCGGCTCCACGGGCAAGGCGTAACGGGCCGCAGCGGAAGGTGCCGGAAGATGAAGAAGGTTGCGATAGGCGGCGGGCAGGGCTTCTGGGGGGACTCCCCGGACGCCGCCGTCCACATGATAAATACCGCCGACATCCAGTACATGGCCTGCGACTATTTGGCGGAGCTCACCCTGTCCATCATGGCCAAGCAGCAGCTCAAGGACCCGAAGAAGGGGTACGCGCCCGACTTTGTGACCCGCATTTTAAAGGACGCGGGGCGCACGGCCAAGGAGCGGAACATCCGGCTGATTACCAACGCCGGGGGCATGAATATCCAGGGCTGCGTGGACGCCATCCGAGACTGGGCCCAAGGCGAGGGGCTGAAGGGGTATAAGATCGGGTATGTCACCGGCGACGACATCAAGGCGCGGATCCCACAGCTTCTGAAGGACGGCTGGACGTTCCCCAACCTGGACGGCGAGGGGGAGTTCACCGAAATCGCCGACAAAATTTACAACTGCAACGCCTACATCGGCCACGAGGGGATCGAGGCGTGCATCGACCAGGGTGCGGACACGGTGATTACCGGCCGCGCGGCGGACAGCGCGCTGTTCCTGGCTCCGCTCAAGCACGAGCTGGGCTGGGCGGCGGACGACTGGGACAGCCTGGCCCGGGGCATTATGGCGGGCCACCTGCTGGAGTGCGGCGGGCAGGGGGCCGGCGGCAATTATATGTACGACTGGCGCCATGTGCCCCGGATGGACGAGCTGGGCTTTCCCATCGCGGAGCTGACTGCGGACACCCTGGAGCTGACCAAGGCCCCGGACTGCGGGGGCGTGATCTGCGAGCAGAGCACAAAGGAGCAGTTCCTTTACGAGGTGCTGGACCCGGCCAACTACATCACCCCCGACGTGGTGGTGGACGTGACCGGGGCGGCCGTCCGGCAGCAAGGGGAAAACCGGGTGCGCATCGAGGGCATCCGGGGCAGGCGCAGGCCGGACACGCTGAAGCTGTGCGTGGGCTACCACAAGGGCTGGAAAACGGTGAGTATGCTCAGCTTTGCCTGGCCGGACGCCTATGAGAAGGCCCAATACTGCGCGGAAGTGATTATGAAGAAGATGGCGCGCATCGGGATGCGGGCCGACGACGTGCACATCAGCTACATCGGGCTCAACAGCCTCCACCTCAACGTGGCGGACACCAGCGAGCGGGCCATAAGGGATCTGAACGAATGCGTGCTGCGCATCGCGGTGTTCAGCCGGGACAAGGCCGAGTGCGCCAAAATCATCCCGGAGATCAGCCCCCTCCAGCTCAACGGACCGCCCGGGGCGTCCTTCTTCGGCGGGCGGGCCCACGTGCAGGAGGTGATGGCCCTGTGGCCCACCACCGTGCCCAGGGACGCGGTGAAGGTGTCCGGCCGCGTGATCGAAGTCTGAGTCCAGGAGGAATGGGAAATGCCTGAGATATACTTACACGAGATCGCCCACGGCAGAAGCGGGGACAAGGGGGACACCAGCAATGTGTGCGTGTTCGCCCGAAAGCCGGAGTATTACCCCATCATTGAGCGCGAGGTCACCCCGGAAAAGCTGAAGGCTTTCTTCGGGGACATGGTAAAGGGCCCCATCACGCGCTACAGCGTCCCCAGCCTCGGCGGTTTCAATTTTGTGATGGAGCACGCCCTGGGCGGCGGGGCCACCATGAGCCTGCGGCTGGACAGCCTGGGCAAATCCATGGGCAGCGCGGTCATGCGCCTGAAAATCCACGTGGACGAGGGCGAGCTGACATAAAAGCGGGTTTCCCGCGGCACAACTTCCCCCATATAGACTTGCAACCCCATACTGGATATGATATCATACATATTTAGCGTGGAAAAGTTTAGAGAGAGGAGCTTGTGCTGCGGGATGCCGGGCTGACGGTATGCCGCGGCTTTCACGGTGGGTTGCGGATGATTACGATAAAAGAGATTGCGAAAATTGTGGGGCTGTCCCCCAGCACCGTTTCCATTGTCCTGAGCGGGAAAGCGGAGAAAAGAGGAATCTCGCCGCAGACGGTGGAAAAAATCAAACGGACGGCGGCGGAGCACGGCTATGTGCCCAATACGCCCGCCATCCGCCTTCGGCTGGCGTCCAATGTCACCACGTATCGGATTGTGATTTTCTGGACGGCCGATTTCCGGGAAAGCGTGATGCTCCGGTTTATCAAAGAGATCGAACGCAGAATCCTCGACGAGAAAGCCATGGATTTTGAGGTGCTGCTGAAGGTCTACAAAAACGACCACCTCAGGGAAGCGATGACGGAAGAGCTGATCCGCTCCTGCCACGGCGCCATTATCTGCAACGCCTCCGCGGAGGATATGGCGTTTGTGGAGGACAGCCATTTCTCCCGGCCTGTGGTCCTCTATAACCGCTACTCCAGGAAGTACCCAGGCGTCACCTTGGACGACAGGCGAATCGGCGCCCTCCCGGCCCAGGTGTTTGGTGCCCATGGGTGCAGAAAGCCGTCTATTATCACCTCCCCGTCCACCTTCAGCGGGATGGATCTGCGCTGGAGCGCCTACGAGCAGACGTGCACGGACTGCGGGATGGAGCCCCCGGTGAAGATCGTGTGCGGGGCGGGGATATCCGACGGATATCAGGCCACCAGGGAGCTGATGGAGGTCCACCCGGATACCGACGGGGTGTTCTATTCCAGCGACGAGCTGGCCATGGGCGGACTCCGGTACTTTTACGAGGCCGGGGTGCCCATTCCCGGCCGGGTGAAGCTCATCGCGCTGGGCTACAACAGCCTGAAAAACACCGAGCTGAGCATACCCGCCCTCTCGGTGATCGACATCCCCATTGAGCGGGCGGCAGATCGGTGCCTGACCATCCTCACCAAGCTGATGCGGTATGAAAAGGTTGATCCGTCTGAAAACGAATTCATCAGTTCGGAGTATATCCCGAGGGAGAGTTGCCCAGGGGTTTAAGCTATGTCAAACAAGTTCAAACAGAATCTTTTTGCCGCCGCCGCAGTGACCCTGTGGGGGTCGGCCATCCCTGTCACCAAGATGATCGGCGCCAGCGTCTCCCCCTTCGGCATGTCGGCGGTGAAGTGCCTGGTTGCCGCGGTGCTGCTGGGCGCGGCGGCCCTTGTCAGGAAGGCCCGGCGGCCCAGCGGGTGGCGGGAGCTTCTCCTGCTGCTGGCCGCCAGCCTGAGCGGGTTTTCGCTGTATATGGTGACCTCCACCATCGGTATGATGACCACGCCCGCCTCCACCGCCAGCATCATCGCCTCCCTCAGTCCCATCATGACGGCGGTGGGCGCGGTGGCCTTTTACCGCCAGCGGATCAGCGCCGTGGGCTGGATATCCATCGCCGCAGCGTTCGCGGGGGTTTTAATCATCGTGCTGTGGAACGGGGAGCTGGTGATACGGCCGGGCATCCTGTGGCTGCTGCTGTCTGCGGCCCTGTTCAGCGCCTACAGCCTGCTGGTCCCCCTGCTGGGCGGGAAATTCACCGCAGATGAGATTGTGACCTATGCCATGATTGCCGCCGCCATCGTGCTCTCCCCCTTCCTGCCCCAGGCGGCGGGGGAGCTGTGGGCCGCCCCGGTGTCCGCCCGCTGGCTGATGCTCTACATGGGGGTGTTTCCCGGGTGTGCGGCCTACCTGCTCTGGTCGGGGGCCTTTACCCTGGCGGAGAACAGCGGGGACGTGGCCAACTACATGTATCTGACCCCGGTAACCTCCACCGTGGCGGCCTTTTTCCTGCTGGGGGAGGTGCCGGACGGGGGGATCTACATTGGTGGGGCTATCATCATCCTGTCCGTCGTGGTGTTCAACATGAAGGGGGAGCGCAGGCCGGACCCCGCCTGAAGCCGCGGCCGTATACAGGGGCGGGAAGGCCCGGAACAAGGGAAGGCCGCACACGGTACAACGTTATAGCGCGCCCGGAGCTGGCCGGTTTGCCTTCGGCGGGCGCGGTCAGAAGGAGAATGAAGAATGTCCAACCAAAGAGCACTGGAAGGGATCACTGTGCTGGATCTGACCAAGGTGCTGGCCGGTCCGTACTGTGGAAGCATTTTGGCGGATTTCGGCGCGGAGATCATCAAGATCGAACCCCCCGGAAGGGGGGACGACAGCCGCAGCTACGGCCCCCACCTGAACGGGGGGAGCCTCTATTATGAAAACCTGAACCGGGGCAAACGGGGCCTCACCCTGAACCTGAAAACCGAGGAGGGGAAGCAGGTGTTCCGGCGCCTGGCGGAAAAGGCGGATGTGGTCATTGAGAACTACCGCCCGGGGGTGATGGACCGGTTCGGCCTGGGGTACGAGGCGCTCAAGCAGATCAACCCCCGCCTCATTTACGGGGCCATCACCGGGTTTGGCTCCACGGGACCCTTCTCCCAGAGACCGGGCTACGATATCATCTCCCAGGCCATGGGGGGAATGATGAGCGTGACGGGCCAGGAGGGGGACCCCCCCACCCGTTCCGGCAACGCCCTGGGGGATATCCTGGGAGGGATGAATCTGGCCATCGGGGTGCTGGTGGCGCTGCAGGCCCGGAATGTGACCGGGGAGGGGCAGTACGTGGACGTGGCCCTGGTGGACTCGGTGGCCGCCTCCCTGGAGCAGGCATGGCAGCGGTATTTTGTCTCCGGGGAGCTGCCCACCCGGCACGGCAATTCCTATGACGCCATCGCGCCGTACGATTCCTACGCGGCCAAGGACGGGTTTATCGTCATCGGCTGCGGCAATCAAAAGCTGTTTGAGATTCTGTGCCGGGAGCTGCTGAAAAAGCCGGAGCTGGTTGAGGACGAGCGGTTCCTCAGCGTCTCCCGGCGGGTGAAGAACAACAAGGCGCTGAAGCGGTACATTGAGGACTGGCTCAAGGATTACACGGTGGAGGAGGCAATTGAGCTGGTGCTGGCCCACAAAATCCCCGCCGGGCCCATCTGGAGCCTGAAGGAGCTGGCGGAGAGCGAGCACGCCAAGGCCAGGAATATGTTTACCCAGATCGACCATCCACGGTTTGGCCCCATCAAGCTCAATTCTTCCCCCATCAAGCTCAGCGAAACCCCGGCGGAGATCCGCGCCGGGAGTCCCGGCCTGGGCCAGCACAACGGGGAGATCCTGGGCGGCCTGGGCTACACGGAGGAGGAGATCGCGCGCTTCCGGGAGATGGGCGTGATCTGACGGCAGGCGGCGCGGTGCCCTCCCGCGCCCGCCCGGCCTGCGCGCGGAAACGGTCCCCCCGGCCCCTTGGGCCGGGGGCTTCCTTATTTTGGACGGGGCGCCAGGCTTGCTATTTTTTCAAAGCACGTGTATAATTTCATCATCAAAGCGCTGCGTACGTTGTGCGGCCGGCGGATTATACCGTTTTTTGACAAATTTCAGGCTGCAGGGGGAAGGGAGCTGAACAGCGTGACAAAGAGGGTGCCGGCACAGCTGATGGGTCCGAACGGCGGCCCGGGGGGGCCGGATTTTTCCAAAAAGACCTTGGAGACGGTTTTTGAGGCCTCCTACGACGGCATCTACATCACGGATGGAGATGCCGTTACCATTATGATTAACAAGAGCTACGAATCCATCACCGGCCTGAAGCGGGAGGATATGCTGGGCAAGCGGATGCATGACTTGGTGAAGGCCCAGACCATCTCCCAGTCGGGCACGCTGGCCGCGCTGGAAAAGCGGGAGCCGGTGACGCTGGAGCAGGTGTTCAAGACCGGGAAGCACGCCATTATCACCAGTACGCCCATCTTTGACGAGGGGGGCCGGGTGGCCATGGTTGTGACCAATGTGCGGGACATTACCGAGCTCAACTATTTGCAAAAGGAGCTGGAGGAGAGCTGGGCCTGCAACCTGCAATACTACAGCGAGCTGGAGATTCTGCGCCGCAAGGTGGGGCGTGCGCCCAGGCTGGTGGCCCAGGACCCGGCTATGCAGGCGGTGCTGCGGGTGGCGGACAAGGCGGCGGAGCTGGATATCCCCATACTCCTGGAAGGGGAGACCGGCACGGGCAAGCAGGATTTTGCCCGCTATATCGCCTCCAAGAGCCGCCGGAAAAAGGAGAAGTTTATTGAGGTGAACTGTTCGGCCTATTCCGAGGAGGAGCTGGAATTTGAGCTGTTCGGCAGCGCCCCCAGCCCGCAGGCCAAGTCCGGCACCATGGGCCTGCTGGAGCTGGCCAGCGGGGGGACCATTCTGCTCCAGGAGGTGGGGGAGCTGCCCGCCAAGCTGCAGATGCGCCTGGTGCGGCTGCTGCGCTCCGGGCTGGTGACCCGGGTGGGGGACGGCAAGCCCTGCCCCGTGGACATTCGGATCATTGCCAGCACCACCCAGGACCTGAAGCGGCTGGTGGAGGGCAAGAAATTCCGGGAGGAGCTTTACTATGGGCTCAACGTGCTCCCCATCCAGATGCTCCCCCTGCGGCAGAGGAAGGAGGACATCATTCCCCTGGTGGAGGAGATGTGCATTGAGCTGAACAAAAAACACCGCCAGAAAAAGCGCTTCAGCCACATGGCGCTGCTGACCTTGAAGAGCTACGCCTGGCCCGGGAACCTGCGGGAGCTGCGCAATGTGGTGGAGTCCGCCATGATCCTGTGCGGCGGCGACATCATCGAACCCCGGGATCTGCCCATCTGCACCGAGGGGACCCTGAGGGGCCGGGAGGCGGAGGAGCTCTCCGGCCCGGTGGATCTGCGGCGCATTGTGGAAGACCTGGAGCTGAAATACATCCGCAGCGCCTACCGCCTCCACGGGAACGTGCGGGATGCAGCCAAGAGCCTGGGAATGGATCCGTCCACCTTCGTGCGCAAGCGAAAGAAGCTGGAGGGGCGGGACAGCTAGCGGGTGTTGCAAAAATGAATCTCGATGCAAAACAGCAACAGACTAAAATTTTTTTGGTGAACTCAGGAATATCCTGAAAATAACTGGAAAACAGGGAAGAGTACCCGGCCCTCTTGTTGCGAATTCGCAACAAGAGGGCC
>CATABD010000028.1 GCA_949494735.1 uncultured Oscillospiraceae bacterium
GTTTTCCTCTGAATTTTTCCTTCAATCACCCTTGACTTCATACCACTGGACTATCATTTCATTGTAACGCCGCCAACTGCTCCAGCGGCGTGTAGGTGAAGCCCACCGCCTCGTGGGCCTTTCGGTTGATCTGTTCCATATCCGCCAGCAGGCCGTCCGTCAGCGCCTTCTCGCCATCGGACTGAACAGACGCCGCCAGCTTCTGCTGCTCATTGTAGAGCCGCACCAGTTCGCCCCGCAGCTTGATAAGGGCCTTGCTGCCCGCGTTGGGTTTACTGGCATCGGAGATGGCCGCGTCGAACTCCGTCCGCACGTCCACCGCCATGGCCCGGATGCCGTTCACCTTGTCCTGCATGGGGTTGACGCACATGCGCTCCAGCACAGTTTCCACCCCGGGCCGGTCCCCCGGCTTCTGCCAGAGGTAGTTTTTCAGGGCCAGCAAATCCTGGGACTCCACCTGACTGTGGCCGGACAGCCACGCCTTGGCCTGGGCGATAGGGTAGTAATTGAGGTACTTGCGGTCCGACACCGGGACGCCGTCCTTCCGAAGCTGGCACAGGATATCGTCAGCCAGCTCGTTGGCGGCATCGGGCACCGGGATCGCAGCCACCTCCGCCTGCATCTGTTCCAGTTCGTCCAATGTGATGGACGCAGTGGCCTGTCCGGCGCGCCCCGCCTGCTTGTCCGCCAGCACCGCCAGCCGCTTGGTGCGGTCTGAGATGTTGTCCGTCACCACCTTCAGCTCCAGCCGGTCATAGAGGGCCTCCAGGATCTTCTCCTGGGGATCGTTGAAGTTGGGGATCTCGTTGGACGCCGCGAAAAAGGAGATGACGGGGATGGGATAAGTACGGCCCTCGTTGGTGTACTTGCGCTCATTGAGGGCGGTGAGCAGGGAGTTGAGCACCCCGTCATTGCATTTGAAGATCTCATCCAGGAACACAATGTCCGCCTCGGGGATTTTTCCGGCAGTGAGTACAGAGGGCTCGCCGGAGTGAAGTGCCGCCAGGGCCGCCCGATAATCCGCCAGCGCCGCCGTGTGCGCTCTCAGCAGTTCATAGGTTGACGGCGAATCCTTTTGGCTGGAAAAGCTTTCTACAAAACACTCTAGCTTTGAACGCAGATGCTGGTAGAGCTCATCGCCGCTTACAACAGACTCTGGCACGCTGCCGGGGAGCAGGCTGGACAGGTCAACGCGCCCGAAAAGCTGTTCCTCATCGGTCTGCTTGGACAGTAGGCGCTCAAACTGCCGGGCCCCGGTGATCCGGGCGCGGAACTGGTTGATGGCGTAGCTCTTGGCCTGGCCGGGCGCGCCCAGGATGAACAGGTTCTTTCGGGTGAGCAGGGCGATGGCGATGGCCTCCACCAGCTCCTCCCGCTCCGCCACCTGGCCGTTCACGTCGGCCATCACGGCCAGCATACGGTCACACAGGGACTGTGTATTTTGATTTGGCATGGTTTTACCCCTTTCAATCCTTTGATAATTCCAGAGATTTTTCATACTCCGTATAGCAAAGCGGACAGGACAGATTGCGTTGGGGCTGGTATCCTGCCGTTTGCAGGAGCGCCACATACAACAGGGCGTCCCGCTCATGCTGGAACACCTTCACCTCTATCGGGTCACCGCAAAAGACGCAATGCTCCAAAACCACTTCACAGGATGTCCCAACCGATTTCCGCCGGATTTCGTAGCTGCGGACAATTTCCCGCAACCCATCGTCCGGCATATGGAACAGCGCCGCAAACCGCTCCCCGAAATCCTTCGTCTGGCTTTTCAAGTCGGTGTTTTCCGCCCGCGCCTTGGTCAGCTGGAGGCGCAGGAACCGGGCGTCCTGACCGACATTTTCGCCCAACTCTTCCACATCCGCCCATTCGCTTTTCCGATCAATGAAATGCCGCGTCATGAAGCGAGACAGCCGGCGGCAAAACCCTTGCAATGCCGCGCGCAGACGGTACATCATCACAGCCATTCTCCGCCTACGCTGCGCTCAGTTGCTGATACAGCCTGCCGCCCTCCCGAATGGCGTCGAGAGAAATGATGTTTCCTCCACGGAACTCCTTCGGAGCGCCAGTGATGCCGGTCAGGCGGCGGACCTCCTTGCAGTTGAGCAGCTCATATTTCAGCTGCGCGTAGATACGTTTTTTCAGAGAACCCTTGGCCGGGTCGTAGGTGTCCACGCAACGGATCAGCCGGATGGCCAACTGTTGGTACACATCGTCCCGTTCAAGGTGCGCGGCCTGGATCAGCGTCCAGTTCTGCCGGATCACGGTGTCGATGCAGTGGAGGTGCTCCTCCACCACGCGGTTGCGAAGCTCATAGGAAATATTGTTTTTCATTTCAAAAACTCCTTGTATTTTGGGGGCCTGTGCGCGGGGCGCAGGCCCAATTTGTTTGCCGGCCATTCGTGTGCCCTGTGTCAAGCCGCGATGACCCGGTACTTCAGGGACAGCTCTCCCCGAACATTCTTGTCAAAGACGAGCTCCCGCCCGGTGCAGGGGGCGATCTTCCTGCGTCGGTCACGGAGCAGGTGCTCATAGCCCCTGCTTCCCCTGTGGCGGCGGGCGTTCTGCCGTCCGGCGCCACTGGGAAAGCTCCGAAAAAAGCCCACCATGCTCCAATATCCGGCGTTCGGGGATTGGGCCGCCTTGCGGGCCCAGCCGTCCATGGCCTCCTGTTCGTCCTCCGTGGCCGGGCGGAACCCGCCGTTGTAGACGGAGAGGATATCGCCATCCAGCTCAAATCGAGCAGACCGCTCCACCCGCAGCTGGGACGTTTTCTGATTGGGATCGTTCAGTCCTTCCGTGGTGTTGAGCACCAGGTCAAAGCCATAGCTGCGCACAGCGGCGATGCGGCGGGGACCCCGCAGCCAGGGCGCAAAGCCAGACGTTTCCCCGTTGCGCCAGAGCAGCTCCAGGAAAATGGGCCGTTCCTGTGCCATTCGCTTAAATTCGTTCAGCGTCATGTTCAGCGTCCTTTCTTTAAACTCTACGGTGCTTTTTCAACGATCTTCCAGCAGAAATTCAAAATTACTCCCGCAGGCAGGGCCTTAAACTTCTCCTGCCGCTCCGGGGAAAGGGCGCTATACACCTGACAGACCACGTTAGCCGTCACAGTGTCCAGCCAGGTCCAGCCCTTCTCGTTTTCAAAAGGCTCGCACAGGTCGTACTGCCCGGACGCTTCGCCGCTGGGGCGGATCATGTGCAGGCCCCCGGATCGCACGATCTCGCAGCACTCCAAAAACGTCAGGCCATTCCTCGTTCCAGGCTCACACATGGCTTCCGGCCTCCCCGGCGTCCTTTTGCCGGTATTCTGCCTCCAATTCTTGAGCCGGCGTATAACGGCGCAGGTTCTGATTGACATATTCGCTGGCGTGATGCATCAGTGCGCCGCACAGCTCGCCCATGATTTTGGCGGCCTCCAGGTCACGTCTCAGCGTTTTCAGCGTGCCCACATGGAGGGAGCACCGCCTGGATTCATCAAACTTTCCCTTCAGATAGCAGTCGATGTAGATGCCCTCACAGCCATAGTTGACGATGGGCACAAAGTCAAATTCGTAGGCGGTGAGCTTTACCCCTTCGTGCCTGCCCCCCTCGTGCTCACAGGGCAGGTAGTAGTCCAGGATGGCCCCGGCCCTGTCGAAATCGCCGTTTGCCTTTGCCCTTCGGATCACGCTGCTGAACAGGCTGCCGCCGGTGTCCCGGAACACCTCGGTGGGCTTCTCCGGCGGGAAATTCTGTTCCAGCCAGAGCTGTGCCCGCTCCCGATCCCAGTCGTTGAACAAATCTAGGAATTGCTTGCTGTGCCGGAACTGGCGCTGCTCATCCCGGCTCGCATAGAACCTGCTGCGTTCCTCACAGCGGCCGTAGTACCCCACCTGCGTTGAAAAACTGTCATAGGGATGGGCGGTCTGCACCGTGTCATAAATGGCCTTCAGCAAATCGTCCCCGGTCAGGCCCTTCTGGATCGGGATGACCTTCTCCAGCTCGCCGCCGCAGTCCTTACAGCAGCCCATCAGGCTGACGCCCAAGCACTCGCTGAGTTTGAAATAGTTCAACGCCCAGTGGGTGGGGATGAAGTGGTCGTTGTAAAAATTGGTGGCGGCATCGGGCCGGCCCGCCAGACGGTGGCAGCATTCGCAGTATCTGTTTACCATTTTTCAGTCCTCCTTTGCGTCAGTCCGCACCCGCGAACGGTCGAAAGAGTACAGGGGAAGCAGCCTGTCATAGTTCAAGTAATAAAAATAGTAGGGTTTCAGGCCGTCGTCTATCTCAATGACCTCTCCATACTCCAGCTCCATCCCAGCATCGGAAAAAGTCTGCTCCACAGATTCCCTCTGCATGGCGTCATAAAACTGCTTGGCAGTCAGGCCAAGGGTTCCCTCACAGCGCAGCCTGTAGCGGGATTCTGAGGGGGAGATGTGCGCACCCGGCTTGTAGTCCTTTCGGTTGAGGCGCCATTCCAGGAACTCGCTCTTCTCATCCACAAAGCCGTAGACGCGGCACACCGGCGGGGAGGTCAGCCGGGGGCACCACTTGGGGGGCTTGTATTTCGGGTCGGACTTGCGGAACCGCTTAGATTTCCGTTTTTTCGGGAAACCATTGCAGTAGCGCGCGCAGCCCACAAGCTGGTGGTACTGGCAGCCGGGGCAAGTCGGCACCGGGAAGGTGTACTTTGTTTTTGCCATCTACGACCCCTCCCTGATGCGAGAGTTCTCATTTCCAGCACGCCCGTTCAGCCATTCCTGCACAAATTCCCGATCAGATTCGTGAAACAGCGATATAAACATATCTCGGAAGCAGTTTACATTGGCGGGAAGCCGTTCATTTTGCGCACTCCACATCTGAAACATCCAACGGTAGATCTCCGTCAACAGTTCATCCGGCGTGGCCTGGCCGGGCAATTCCCTGCCGATGCACAGGTCACCTCCACAGATTCGGCATCGGCCGATTTTGCACAGGCGGCGGCCTTCTTCCGGCTCCAGGGTGGTATACTTCAGTTCGAAGCCGGAGAACTCAAAATAGTTCATGAGGTGATTAACCTGTATGGCTATGTCATCATTTTTCCAGTCAATACAATGGCACATCGACTGTTTATGCTCACATTCCCGCATTACGCCGCCTCCTCGTTGTTCCATTTTTCGCACAGCTCAATGACCCTCTGACACTGATCCATTTCAAACCCACCGATGTGGGCGCGGTCAGGCCTCAGATGAAGTTCCCCTGCCAGCCAGCGGTACGCCCCCGTCCGGGTCATGCGCCCGCTTTTCCAAAGGGCGTCGAACACCCGGTGGGCCTCCATCCGCTTCAGCCGCAGCACCTCATTGGCCACATTGCCCAAGGCCCGCGTGGTGCCCTTGTGGCAGCCCACCCGGGCGTTGCAGTTCTGGCATTGATAGACAAACTCGCCCTCCATGCCCAGCCGCCGGGCGGACTCGCCATAGACCGCTTTGGCGGGAATCAGCTTGATCACACCGCCGCAATATCTACAGATGTCGTTCTCCTTCACACGCTGCACCCCCTACGCCGCCTTTTTGGCGGTCTTAGCCTTGGCCTTGGAGGGTTTGGCCTTCTTTTCCGCTTTTTTTGGCTCGGCTTTGGGGGCCTTCTGCACCACCACCGGGGCAGCCACAGGCTCCCGCATGGCGGTCTGCATATAGTAGGCTCCCTCAGTGGACAGATCCAGCATCCCTGCCTGGGCGATGCCCAGGGTGGCCGTGCCGGACAGCGAACGCAGGCAGGCCATCAGGTCGGAGATGAGATACCAGTATCCGCCCTGGGGCGTTCCCGTCAGCGGGGCGGTCTCCAGCTCCTGGCAGGCTTCCCCCAGCTCTCCCTTGCAGGAGAAGGTGATCCGCCCGCCGTCAAAGGCCAGCTTCACCCGGCCCTTGGGGTCTACCGCCGCCACGGTTTTCAGCGTCCGCCGAAGCTCGGCCACATCGGTGAGCAGCGTGAACTGGTTGCGGATGTTGTTCATCAGCCGGTCCGTGTCCATATAGTCGCCCTCCATCAGCATGGCCCCGAACGTGAGCCCCGGACGTTGGAACACCAGGAACTTCCCGGCTACGCCCACGTTGAACTCATCTGCGTCCGAACACAGTCCGGCCAGCTTTTCCAGGGAGTTGGCGGGCAGCAGCAGGCTGATGTTCCCGGCGGATTTGTCGTCGCCCTTGGCGGCGACCAGGCACCGGCCGTTGTAGCCCACTCCCTTCAGCCCTTCCCGGGTGAACATCAGGTTTACGCAGCGCATCAAGGGTTTGTCCTTGTCCTCAGATGTGGCGAACATGGTCTGCCGGGCCATGGACGGGATGCCGGACAGCTTTACCGTGTCCTCCGGGAACGGGAGCTCTATTTTGGGGAATTCGCCTCGCTCCCCGATGCCCCAGCTGTAGATGGTCTCCCCGCTGCGCAGTGTGAGCACGCGGGTTCCCGGCCTGCGGCGCAGCTGCGCCGTCTCGCCGGACATCAGCCCCAGCATCCCCGCCAGCAGCTTGGCGTTCATCACCAGCGCGTCATCTTCTCCAACGGTACAAACCAACTTCTGCTCCAGGGAAGTCTCAATGTTGGTGGCAGTGAAGGTGAGTGTACCCGCGGCGGCGTCAGCCTCTAAAAGCACCCCCTTCAGCGGTTCCAGGGGTGCGTCCTCCGACGCGACGGCAGCGGCCTTTTGGACGGCGCTCAACAGCTCCGCCCGATTTATCGTGATGTTCAAAATTTCCTCCTTTACGCGGCAAAGCCGTCGAGGGTGAATTGATTTTCGTCCACGACAGACTTCTTCGGTTTCTTTTTCTTCTTTTGTTCTTCCAGCGTCCGTTCCAGCAGGCCGTCGAACTCCTTCCGGCGGGTACGGGCGCTGGTGTCCTGGATGGCGGCGGCTTTCGGTGTCGGAAGCTCTGGCGCGGGCGGGGCTGCGGCGCGAGCACGCCGCTCGGGGTTGATGACCGCCATCTTTTTGAATGCGGCGGCGATATCCTCCACATTGTCCTTGATGCCCAGGGCCAGTTCCTTCGCCATCTGGGAGGTCAGATCCCGCACGTCGCTCATGGCGGCCAGACCTTCCTCAGAGAAGCCACCTTCGATGATGCCCGCCACCGCCAGCTTGGAGGCCATCAGCTTCATGGCCTTGGCCTGCATGGTGTCCTTGTAGTAGAGCAGGTAGACCTCTACTCGGGGCGCGGTCTGATTGATGCGCCAGCTCCGGCGGGACGCCTGCCGCAGGGTGAACAGGTTATAGCCCATGCTGTAGAAAATCAGTGTGGTAAAATCATTCAGATCGAGCCCTGTCTCCACGCATTTTGGATTGGTGATGAGCACCTGGAGCCCCGAACGCACCCGTTTTTCCACCCATGCCTCCCGCTTGCCGGGGGAGACGGTGGGCGGGAGGATCTCCGTGCGGTACCCCTCCCCGGTCAGAAGCTTTAACAGCTTTTGCTGGGAATCGGTACGGGTCCAGCTGGTGTAGATGAGCACTCGCTCTCCTGCCGCCGCCTTTGCCCGGACGATCTCCAGCACCTTCTCCTCCTTGGGAAGGATATCGTCAAAGCAGGCGGCATTGGCGGGCTTTACGATCACACTGCCGTTAATGGGGTCAACGATCTCAGGCTGGTCATAGGGCTGATCCGGGTAGACGGTGAGCAGGTTCAGATAGGCGGACAGCAGCTTGTTGGCCGCCTTTCGGTCTGTTTTCAGCACCTTCTGCAAAATATGTTCAGCCTGTTTGTAGCCGTTCTCCACCGATTCAGGCATATCCAGCGGCACCGGGATCTCCTCATAGTCCGGCAGGTCCTTTCCCATGTCGGACAGGGAGAGGAAGCTGGTATACTCCAGCAGGAACCGGGAATACACCAGCGGCGACACGCCGGGAAGCTGCCTACTTCGCACCCGCCGCTTCACCGTGCGCCGGTTGGAGTTATAATCCGGCTCTGACAGCTCGTAGACGTTCTCAGTGACGCCGTATTCATCGTCAAACCAGGCGGGTTTGCGGTAAGGTTTGCCGTCCCGACCCATCAGGCCGGGCACCAGGCGGTAAAGCAGGTGAAACAGGCCCGAGCTGTACCCGTTGATGAGGGTGGCGGTCATGCCCACAAACAGCCTGGACACGCCGAACAGCTCGCCCATGGCGTCCCCCTGGCCACTGGCGTTGTTGTACTCATGGAGCTCATCGCATAGCAGCCCGTCGATTCGTCCCCGGTACTTCTTTTTGATGTAGGTGCTCAGGGGAAAGCGCCGGCAGGCCCCCCGCACCGGCTCATAGCCGTCCAGGTTGGCCTCGATGTCGTCCAGGCGGGCCAGGACGCGCTCGTTTTTTGTCCTCTTACGGTGCATTGCCGCCTGGGGGCGGTACACCCAGCCGTAATCGCTGATCTTTGCCCAGGGGATGTTCCTCCCCGGATTGATGGCGGACCACAGGGATGTCCCGCAGCTTTTGCAGGCGTGGTTTCCCCGGTGCTCCCGTATGAAATAGAGCTGATCCGCATTCACCTCGTATTTTGTGCCGTCGCCGCTAATCGTCATCTGCACGAGCTTCCCGCAGTCCGGGCAGCGGAAGCCCTTTGCCCTGTGGTCATAGGTCACGGCGGGGTAGCGCATATACCCGTCCCTGGCCTTCTCCTTGCTGAACACGGCGTACACGCTCTTGTCTCCGGCCTGGTAGGCGGCGTACAGCCGGTCCAGGTCGGTAATGCTCTTGACCACCATGGCGAAGGTGTTGGGCAGGGTCTCGCCGATCTCCCGCACCCATTTCCCGGTGACGTGGGAAGGGGCCATAATGAGGTTGAAGGTCTTACCCCGCTTGCCGGCGGCGGCGTGCATTCCCTGGAGCGCGCCTATGGCCGTGGAACCGATTTTCGTTTTGCCACTTCCACATTCCGCCACAATGAGCGCGACCTTCTTGCGGTCTAACTGCCGCTTGGTGGCCTCCGCCACAGCAAGCTGGGCGTCGTACAGGGAGTACCCCGCTTTCGCCATGATCGTGTCGTTGACGGCCAGCACCTCCTCGGACAAGGGCTCCGCCGCCGGGTCGAACAGGGGCTGGAACTGGCTGCGGATGCGCTGGGCTACCGTGGGGCCAAAGGCGTTCAGGTAGCCCACAACGCTTTTCACATCGCCGAAGCCGTCCGGTTGACCGGGAACCGCGCCTGGGATGGTGATGGCCCCGCTTTTCAGGCCGGCCTCCAGGATTTCCACCACATTGGCGTCCTCCGGCTTTAAGCTCAGAACAAAGGCGTCCAGTTTTTCTCTCAACGAGAACACCTCCAGCTGCCGCAGGTCGCCCCGGGCAGTGAGCTCATCCAGCACATAGTCCCGAAACGCAGGGATCATCGGCGCGGCGGTCTTACGGTCCACCTCTTCAAACAGGCGGTCCCGGTCCCCGGCGGGGCAGAAAATGTAACACCTCCGGGGCTGGAGTTCCTGCTGGACGCCTGCTTCCGCTTCATCCTCCTCATTGCCCTGGATCTGGGCGGTGAGGGCGTCGTCGTTGGCCATCAGCGTAGCGGAGGCATATACCCCGTCGTGGGTCAGCTGCCGCCGGTAGCCCTTGGGCGCGCTCTTGAGGTCCCGCTTTGTTTCGTTCTGCACCGCTTCAATCGTGCCGCCGCCGTAGATAGCGTCCGACATAGCCCGCACCATCTCCGGGTAGCCGCCAAAACGGATGGCGGTGATGGTGCTGTTGTCCCGATCCACCATAATGGTGTCCGCGTAGGCGGTGAGCCGGACCTTCGATTTGGGATCGAAATAGGACAGCTCAATCAATCTGCTTTCTGACATTCATCCGTGTACTTCCTTTCTGGACGCAAAAAAAGACCGTGACCGCCCCCATGGGCAATTCACAGTCTTCATGGTCCGTATTTTGTTCTTCCAGGCCGTGTTAGTCCGGCGGAGGACATAGTACGCCCCCTTTCATCGCCGTTCCTCCCTCGCTTACTCCGCCCTAACTTACTCCGCCCTGAAATACAGGTTCATTGTACCATGCCAGAGTGTGGGTGGATAGGTGGAGGGGTTCCACCCGCCTGTTCAGCGGAATAAAAACATGGTTGCAAAAGCAGCGGCGCTGTACTATCATTTTAAGAAAAAGAGAGGGAGGGAACCTTATGAAATCATCGCGGCTCTTGACCGCCTATTTCAGTCCCACAGGAACTACCCAGAAAATCGCCCATACGGTGGCGGAGGGCATCGCTTATCCCAACCAGGACATTGACCTGTCGATTCCGCAAAAAATGGAGGAGATCAGCGAGGACACAGTATTGCTGGCCGTCGTCCCGGTATATGGGGGCCGTGTCCCCGCCGTGGCCCTGAAGCGAATGTCTCAAATGCGCGGCAATGGACAAAATGCTGTGGCTGTGGCGGTCTATGGGAACCGGGAGTTTGAGGACGCCCTTTTGGAGCTGAAAAACACCATGGAGGATATTGGCTTCCGGGTGATTGCCGCCGCCGCTTTCATCGCGGAGCATTCCATTGTCCGCTCCATCGCCGCCGGCCGCCCCGATGAGGATGACCTGGGGACGGCGCGGGAGTTTGGAGCACAGGTGGCGGAAAAGCTGTCCAAGGATGACCGCCCATCCGCCGTCCAGGTTCCAGGCAATATGCCGTATCGGGAATTTGGCGGAATGCCCGCCCACCCCAAGGCGGGGAAAGCCTGTATCAAATGCGGCCTGTGCGCCAAGCGGTGTCCGATCGGCGCGATCCCCACAGAGCACCCGGACACAACAGACCCGGAAAAGTGCATCACCTGTATGCGCTGCGTAGCGGTCTGTCCTAAAAAGGCGCGGTCGCTGCCCGCCCCCATGCTGCTGGCCTCGAAAACGATGCTGAGTGTGAAAGCGGCAGGACACAAAAAACCTCAAACCTTCCTTTGAACTGCCGCAGTAAAATGAGAAAGGCCCGTGCCGTCGAATTTGACGGCACGGGCCTTTTGTCACCACTTGCTCAGAATTTTGCCATACATCTGCTGCTTCTCCCGCTCAAACCGCTGCACCACCAGCGTGACGTGATCCCCGGACTGGAACTCGGAGTCCTCGTGCTGATAGGAGTAGTTGCACATACAGACCGTGCCGTCCGGCAGGTTGCAGAACACTCCGCCGCCGTATTTCCCGGCGATCACCGCATACCGTCGGCTGCCCACGGGATGACGCTGCTCCGCGCCCTCGAAGGGGTTGGTCTCCGTCTCCTTCACCGAGATCAGCAGCTCCCGCCGGGCGGCGTCGTAGCCTTTCACAATGCAGTCCAGTTCATCGCCGGGGCGGTACTGCTCCCGCAGATCAGCGATGGCGGTGTAGCTCAGTTCCCGCTGGGTCAGGTCGATGTCATGGCCGTAGCACTCCGCCAGACAGCGCCGGGGCCCCACCGCCAGCAGGCGGCATTTCACCCTGGCCCCCTCGGCGCACAGATCGGGCCGGTGGGCGAAGAAATACCGCTGGGCGCGGGACGCCTGCCGCCGGGACGCGATGGCATAGCCTCCCTCCCGGTCCACCTTGGTGATGATGAAGTCGATGCTGGCGCCCATCATGTTCTGGAGCACGTAATCCGGGCGGGCCTCGCCCATCCACATCTCGGTGGCGGGGATGTAAACCGGCACCCGGTAGACCAACACCACCACGCAGTACATGGTGCGCCGTTCCACTTGGCCTGTCTCCTTATTGCGGACGTTCATGGAGTGGGGATCCGCGCCGATGACCGTGCCGGACAGGGCGCTGTGGCCGCGGAAGGAGGCGTAGATGGAGTTCCACGCCTGCCGCTCCTCCTGAGAAAGCCCCCGATCCAGCTCGTGGAAGTCCAGGGCGAAGAAGCTCTGGCGATCAGTGAGAGGCGGCGCAGGGGGAGCGTCCTCGTTCGGCAGGGATTCCGGAGGCAGGGCGTCTTCCATCATGGCGGGCGGCGCGTTACTGGCGGGCTGTCCGTCTTCCATAGACACGCCCTCGGTGGGGCCAGGTTCCTGCGCGCCCATAGGCGGAACGACCTCCGGCATAGGTTCGGGCGGTTTGCCTTCCGGGCCACCATCCGGCGGGAACCCGGACACGTCCACCACCATCACCTCCTCGGCTTCCCCCTCACCGTCCCCCGGAAAGCCGGAGTCATCACCGGGCACCGCTTCACCCAGCTCCCCAACCTCCAGAGGCGGGCTGTCATTGGGCGCGCCCACGTCCTGGGGCGGCTCCCCCGGTGGGGCGGTGGCTTCCTCCCCAGCCTGCTCCATTAGTCCGGCGGTCTGCTCGGGTTCCTCTGCGGGGGTAATTTTCTTCTTAGGCATAATCAGATCCTCCTTGTGGTGTGATATATCTTCATGGCCCGTTGGAGCCATAGAAGCGGTGGGAGCTGTCCTGCTGGCGGGCGGCAAAGAAGTGCTTGGGCGGCAGCGTCAGCCCTTTGGGAGGTTCGCCGCTGTCCGCGATCCAGATGATGCGTTCCGCCCTGCCCCGCTCCAGCAGCCCGGCGGGTGCGGCGTCCAGGGAGGCTACGGTGAACGGGCGCAGATCGTCCCCGTAGGCAAAGCGCAGCAGCCGGGGCGGTTCCCGGCTGGCGTTGAATTCCTGGGGCTTTCCCCCGGTGAGTTCCAACATCACGTCGATGGCCTCCAGACGGCGGGCGTCCGGCTGGGCGGTGGACAGCCAGACCAATTCCCCGTCCATCCGCACATCGGCGGTACCCGCACGCAGCTGACGCAGCATGGCGTCCATGCGGGCCTGGGTGATTTCAAAGCCGTCCTGCTGAAATCTGCCTCGCACCAGGGTATGGAGCTGCCGCCGGCGGACGCAGTTCAGCTTTTTCAGCGTGTCCAGGATAAATTTCTGCTGTATGGACAAAAACATGCCCGTCACCTCCCGTCTTCTGGGGCCCCCATGCGAACCCAGCGAAGCGGTTCACATGGGGAGAGGAGGAGCGGCGAAGTGAGTGAGCCTTCGGCGTCAGCCGGAGGTGAGGGATATGGAGCCTGCGACGACGAGCGCAGCCCATTCAGATACGGGTCTACCATCAGGTCGCTCTCGCTCTCCGCGATGCAGTTGAAAATGGTGGCCATGGTGTAGGCGGTGGAGTTCTTCACCGGCTTGTCCAAGTTCGCGTGGAGCTTGGCCTCGGCGGTCTGCAAAATCGTGTAGTCCAGCAGCTTCAGCCTGGCCCGCACCCGGCTTTGAGGCAGAGTGGCATTGCCCACCCGGAAGCTGTCCGCGTAAAAAAGCCGCTCAATGGCGTTCTCAAACACCCGGGCGGTTTCGCTGGGGAAACACTGGAGCTCACAGGCATCCAAAATGCCCATGAGCTCCGCTTCCCCGTCCGCCCGTCCGTCCGCGCGCGTGCGAGGTACAGACGGACTGACATCAGTGTGACTGGGGTAAGTATGACTAAGATCTTTATAACTTGGCCGCCGTTTCCGCGGTTCTGGAACCTCCGATTCTGCGGTTTTAGAAGCGCAGTCTTTGCGGTTCTTGGCACCCTGATCCTGCGGTTCTTGGGAGGGCGTGGGAAAATCCGAACCGTCAAGAACCTCGGAATCGGCGTTTCTGGAGGCACCGTCATCCGGGTCTACAAAGGGGGCGCTGGTGTAGTCCGGGTCGTCCTGGGGCACCACGGTAGCCAGGTAAATTTGGTTGGCGTCGCCCCGGCCGCACCGCTTCTCCCAGATCAGGTTCAGCTCCTTCAGTGTGCGGAAAGCCGCCGTCACCCGCTGCTCGCAGATCCGCAGCTCCCGTGCCAGCTCTTTCCGGGGGAAGATGACGAATACCTCCCCGAAGTCGTTCACCCAGCCGTTCCTGCGGGAGAGCTGAAAGCGGTTGAGCAAAAAGGTATAGGCCACCTTGGCGTCCAGGCTCATACCGGCGTACCGGGGATCAGAAAACAGCCAGCGGGGCATCTGCATATGGTAAATACTCTGCACGTCCGTCTGCCGCATGAGCGGAAAGGACGGGCGCTCTTTCATGGTCGCGGCCCTCATTGGGGCACCTCCTCATTAGTTTCTTGTTTAAAAAGCGCCGCCTTGACTTTGTAAAGAAATCTTGATATAATTTCTTTACAGAAAGGAGGCGGCTGTCATGCCGAGCATTCGCTCCAGTGCGGATTTGAGAAATCAGTACAATGAAATATCTACCTTTTGCCATGAATACGATGAGCCTGTGTTCATCACAAAAAACGGTAAGGGCGACCTGGCTGTGATGAGCATCGAGGCATATGAGAAACTGATGGGCCGTTTTGAACTTTACGGTTTGCTCCAGGAGGGCTTGGACGATGTGGCCGAAGGCCGAACTCGGCCGCTTTCCGAGGCCATTGGCCAGCTCAGGAGGCGTCGGAACGGATGACCACCTATCAGGTTCACATCACCCGTAGGGCGGAACGGGACTTAGCCCGTGCACAGGACTATATCGAGTTTTCCCTTAAAAATCCCCAGGCTGCAGATGACCTGCTGGATGAAGCGGAGCGCGAGCTTTCCAGCCTAAAACAAATGCCGGAGCGTTTTGCCATTGTGGATGATAATCTTTTGGCCTCTTGGGGGATCCGCTTTGTCCAAATCAAAAAATATCTGGCTTTCTATGTCATAGCTGAAGAAACCTGGACGGTTCACATTGTCCGCTTCCTTTATGGGAAAAGCGATTGGCGATCCATTTTGCGTCAGGGACTTTCAGCGGAATAAAAGCGGTTCACTCCCGCCGGGATCACCTTCCCGGCGGGAGTTCTTCATCCTCATCCGCACAGCCCACCACGCCGTCAGGCCCCAGCTCCACCATGCCCAGGCCCTGGCCGGTGAGCTGGTATTCCAGGCCCTGAGCCGGGTTTGGCTCATCGTCAGAATCCGGCTGCTTTGGCGGCGCAGGCGGTTCCTGCTCGGGTACATCCGGCGGGGCCACTTTTTTTGCCGCCTGCGCCTTTTTCCGCTCCTCCTTCAGCCTCCATTCCGGCGTGTAGTCCGCCACCCGGCAGGACTTTAGCGCGTCATACCCCGGCAGCTCCTCCGGCGTCAGTTTGTAGAGCAGCGCCGGCTTCCTACCCTGAAACAGTGCGATGCACTGGCAGCGGTCCAGGCGCAGGATCTCATCCGGCTGCATCAGCTCCCGTTGGCTGCTGCTGCGGGTTTGGGAGTAGGGCCGTGTGTTGCCGTAGACGAAGCCATAGAGCGGCGGCTGGGGCTTGGACTGGCTGGTGAGGGAAATGGTCACCTTGCCGCACTTCTTGGAGATGTAGTCCGCTGAGGTCCAGTCGTTGCAGCCCATGTAGAGCGTCTGATCGAAGGTGGCCAGCTGGTTCTCCCACTCCTTGCCGGGGTACTTTTCCTGCCACTGGGACAGGCTCTGCACCACCACCTGGCAGCTCATGTTGAAGCCCCGGATGCTGTTGAGGGCATCGGCGATGCCGTCCATGTAGCCGATGTTGCAGTATTCGTCCAAACAGAAGTTCACCAGCACCGGCAGGCGGCCACCCTTCCCCTCCAGCCGGGCGTAGTCGGACAGCCGGGGCAGGGCCAGGGAGAAGAACAGCGAGCTGAGGAAGCGGTAGGCGCTGTCCTGGGCGGAGATGATGACGAAGTAGGCGCAGGGCTTCTGCCCCGGCAGCAGCAGGTCTACGTCGTGGTTGCGGGTGATGGCGTCCACCAGCTTGTTCTGGAAGATGGCCAGCCGGTTGCCCAGACCGATGGCAATGCTGCCCCACAGGTTTTCCTTGGCCTTCAAAAACAGACCGTGGTGGCCTTTGGCCGGGTGGTCCGGGGGGAGCTGGGCCAGGGTGCGGTTGATGTCCTGGATGCTCTGATGGGCCAGCAGCTGGTACACGTCCCCCAGACCACGCTTTTCGATGGGGAGCAGCTTGCCGCTGCCGTCCTTCAGGTTCACCACGTAGTGGATCAGCGCCATGAGCAGATTCAGCTCCGCGCGGCTCCAGAAGTCATCCGCCTCGTGGGCCCCGGAGGTGTTCTGGATGATGGTGTTGGCCACGGTCTGGGCCAGCTGAGGCTCCTTGTCCAGCCCATACAGGCAGTTCCAGCCGTCCGAGTGGGCCATGTCCAGGAAATTCACCGCCTTGACATAGTGGCCGTGTTCTTTGAAATAGGGGGACAGCTTTTCAAAGAGCTCCCCCTTTGGATCTGTTATGTAAACTGATTCCCCCCGCTGGGCACATCCCATCAAAAACGGGATGATGAAGCCCCGGGATTTGCCGCTGCCGGGAGCGCCGATGCACAGCAGATTATTGTTGTCCCCGGGCACCATGCGGTGGGCGGCGTACAGGGCGTACTTGTCCGAGTCTTTCTCCTGCCGTTTGTACTTGCCCAGCATCATGCCCTTCACCTCGGACACGCTGCCCACCTCCAGAAACTCCCCCATCTCCTTCCGGGTGAGGAACCCGGAGGAGCCGTGGGTGCCGTCGGGCAGGATGTCGAAGCCCCGGCTGTCCCGGGTGGCCTTGCAGCCGGAGAACCATTTGTAACCCGTCCCGGTGAACAGGCACACCAGCAGAGCAATCACCGCCGTAGTCCCCAGGCCGAAAGGGGTAAACAGCACAAACCAGTTGCGGAAAGGGTTGAACACCCAGATGCTCTCCACCACCTCCTCGCCGGCCTTGTGGAAGGTGGCGGCAGTGCCCAACCGGATGGAGTTGAGCACCATCCCATAGAGATACCAGCCCGCCAGCACCAGGGCAGCGTAGAGAGGCAGCCTCTTTTTGTGCCGCTCGTACCAGGGGCCAATTATGGGTTCAAGGCGATCTTCCAGCTTTTCGATGAGCTTGGATAAGCGGGGCATCCGCCACATCTCCTTTCGAGGTCGTGAATTGGGTGCGCGGGGGCACATAGGGCACGGGTTTTCTGCCGGTGACGGCGGAGATCGCCTCGGCGGTGAGCACAAATACCCGCGCCAGATTTTTGTCCCGGCAGCGGGGGAACAGCACCTGCTCCGCCTGCCCCTCCAAGGCGGCCATGGCAATCTGGGGGAAGCCCCGGCTTCTGGCTGCGCGGATGGCGGCGTTGATTCGGCGCAGATCCATATCCGCCGCCATGAGGAAGGGCACGCCTTGGAACATGGCGTCCCACTCGGGTACGTCGTCGGGGGGCGGGTGGTACTGGCCTTTCAGCGCCGCCTTGGTCAGCCGCGTTCGGTAGTCCGGCGCGGCCATGATCTGGAACTGCACCGCCCCGGTACTGTCGCAGGACAGCAGGTGGACGGGGAGTTGGAGGCAGCGGTACGCACCGCCGTAGGTGAGCAGCTTGGTATCCTTCCGATCCATGGGGCGCTCCAGCTCAGTGAGTACGCTTTGATAGCTGGCCCCAGCGAAGATGAACGCCCGTCCCACGTCCCGGAACCGGGCGGTCTGATTAGAGAAGGCCGCCAACTCATCCATCAGCGCCACCTTACCGATGCCGGGGCAGACGTAGTGCATGGCGTAGAGGCTGCTCCCCAGGCGGGCCAGGGCGGCCACCCGGGCGCTGCCCCAGGGATTGGAGCCCTTACTTCGGGCAATGGAGGGAAGAAACAGGGCCGCGGGGCCGTCCAACTCCTCCGGCCCGAAGGTGAAGGGGGTGGCCCCGCCGTGGTAGGCGGTCACCACCAGCCGGGAAACCCGGACGCGGCGCTCAATCAGCGGCGAGTGGTAGGCCCGGGTGGTCTGGGGTACCGCGCCGTCCAGCAGATGCTCCAGAAGGAGCTGCCCCTTGCTGGTGAGCAGCAGCGCCCCGCTCTTTTCGTGCCGCCGAATGAGGCCCATGCCCATGAGGTTTTTCCGATCCCCCTCCGGGGCGATTCCCCTCAAGTCCCTGGGCTGAATGAACTGGCACCAGCACAGCAGCTTCAAAATATCAACGTCCCGATGGCTGAAAATCACGCATACCGAACCTCCCTCCATATTCCTGCGCGCGCCGAAAACGCCCTTGCGCCGGTGCCGGCGCAAGAACTTTTTCGGCGCTTTTCCAAGCCCCCTATGGGGAGCTGATCTGATGGCTCCCCATAGAAGTCAGCTTTTTTCACGTCCCGCGTTTTTGCCGCCGCCCTGAAAGTCTTTGTTTTCAGCGGCTTGGAGCGGCGGACACCCATCAGATTTGCGATAGCCCGCCAACTGGCCGAAAACGGCCCGAGCCAAACCAAAACCTGATGGGTGTCCCGGTCACTTTTTAGGGCAATTCAGCTCCAGCCTCCATTGTAAAAATGCTTCACCTCATAGTCCCCAGAATGGAACGCGAAGAAGTCCGCCGCGTCGGAAAGGTCCAGCAAAGTGATATGGCATACGTCCAGCTCGCTCCGCCCGGACAGCAGCGTCAGGCCCAGGGTGTGCTGGTCGTCGTCCGGGATGAGCCTGCCCTTGATGGCGTTGCTCACCGCCTTCCACCCCTTGTTGTCCTGATCGAAAATGTGGCGGCCCTTGCTCCCGGTGTGCTCGTCGATCACCAGCAGCGCCCGGTTGAAAAAAGGCAGCTTGCACCCCTGCGCCTCGTACTCATCCAGCAATCGGCGGATGGTGTCGCTGAACCACTCCGGGGGCTGGAACCGGCAGTGGGGCAGCAGGGTGTTCAGCGTGATATGGAGCCAGTTATACCCCAGCAGCTCCACCGACCCGGCAATCTCCAAGGGCGGGAGGACGGGCCGGGAGCCGTAGCCCCCGGTGCCGGTGCTGTACCGCTCGCACAGCTTGCGCACCTCCAGGGCTGCGCTCTCAAACTGCGCCGCCGTCTGCTCCAACGCCTTTTGCAGCTTGTCCGGATCGGGCGTCCCGCCATCCGCCAGCGCGGCCAGTACCCCGGTCTGACAGAAGGCGTTGTTGGCCAGCTTTTGAAGGCGGGCGGCGTCCTGTCGGAAGCTCATCTGCCGCCCTCCTTCCGCCGGGTGCGCAGGTCGGTGGGGGAGGTGGTGATGGCGTCGTACTCCTTCTGGGTGGCGTGGAACTGCACCGGCACATGGTTGTAGCCGATGCACAGCAGGCCCTCCCCCCGGCGGAACCGGGTGATCTGCCGCACCTCATCCTCAGAGAGGTTCAGCACATTTTGAATCAGCCGGGCCTCCTGTTCCTCCATCTGCATCACCAGCTTGATCCGGCTGGAATCCAAAATGCCCTTGCCGTACTTGCCGCCGTCCAAAGAAAACAGATCCTGCATCCCCTGGGTGGAGGTGATGGCGATGCCGCCCAGGCCCCGGATGGTCTTCACCATCTCCTGGACGAAGCCCGCCGCCAAAGGGTTGGAGTTGGCCCCCACCAGGGACCACAGCTCATCGGCAAGTAAGGCGGACAGGTCGCTGCCCGCGTCCATGATCAGGTCGTTGGCGATGTCAGTGGCCCAGAAGATACCGGGGAGCAGCAGGTCGTCCGGCATCCCGGAGGTGTCCAGCACGATGTACTTGTTGTTCAGGTCAATGTGGTTACGCCGGCCCATGGCGGAGGCGGAGCCGGTGACATACCGGGCCAGCACCACCGCCAGGTGCTTGGTGTCCGGGTTCTGGGAGAGTACGTCGTACCAATCCGGCAGAATCGGCATTTCCACGAAGTTCCCCTCCCCGTCGGTGACGGAGGAATTGTCGAAGGTGATGCCGTACCGCCGGTAGCACTCCACCAGGGAGGAATCCAGATGGTTCTTGTCCTCATCGGACAGATCCCGCTTTTGCAGGGAGTACCAGATGATGAGCCGGGAGATCTTATCGGCCAGCACCGAGTCGTCCCGGGCGGCCATGTCCCGCAGGCCGGCGTAGCTGTCCAGGGACCGGCGCCGGATGGCCATGATGTTGGGGCAGTCCTTGGAGGAGGGGGACAGGCGCAGGTACAGCCCGCCCAGCAGCTCGCACAGGGGGCGGAACTCGTGGCCCTTCTTGGGCACGATGAAGATCACCCGCCGCCCCTGCTGCCGCAGCCGCCCGCCCAGGCATTGCAGGGTGAGCGTCTTGCCCACGCCGGAGGACCCGCCGATCCAGCAGTTGCCGTTGGTATATTTGTAGTCATCGTAGGGGTCCAGAAACACCGGGGAGCGGTTGTAGAGGTTCAGCCCCAGGAAGATGCCGTTGCGGTCGCTGAGCTCGTAGGAGGCAAAGGGAAAAGCCGCCGCCACGCCGGAGGTAAGGGCATTGCGCCGGGATTTGCGCTCCACGTCCGCGTCCAGGGCCAGCAAAGGCAGGGCCGAGAGAAACGCCTGCTCGTTTTTGTAGTCGCAGCGGCGGGCGATCATGTCAATGGATACGCACAGCTTTTCCACCGCCGTCACCCGCTGTTCTAACGTCTCCGGGTCGTCCGCCGTCACCTCCACCAGCGTGTGCATATAGTAGAAGTCCTCGTTTTGCCGGTTCATGGCGTCCTTCAAATACAGCCCGGAATTGATCGCGCTGTCCAACTCCTCATAGTCCTGGCGGGTGTCCCCCACGTCCCGCATCCGGGAGCGGTTCACCATGGTGGTCTGGGAGATTTTGGACAAGATCTTATCCTTGCTCTGGCGCTTGACCGTGAAGCTGAGGCTGACGCCCTCTCCGGCCTCAACCAGCGGGGCCAGCCAGCAGGAGCCCACGGTGGTGGAGTAGCCGTACCCCGCCACATAGAGGTAGGCGTGGTACACCCCGTCCACCAGGATATAGTCCCGGCTCTTGGTGTCGATGGCGGTGGGGGACAGGATGTCCAGGATGGTGGTGGAACCCGCCTCCAGCTCGGACAGGTCGGTTTTCTCCTCGCCGAATATCAGGCGTTTCAGGGAGAACTTTTCCTGGCCCTCCGCCTTTTTCAGCGGAGGCTTTTTGCTGGCAGCGGTTTTGGCCCCGCCCCTGGCCGTTTTTTTCTTCTGCATATGCCTCACTCCTCAAACACGCCGTGGACGGCGGTGGTCATGTCGAATACCCCCTCCGGCAGCTGTACCCGGCGGGAGGTCCGCTTGTTGATGATTTCGTACAGCAGCTTCAAAATGAAGTCGTCGGCAAAGCTGGGCTCCAGCACCTCCAGCTCACAGCCGTCCAGATACCGCCGGGCGGTGTCCGCCTCCTCGTTGAGCCGCTGGACGATGGCGGCGGCGGTGCGGCCTTTGGCGTGCATCCGGCTCTCGTACTGGAAGATGAGGAAGAAGCGGTGCCGCAGGGCGTCGCTGGCCACCCCCTGGCCAATCTCTTTGATGTTGTCCTCGATCATCTCCCGGCAGGACTGGTTTGGCTCATGGGCGGCGAACTCCTTCATCCGCTCCACGTAGTCCGCCGTGTCGGCGGGCAGGGTGCGGGTCTGAATCTGCAAATCGTCCGGCGCGATCTTCAGCCACGCGGCGTAGCTGGAGATGATGTTCTCCCGGTCGTTGGGGGATTTCAGGTAGATGTTCACCGGCAGCACCTCCAGGATCTTCACGAAGCGGCCGTCCTTGGTAACCACCACGCCGCCCACGATGTTCTTGATAGGAAGCCATGCCTGGATGCTGTCCCGGAAAGGTTCGGCGGCGGGAGCTTTTGCCCCGCCGCCGAACAGCAGTTGTTTCAAATCCATGGTTCAGTTTTTTCCTCCTCTGTAAGTCATAAGACGGCGCTTGTTCCGCCAGCGCCACCAGGCGGTGATCCAGCGGGTGAGGCTGTCGTCCCGAACGCCGATGAGCCCGAAGCCCCCCAGGGGGACTACGATGATGAGCGTCACCGTGATCTTGGCGGTCAGCTCCAAAGGCAGCAGCACCAGGCAGAAGTACAGCACGGGCAGCACCAGGATCACGGCCTCCACAAGATTGCGAAGCTCGAACATCCCCATCACCCGGCCCGCGTCGGTGAAGTTGGCGGGGATGTGGTAGGTCTCATTCATCGCCGTTCACCTCCAGCAGACGGCCCCGGCAGCGCCGGAGATCCCGGTTCATATCCCGGATGACGGCGGCACGCCGGAGGATCGCCTGTTCCACCGCATCGGCCAGCTGTATCTCCAGGCGGGGCGTGGCCGCGATCTGCCCCAGCTCCGCCCGGCTGATGTACTGGTCGGACAGCCAGGACACCTCGGACAGCTCGGTGAGCTGGAGGCCATGGCGCAGCCGCAGCGCCCTCAAATTGGTTTCATGTTCCATGAAATTCCCTCCAAACAGTTGATTTCATCCGCCGCTTACCGCGAGAACACCCAGAAGGGCCCGCCCGCGCCCGCCCGGGATGCGGCCTCGTTGACGACGGTGCGAAGGGGCCACTCCTGGTTGCTCCGCTTTACGCTGGCGGGGTAGAGTAGGGAAGCGCCGCCTTACCGCATTTCTGCGGCAGGTTTGCGCCACCCCCTCTCAGAACCGTGCTTACACCTCTCGATGTACACGGCTCGCCATCATTACTCCGTTTTACAAAACTTTTTTCTATGAATCAGCTTATGGCAGCTTTCACAGACCACTAACGTTTTGCGCCGTTTGGCAATCATGATTTGCTCCCAGGTTTCCTTGCCCTGCAAATCCTTCACCTTACGGATATGATGGATTTCGTAGTGTTCTGCATCGGTCGCTCCGCATAACTCACAGACTTTTGCGGATAGACGTTTTTCAAGCGTTGTTGTAGTATACGCAAAGCGCACAACAGCATTTGAGATTTGGTCGGTGGGATTCCAAGCATCTTTGCAATCGCTGTATTTTGCAAAATAGCAGCGTTTTCGCCCCTGTTTGGTTTCATAGGGTATCCCCCAACCGCCCCGTCCATCTTTGTACTGCGCCTTGATTTTACTGATTTTGCTTTTGTGCTTTCCCGCAAGGGTTTTTAGGCAGCTATACTCCATCAGATACGCAAAATAATTCAGTTTCCCGAAATTACTCGCTATAGAATAGTAGTTGCAAAGTCCCCGCAGTTCTGCATTATAAGCAGATATGATTTCAAGGTCAGTACATCGCAGCAAGGTTTTCCGGCGCTCCGGCTTGATTCTGCCGTCCTCTGTCTGACATATCACTTTTTTATCAAACAGAAAAGGCATGATTTTATCCTCAAATGGCACACAGAGTTCTACCATACCATTCAAAGTCCTTTTGGTACGGCTTCCCGGCCCTCCGTGCTTGATTTGGCCGTTGCGTCTGACCCGCACATCATAACCTAAAAATCTGGCGTATTCATTGCTGTGGGTGATAAGCGTCTTCTCCTCGCTGAGTTCCATTTTCAGCGTCCCCGCAATAAACTCCGACAACTGGCGCTTAATTCGCGCACAATCCTCCTTGTTCCCATTCACTCCAATCAGAAAATCATCCGCATAGCGCACATATTTCAGCTTTTTATCCGTCTGCGATTTGCAGGGCGTTTTAATCAGCTCTTTGCGCAGTGTTTCCCGCCGACGTAAAAGTTCAGATTTTTCACGGTCTTCGGCAACTATGAGTTTTTTGCGGATATATTCCAGTTTACTGGCAATCTTCTGATATTCCGGCGTAAACTTCTTCTCTTTGGGTTTATCGAAGTTTTTCGCGAGATTGACAACAAACTTGTCCAGCTCATGCAGGTAGATGTTTGCAAAAATCGGCGAGCAGATTCCGCCCTGCGGTGTCCCGCTGTATGTCATGTGGTACTGCCAATCTTCACAATATCCCGCTTTCAGCAGTTTCCAAATCAGCTTGATGAGTCGCGCATCTTTGATTTTGCTGCTGATAATGCCCACCAAAGCTGAATGGTCTATGTTGTCAAAACAGCCTTTAATGTCACCTTCCACAAACCAGCGGATGCCATTGAAACCCTTTTTGATTGATTTTAGGGCGGTATGGCAGCTCCGATTAGGCCGAAATCCATGGGAGCAGTCCAGAAACACAGGTTCATATACCGCTTCCAGTATCATTCGCAGGACCTCTTGCACCAGCTTGTCCGTAAAGGTGGGGATTCCCAAGGGGCGCATTTTCCCGTTTGCTTTCTGGATATAAGTACGGCGGGCCGGGTGCGGGGTGTAGGTTTCGTCAGCAAGCATCTTGATGATTCGTTCTATTTTTGCTTTGCTGAAACCGTCCGCCGTGTCCTCATTTATCCCCTGGGTTGACGCTCCATTATTTGCGTACAGGTTTTGATACGCCTGATAGTACAGGTCTGGGCGAAGCATATAGCGGTATAACCGGGTAAAAACCTCGTCCTTGTTCCTCGCAGAGTTTTGCTTGACATTCTCCAAAATCTCCATTGTTGGTTTCATTGTGAGGTATTCCTCCCTAATCGCTGTTGATTTTGGCATGTAATGACTGCCGCCCTTCGCCGTGTAAGGGTCATTATCCCTCTCATTGACTACTATGGCGGCTCCGTTGCCTTGCAGGATATTCAGACACAAATTGTCATAGCCGTTGTTCACCTCCCCATGGCATTCCTGTTTAGGCAATCCCCAGTTAACGTGATTAGTTGGTATGCGGATTGTCGGATATGCTTTCGCTTCTTTACCACTGGCTCTCCAGCGTGTCTTATGAGTTGATTGATAACCATTTGGGTGCCGACCATACCCAAATGTACTCATATCAGAGGTTTCAGGCACTTTCCTCTGTCCTCTTGGTAAAGGAAACTCGAAGCTCGCAATAACAAACCCAGTTCTATCCTCATATCCGCTTGACATCGCGGTTCAGTCGTGCCAAATTGCCTTTAGGCAACTTACCGCTTTCCTGCCATGCTATGTTCCCGTATCAGCTTTCGCCCCCCGGTCAGGCAGGTTGTCTCCCGCGTTATCTTACGGGGTAGTACCATTTTTCTACTTCTAATCACGCCCTATCTGGGCGCACGTCTGCCACCAGCACCTTGCCCTCCTCGGTGATACCCCGCAGGACGATGAAATGGCCGGTGGTGGTGAAGTGCCCCGGGGCCATGATGGCGATGACCAGCTTGCCCGATTCCAGCGCCTCCACCAGCTTTTTGCTGTCCTTGCCGATTTTGTCAACGGTGAGGCCGTAGTGCTCGCCGCCGTTGGGGATCAGGCTGTGGTAGCTCCCGTTGCCCTCACAGCGGTAGCCGTTTCGGACAGACCACTGGGCCACGTCATAGGGCGTTACCTTATTGTCCGTCATGGACGCCACCACCATGGCCAGGGCGGTGGGGCCGCAGCCCTCCCAGCCGATGGTGCCGGTGCGGCCATAGAGCTTATTGCCCCACCGGGCGTCTGTCTGATTGTAGTAGACCACGGGGGTGTCGGCATGAGCAAAAGTGACGTTCCCGTAGTCCGTGCCGTATTGGCCCAGGCCGTCGGTGTCGCCGGGGCTGACGCTCTGGCCGTCTGCCATCACCGAGTAGAGCAGGGCCGCCCAGTCTTTTTCCTCCTGGGTGAAGCCCAGCTTGTCCATGTAGGCGTCCGGCGACAGATCCCGAACCGAGATATGCAGGACGCGGTCTGTAATGGAAGCGGTATAGGTCAGCTTGTCGGAAAGCAGCTTTTCGATGGTTGGTTCGTCCATGACGTTGAGATCCTGCTTGTACCGAACGGAGCCGATGGCGATGAGCCAGTAGTGATTCACATTTCCCAGGGATTTTTCCACCGTGTAATCGTCGTAATCGGGTACATCCTCCGTCATAAAACTCGGAAGAATGCTTTCCACCAGCCGGTCAATGACAGATTGATTTTTCCGCTCAATGTTCTGATAGACCACCTCCAGCCCGTGGGCCGACGTGGTGAGATCCATGATTTCGGGTGTGGTAGAGCTGTCATAGCCGAAAAAGATGTTGGGCAGGGCGGTGAACACCAGCATGGGGATGAGCAGCAACAGGATCAGCAGCCCAGCCGCCAGCTTGACCAGGAAGGGCGCGGCCTCCTGGGCTGCGGCCAGGGCCGCGCCCTTGGCCCCCGTAGTGGCCAAGGCCGCAGCGATATGAGCCGCCGCCCTGGCCGCGCCGCCGGCCCGGTTTTCGTTTTCACCCACGGTTATTTCCTCCTCTCCTGTTGGGCTGCGGACGATGGGCAGGTTTCGCCCGCGTCGTCCGATTCTTGGCCGCCTGAGACTGCCCCGCCGCCTGTTTGCCGTTGGGCGCGGTTCCTGCCGGGCCGGGGCGAATGGTGGGAGTGCCCCCCTTTACCAGGGCAGACGCAGGCTTGGCAGATGTGCGCGGTTCCTGCCGGGTCGGGCCGGAAGGTGTGCCTCCTGTTGGGGGCACCGCTGTGGACGGGGGAGCATTCCTGCCGGGCCGGGATGCAGATTCAGCGGGCCGCTGGGTACTGCGGGACGGCCTTCCTGCGGCGCCGGCCTGGGACGCGCCGGAAGCCGCCGGAGTGCCGGGTGTTTTCGGGGCGGTGCCCGCCTTGTCCCGACGGGTGGCGCGGGTATCGCCCGGCTTGGGCGGGGACTTGGATGCCGCAGGGCCGCCGGGGTGGGGCGGTCTGGGCGCGGTGGGCGGTGCTTTCCCGCCGGACGCACCCGCTCTGCCGCCGTTCGTGGTCACATTGGTCTGAGCGGAGGTCTGGCTGGTGCTGTTCACCGTGCTGCCGCCTGCGGAATGGGTGGATCGGGTGGACTGGGAGTGCGTTCCCGTTCCTGCCGCGCCGGGCTGAGGACTGTTGGGGTGCTTCGGCGCGGTGCCTTTCGGAGCCGTTCCTGCCGCGCCGGGATGGGACGCACCGGGCCGCTGGGAACTGCCTGCCCCCGCCGCACCAGGCGTAGGCGTGTTGGCCGCGCCGGAGGGCGGCACATAGCTTTGGGGGTGGCCGGTTCCAGGCCGCACAGAGCTTCTCCGGGTCTGCTGGGGTCGCCCGCCGCCCCGGGCAGTGTTCGCCGCGGCGCTGCTGGTATGCTTCTGCTGGGCGGATGCTTGGGACGTATTTTCCTGCCGGGCATTGGCCTGCTGGGCGGAACTTTGCTGGCCGGTGCTGTGGTAGGTATACCTGCCGCCGCCACGCGATCCGCCGAAGTTCTGGGAACTGTCCCCGGAAGTCTGACTGCCGCTGAAACGGCCCCCGCCTCGCCCGCCGCCAAAGGAGCCGCCGGGCCTCTCGCCGCCCTGCGCCCCGCTCTCGGCAGTCTGGCCGCTGTTGGAGCGTCCGCCGCCCCGGGCGCCGCCGAAGCGTCCTCCGCCGCCGGCGGAAAAGCGGGAACCGAACCGGGAACCGCTGAACCCGCTGCCGGGTCTTGTGCCGGAAGCGGACGCGCTGGCGGTTCTCCCGCCGCCAAAACCGCCACCTGTGAAGCCCTTTGCCACACCGCTCACCGCCGTGCGTACCACTGTGTAGGCCAGCATACCGGGCAGGGTTCGCCCGGGGCCGCCGGTGATGGCGGGGTTCAAGCCGATGCGGGTGATGATGGCGTCCGACTTTTTCGCCACTTTCACGATGGCAAAGATCAACACCATCCAGGGCAGAACATCCAGCCCGGAGGGCACCGTGGACACCACCGAGAACAGCATTTTGAAGCACACCAGGTTGGTGACCATCAGCAGGCACATGGAGCCGAACATCCGGCACCAGCCGGTGAAGATGGACGCGGTATTTTTGCTGCCGCCCATGGCGAAGGCCAGGGGCGCGGTAAGGGTGAGCATGGCCAGGATCACATACCGCTCCGCGATCTCAATGAGCAGCCCCAGCACCTTGAACATGACGATGACGCTGCAAATGATGGCCATGAGCCAGGAGGCGGTGAGCGTCCCAAAGACGCTTTCATCCACCAGGGACACATTGGTGGCGTCCGGGATACTCAGCAGATCCATGATGCTGGAGGTGAGATCCAGCCCGATCCGGCAGATCTGGGGGCTGGCCAACAGCAGGAATGCGAACACAAAGGTGCGGGCAAACAGCAGCTTGGGGTCTTCCCCCTCAAAGCCCAGGCCCGCCGCCATGCTTTTCAGCGCCTGGAACACCAGGTTGCCCAGCAGCAGCGCCCAGCCCGCCGCCATCAGCACCCGGGCCATGTCGTCCATGATGGGGATGTGGGACTGGATGTAGGCAAAATCCAGCCCCATGATGTCCAGCAGCCCTCCGGCAATGAATCCCCAGATGTCTACGATGAGGCCGTAGATCCACTCGAAGAAGCCGCGAAATAAAAGCTCCAGCATGGCGTCACGGCGTCAGAGTGTTGAAGCCGGAGAACTGCGGGGTGATGTAAGCGATGAAAGCCCCGATGCCGTTGATGATGGCCCAGGCCACCCAAATTCGCTTGAGCCAGTCCCACGCCTGATCCGCCTTGTGCTGGTTGCCGGTGAGCTTCACGCCGATGACCGCCACGGCGGACATGAGGCCCGCCAGCACGGTGCTGATTCCGGCGATGTGGTTGTAGATATCGACGATGAGGTTTTGGGCCACTGTCCACATATCATTGCCGGCCGTATTGGTTGCAGCCATGGCGGGAACGGTGAGGGCGGCGCACAGCAGCACCGCCGCCATGGTATGGATGTAAACGTGGGGGAGCTTGGGGCACAGACAGCCCCAGAAATTTTCTTTGGTTTGCATGAAATTCTCCTTTGTGGCCGTCCCTTGAAGGGCGGCAGGTAATTTGGTATAATGGAGCAGTGAAACAAAGCGGGGTGTTGGTATGGCACAGCTTTCCCAGCGGGAGCGTATGGCGATTTACATCCAAAACCGATACGGGGTTGAGCCGGAGCATCTCTGGGTGCGGTATCCCAATTACGCCGTGTTCCGCCAACCCGCCAGCCGGAAATGGTTCGCCGCCATCATGGACGTGGCGAAGAAAAGCATTGATCTTTCAGGCGATGGGACTACTGACGTGATGGATTTGAAATGCGGGCCGGTTTTGGTGGGTTCCCTGTTGGCTCAGGATGGATTCCGTCCGGCCTATCACATGAGCAAAAGCTCCTGGATCTCCGTGCTGCTGGATGAGACCGTCCCAGATGAACAGATTTTCCCGCTGATAGAACTCAGCTACGACAGCGTAGCGCCGAAACGGAAAAAGCCTTAGCGTCCGTTGGGTTCCTGCGGGGTGTTTTGCCGCTGAGCCGCCTCCATCATGGCCAGAAGCTGGGCGGTTTCGGCGCAGAAGGTTGGATAGGCCCTGGGCACACAGGCGTGTTCGATCAGGAACGCGGCCCGATCCAGGGCGGGGTAAGTAGGCTCATGTTGAATTCCGATAAAAAACATCTCCTTGAATCGTATGGGTGAATGTGGTAGGATAATAGATACTACAGCTGTAGTCGGAGGACGCTCAAATGGGTAGACCGTTAGAACTTGATTTATTCAGCCTCATCCTGATCGCCGCCATGGTGGCTGTGCTGATTTCTTTTGTCTGTACGATGTTCCGAATCGTCCGCAGCCGTATTCGGGTGTCCCGATTCTTTGCCCGGCATCGGCCGACGGTAGGCATTTTGGATCAATACGAAAAAATTGACGCGGATACCGACGTCACGATGTACCCTTTTTTTACTGAGAAATCAATGCATCTCATACCGCGCACTTCATATACGCCCGACCAGTATTTTGTACGGCTGGAATGCAGATGCGGCGATACGCGCTTTTATGCCACCTACCGAATTTCGTCCGAGGACTATGAGCAAGAGCAAACCGGAGCATCCATTCAAATAGAGGCTCACTGGCGCCCCATCGGCTATGAGGTGCTGTAAGTCAGAACAAGGGGGGCGCTATGGAATACACAGGTTTTTTTGAAGTCCAAGCGAACCCGGACAAGAAGAGAGCCGCGGACATCATGAAGATCAGCAGGCGGGTCTGCTCATTTTTCTGGGATGCCAGCCCGAAGCGGCCTCATTTTGAGGAGCGGGAAGGTCAGGCGGATATGGCGTTTGAGATCCTGGACGCTATCAAAAATGATCAGCACATTTTGGTGGAGGCCGGCGTCGGCATTGGAAAATCCTTTGCCTACCTGGTCCCACTATTGTTGCGTACCAACCAGGGCGGGGGAACTATCGTCATCGCCACATCGACCATCGCGCTCCAGGAGCAGTTGATGCGCGACATCAGGTTTTTACATGAACAGCTCGGAACACGTTTGAGGTTGGTGCTTGCAAAGGGCCAGACCAACTATATCTGCATGAAAAGAGTGGAGGAATACCAGGCCCGTCCCGACGCAAAGATGCCGGAGGAGCTTGCCGCTTTAATTGCCGACGGATATCAGGACAGGGCGGAATACCCCGGGGACTTGCCGCAGGGCCTGTGGGAACAGATCTGCGTCAAGCAGTTCGGATACCGATGCCGCAAATGCCATCGCCGGTGTCTGTATCGTGATATGCGCTCGGAGCTAAGATTTTCCGGTGGGCTCGTTGTCTGCAACCAGGACTTCTTGACGGCCCACCTTCTACGGCAGAGCAGGGGGTTGGGCGGACTCATCAACGAATCCGTTAAAATTGTGGTCATTGACGAAGCGCATAATTTGGAGTCCAAGGTGCGCAGCGCGACGACCCGGAGCTTGGAGCAAGCCCGCCTCCTAACGCTGATCAAGCAGGTGCAGCATGAGGTGCCCGCGGAAATGACCGCCCATATTCAGGGGGAGGTCAACAGCGCGAAAAGCGCCGTGCGTGCATTTTTCAAACGCCTGCAAGAACAGGTCCGGCGTCAAATTGCTGAATCTGAGCAGGATATGAAGTATGCGGACCGATTCTTTTTCCGGCAAGATGAAAACTCGCTGGCCCTGCTGCGGGACATGGCATCGACATTGAAGCGCCTTTCAGAAAGTGCCCAAATCCTGTCCACCCTTGACTTGAGGCGGGGGGACAGTGGGGACGCGGCGGACGATTTTTATGAAACGGCAGACGCCCTTTCCACCCTGACCAATGAACTGCATACAAACCTGCTTTGGATTGAGCGAAAGGGCCGTGCGCTGGAGCTGGTGTTTTGCCCGCGGAATATGCGGAACATCATCCGCGAACTGTATTTTGAGGGAAACATCCGAACAGTCCTAACATCTGCCACTCTGACGAATACCACCCAGGGCAGCCTTCAGGATATGTACTCCTATTTCATCAGCAATACCGGGTTTCCCCTGGACGGGCGCGGTTTTCTGTCCGAGCCGAAACCGTCCCCCTTCCCATATGACGAACACGCCATGCTGTACTACTGCGACGACCTGCCCCACCCAACGCAAGAACGCGGCGCCTTTATCCAGGCGGGTGTGGAACGGCTCGTTGAGATCCTTGATATCTCCCACGGCAAGGCGCTTGTGCTGTTTACGGCAAAGACCGACCTGGAGGAGGTGTACCAAGCGCTCCAGAGCCGTGACCTGCCCTACCAAGTGCTGAAACAGCAGCCCGGCCCATCCCAGGATCAGGTGCTGAAGGAGTTTCGGGACAATGTAGACTCTGTGCTCCTGGGAACGGGCGCTTATTGGGAGGGCATTGACATTAAGGGTAAGAGCCTGTCCAATCTCGTGATTTTCCGCCTCCCGTTTCCCGTGCCGGACCCCATCATCGAGGACAAGGTATCAATGGTGAAAGATGGCTTGATGGAGGTGCGCGTGCCCGAAATGATCATCAAGCTGAAGCAGGGCATTGGGCGGCTGATTCGCAGCGCGTCTGATACTGGGATCGTGTCCATCATTGACCCCAGACTGCGAGACGATCCCCCGGCACGGTATCGGGATATCGTCTGGAGTTCCCTCCCCATCCAAAACAGAACCACGAGCTTGGAGGTTCTGAGCGCGTTTTACGCTTCTCTGCGGCTTGATGGAGCGGAAACACGCAGCAAGTA
This sequence comes from uncultured Oscillospiraceae bacterium, assembly GCA_949494735.1. Classification (GTDB taxonomy): domain Bacteria; phylum Bacillota; class Clostridia; order Oscillospirales; family Oscillospiraceae; genus Enterenecus. Next base: position 31,420 of record CATABD010000028.1, read on the forward strand.
AAACGGCAGCCGTTCATTCATTTCCCCTGTAGGGTTGAAATCCGGCCCACGCTTTGGTATGATTGATTCGGTGATTGAAATGGTATATAGCTGTGACAACTGTGGTTTTATCTTCAGCCGAAGCGAAGAGCCCGAGCAATGCCCCGACTGCGGGAAATACGAAGTCCGCCCCGCCAATGAAGTGGAGCAGGACGAATTCTCAGCCCGTATGGCGGAACTGATCCGGGAGGAGCGCACCGACAGCCCCCGCTCCCCTACGCTGGAGGATACGGAAATCTCCATGCTCAACTCGTTCTCTTTCCGGGTGCCCGCCACGGCCTTGCATATCAACAGCACGATGATCGTGGATGTTGTGGTGGAGTACGGCGAAAACCCCGCCGACCGGACCGAGCTGGCCGGAAATACCTGGGCGCGCCAGGAGGGCGGGACGACCAGCAGCTTTCTCATGGCGGTTCACCTGCCCATCAAGCAAGGGGAAACGGCGAAAGAGCAGGTGGACCGCATATTTGCCTCTTTGAATCAAGATAATGCCTTCAGGACAAAGTTGGTTGATTTCATCATCCAACAGCCGAGGATGGAAGGAGACGGGGGAAATGGACAAGGCGCAGAAAAAAGCGATGGTTGAGCAATGGAAGCTCCGCCGCCCCGAGATGGGCGTTATCTCAATTCGGTGCAAGGCCACCGGCGAAGCGTTTTTAGGCGCGTCAAAGGATACCAGGGCCGACTTCAACAGCAACCGGGCCAAACTCTCCATGGGCAGCCATCCCAACAAGCGGCTGGCTGCCCTGTGGGAGCAGTACG
>CATABD010000029.1 GCA_949494735.1 uncultured Oscillospiraceae bacterium
GGGGGGTGTAGGCGCTGCGGCGCTCCCCACCGCCGTAGGCGCCCCGGGGGGAGCCGCCCTGGCGGTAGGGCTCCCGGTGGGTGGACACACGGGGGGTCTGGTCGAAGTCCCAATTGTCGCCGTCCCCAGCCGTGGGCGTGGGGTCTAAGTAGGACCGCCCGGTCTGGTCCAGCAGCTCGGAGGGGATCTCCCCGGCGAACCGGGAGGGCCGGTTGGTGCTGGTGCGGCCGAACAGCATCCGCTGGCCCGCGCAGGTGAGGTAGAGCCGCTCCTTGGCCCGGGTGAGGGCCACGTAGCACAGCCGCCGCTCCTCCTCCATCTCCTCGGCCTCGCCGATGGCCCGGATGCCGGGGAAGATGCCCTCCTCCATGCCTACCACAAACACGGTGGGGAACTCCAGCCCCTTGGCGGAGTGCATGGTCATCATCACCACCGCATCCTCGTCTGGGTCGTGGCTGTCCAGGTCGGTGTACAGGGCTATTTCATCCAGGAAGCCCGCCAGGGAGGGCTCCCCCTCGGCGTTGTCCACATAGCCGTTGATGGAGGTGAGCAGCTCCCGCACGTTTTCCAGCCGGGTGCGGCTCTCAATGTCGTTTTTCATCTGGAGGGCGGCGGCGTAGCCCGTCCGGGCCACCACCTCCTCATAGAAGCTGGGCAGATCCATGGTGCGGGACAGGGCGGTGAGCTCCTCCAGCAGGGCGGCGAACTGGGCCAGCTTGGGGGCGGGCTTTTGCAGCTCCGGGTAGGCGGAGGCGTTGGACGCCACCTCCCACAGGGACAGCCCCTCCCGCAGGGCGATGTCCCGGGCCTTTTCCACCGTGGTGTTCCCGATGCCCCGGGGGGGATTGTTGATGATGCGGGTCAGGCGCAGGTCATCGGCGTGGTTGTGGATGGCGCACAGGTAGGCCAGCATGTCCTTGACCTCCGCCCGGTCGAAGAACCGGGTGCCGCCGATGACCTTGTAGGGGATGCCGCTGCGCTTGAAGGCCACTTCCAGCTGATTGGACTGGGCGTTCATTCGGTAGAGGATGGCGTGGGTGTTCCACTTCAGCCCCGCCCGGTAGTCCTCCATCAGCTTGTCCGCCACGAACCGGGCCTCGTCGTTCTCGTTCATGGCGGTGTAGAGCTGCACCTTTTCCCCCTCCCGGCCCGCCGTCCACAGCTCCTTGCCCTTTCGGCCCTGGTTGTGGCGGATGACGGCGTTGGCGGCGGCCAGGATGCTCTTGGTGGAGCGGTAGTTCTGCTCCAGGCGGATGGTGCGGCAGCCCTTGTACTGGTCCTCGAAGGAGAGGATGTTCTCGATGGTGGCCCCCCGGAAGCGGTAGATGGACTGGTCGTCGTCCCCCACCACGCAGATATTTTCATGTCCCCCGGCCAGCAGGGAGGAGAGCAGGTATTGCAGGTTGTTGGTGTCCTGGTACTCGTCGATGAGAACGTAACGGAATTTTTTCTGATAATATTCCAAAACGTCATCATGCTCCTGGAGCAGCCGGACGGTGTGCAGGATGATATCGTCGAAGTCCAGCGCCCCGGCCTCCCACAGCCGCTTTTCGTACTCGGTATAGAGCTGGGCGATTTTTTGCAGCCGGAAGTCGCCGGACTGCCCCGCGTCCCGGGCGAAGTCCGCCGCCAGCTGGAGCTTGTCCTTTGCCCGGGAAATCGTGGCCAGCACCGAGCGGGCGGGGAACTGCTTGTCGTCGAAACGCAGCTCCTTGAGGCAGTCCTTCATCACCCGCTGAGAGTCGTCGGTGTCGTAGATGGTGAAGGAGGAGGGGAAGCCCAGCTTTTCAATGTCCCGGCGCAAAATGCGCACGCAGGCGGAGTGGAAGGTGGAGGCCCATATGTCCCGGGCGGAGGGGCCCAGCATTTTTTCCAGCCGTGCCTTCAGCTCCCCGGCGGCCTTGTTGGTGAAGGTGATGGCGATGATGGTCCAGGGGGCGGCGGGCTCCAGGGCGCACAGCCGGTCGGCCTGGAGCCGCCCCTCCTTGGAGGGGTGGGCGGCGTAGGCGCGCAGGAACTCCAGGTCGTCCTGGGTCGCCCACTGGGGCGCCTCCAGGCAGTCCGACCCCCGGCCGTAGCGGATGAGGTTGGCCACCCGGTGGATGAGCACGGTGGTCTTGCCCGAACCCGCCCCCGCCAGCAGCAGCAGCGGGCCCTCGGTGGCCAGCACGGCCTTTCGCTGCTCGGGGTTGAGGGTTTGGTAGTTTTGGCCGATGATCTCCCGGCGGAGGCGGCAGAATTCCAGCGTCTGTTCCGAAGTGAGCATAGGTAATCAGATCCTTTTCGTCAAGTGGGGACATTATACCAGAGTGCGGGGGAAAAGTACAGGGGGAGCGCCGGGAATCCATCGTGAGAAAGATATGGCGCCAAACATCGTGGCAATTTTACGAAATGAATTGAATTGATTCTATATTGATGCTACAATTGGAACAGTGAATCGGGAGTTTATGTATGGAAAAATAAGAAGCTATTGGTACAGCTTCTAAAGCAAGGGGGTATTGCGGTGTTTCATGAAATTTGCATTTATGAGGCAAAAATCGATAAACAGGATGAGATTGAAGCGTTGATGAGAGAGGTTGCTGAGTTCTATCTTTTGCAGCCTGGAGTGATTGATGTGAAATATATCAAGCGCACACACCGGCAAGAAGATTTTAACGCTGTTAAAGAGGGAAAACCACCTGTTCGTCTGACAAAATGGGTGGGAAAAGTTACATATATTTTGCATTGGACACTTGAGAACGAGGAAGTCCACGCCCGTGTTTCAAAACTTGGCTTACAGCAGTTTTATAAAAGATGGAATCGATGCCTGGCCGCAATGCCCAAAATTTTGTTAGGGGAGGGCATTGTGTAGGGCTTGTTTGATCGGTTTGGCAAGGAAGAGCGCCGGGATGTGTAATCCCGGCGCTCCCATTTTACGTTTGCGCTAAGTAGTCACACGCCCTGTTCCAGCAGGGCCCTGAGCCTCCGGCAGCGCTGCTGGCAGGCGTCGGCCAGCTCGCCGTACAGCTCCAGCATGTCCGGATCCTCCCAGTCGTCGGCGGCCAGGCGGAAGGCGGTCTCCTGGCGCTGCTCGGCCTGGTGGCGGCTGCGCAGCGCCCCCCAGTAGGACGGGATGGCGGGCGCGCCCAGCACCTCCGTGGGCCAGTAGCGCAGCCCGGTGAGCAGGAAATAGGCCGCCGACAGCTTCCGGGCGTGCTTGTGCAGCTCCCCGGCCAGGGCGTTGAGCGCCCGGGCGTCCGTCCCCCGGGCCCGGCGGGCCAGGTGGCGGTAGAACTGCCAGCCCTCCAGCGCGTCCATCACGTGGCGGCGCAGGCGGGCGGCCCGGTCGTCGCCGCCCTGGGGCTCCTCCCACAGGGGGAGCAGGTCGCCGCCCCAATTGCCGCCGTCCTGGGGCGGCAGGCCCTGGGAGGGCGGGGCGTCCTGGGCAGGGGGCTCCGGGGCGGGGGCCTCCTCCGCCGGGGGGGCTTCCGGGGGAGCGGCGTCCTCATCGGGGAGGCAGGACTGGGGCAGGCCGTTCCCGTTTTGGAGCACCAGTTCCCTCAGGCATTCACAGGACACGTCCCCCCCGCCGGAGGGGCCGGGCCGGATGGGGCTGCTGTCCTCGGACCGCCCCGCCATCACCCGCTGCCACACCCGCTGGAACACCTCCTGGTCCTTCAGCGCGCATGGGATCATATCTTCCATGTGGTAAACACCTCCTTTGCCCCACATCCTATGTGGGAAGGGAGGACTTTGCCAATCTATCCCCGCACCAGCTCCGCAAAGGAGCGGATATAGCGGGTGCACACCGCCTTCAACTCCTCCTGGCGGCCTGCGTAGTAGCCGTCGTACACCCCCACGGCGGTCATGCCTGCCTTTTGGGCGGTGGCGCAGTTGTCCGGGCTGTCGTCGAAGAGGACGCAGTCCCCCAGGGGGACGCCCAGCAGGCCGCTCAGCTCCACAAAACATTGGGGGTTGCGCTTTTCCAGGCCGATTTCCTCCGCAAAGGCGATACGGTCGAACAGGTCCGTGAGGTGGAAGCGGTCCAGCGCCGCCCGGCACAGGGCGGGGCGGCAGGCGGTGAACACGGCCATGGGCCGGCCCTCGTCCCTGCATTGGAGCAGGAATTCCTCCGCCCCCGGCTTGAGGGGGGCCAGCTCCCGGTAGTGGCGGCCCGCCGAAGCGTCCCACTCCGCCATGATATCCTCGGGGGACTCGGGCAGGTGATAGAACGCCTTGGTGAACTGGGCCGCGATGGGGTAAATGGACCGCTCCACCACCCGCTGGTACTCAGGGGTGTGGGGCAGGCCCCGCCGGGCCAGGAATTCCCGGTCCACGTCCAGCCAGACGCCGTTGGTGTCGGTAATGGTGCCGTCCAGGTCAAATATGTACATCAAATCCACTCCTTATTTGTCCCCTCAGCATACCAGACCGGGGGGGATTTGACAAGTCCCGTCAGAAAATTCCCCCGCCGCATTGACTTGGCCCCCCGTTATGGATAAAATAAAGAAAGAGCGCTGGAAGGGAGGGGGCGGCGGTATGCGGAAGCTGGCATGGTTTTCCGGCGGCTTCGCCGCCGCCTGCCTGTGGGCGTGCTATTTTGAGGCGGACGGGCCGGCGTTTTTGGCAGCCGCCGCCCTGCTGGGGCTGGCGTTGGCGGTGTGGCTGTCCGTCCGGCCCGGGGACAGGGAGTCCCCCATCCTTCTGCGCAAGCCCCGGGACAAAGGGGCGCTGTCTCGGTATGTCCGCTGGCAGTGCTCCCGGCGGGCGGTGGCCTTTTGCCTGGGCGGGGTGCTGGCGCTGGGATGGGCCGGGGCGTACTTTGCCCTGTTCCGGGCCCCGGCGGAGGGCTGGATTGGGGAGGAGACCGTCCTCTCCGGCGAGGTGGCCTCCTATCCCGAGCCCACCTCCATCGGCGGGTATTCCGTCACCGTCCGGCTGGACGGCGGCCTTTTCGCCCCGGACGCCCTGGCCTACGGCCCGGAGGAGTGGGGTTCGCTGAAGCCCGGCGACAGGATTTCCGGCAGGGCCAGGGTGAAAAGCTCGGAGCGGGCCTACGGCGAAGAGACCACCTACTACACCGCCAAGGGGGTATACCTGCTGGCCTATTGCGATGGGGAGGCGGAAATCCAGGCTGTGGAACGGGTCCCCGCCCGGCACTGGCCCGCCCTGTGCGCCCACAAGCTCAAGCAGGGCATATACGCCGCCTTTGACCAGACCGCCGCGCCCATTGCCGCCGCCGTCACCCTGGGGGACAAAACCGGGCTGGACGGGACCCTCTACTCCGCCCTCAACCGGGCGGGGCTGATGCACGCCGCGGCGGTGTCCGGCTTCCACGTCTCCTTCCTGGTGGGCGCGGGCCTGCTGCTGTGCGGGAACAACCGGAAAACCGCCCTTGCCATGGTCCCCCTGCTGCTGTTTTACGCCCTCATGGCCGGGGGTACACCGTCCGCCCTCCGGGCGGTCATCATGCAGTGCGCCCTGCTGGCCGCGCCCCTGGCGGGGCGGGAGGGGGACGGGCCGTCGGCCCTGGGCGCGGCGCTGCTCATCCTGCTGGTCCAGAACCCCTTTGCCGCCGCCAGCGTGGGATTGCAGCTGTCCTTTGCGTCGGTGGCGGGCATACTGCTGGTGAGCGGGCCGCTGTTCGGCTGGATGTACCGCCCGCTGAAGAAAAAGCGCCCGCCCAAGGGGCGTCCCCTCCGGCTGCTGCTGTGGAGGGCGGGCCGGACGGCGCTGGCCGGCGTGTCCGCCTCCCTGGGGGCCATGCTGTTCACCGTCCCCCTCGTGGCGCTGTACTTTGGGCAGATCATCCTGTTGGGGCCGCTGTCCGGCGTCCTGGCGCTGTGGGCGCTGTCCCTGCTGATGATGTGCGCCCTGGTTCTGGGGACGCTGGCGGTATTCTTCCCTGGCCCGGCGGCGGTGCTGGGGGCGGCGGCCGGCCTGACGGGACACTACGCCCGGCGGATAGCGCTGCTGCTGGGGCGGTTCCCCTTCGCCTCGCTGGCGGCGGACAATCCGTACTGCCTCATCTGGCTGGCGGGGGCGTATCTGGTGCTCCTGGCGGCGGTTTTGGGCAAGGAGCGGCCAAAGCGGCCCCTGCTCCCGGTGGGGGCGCTGGCCCTGCTGCTGTGCGCCGCCATCGGTCTGGGGCGGCTGGAGGCGGAGCGCGCCGATTTGACGGTCACCGCCCTGGATGTGGGGCAGGGCTCGTCCACCGCCCTGCTGTCCGGGGGAAGGGCGGCGCTGGTGGACTGCGGCGGGAACGGCTCCCGCAGCGCCGGGGACGTTGCCGCAGACTACTTCGCCGCCATGGGCCGCGCCCGGCTGGACATGCTGGTCCTCACCCACTTTGACGCCGACCATTTCAACGGCGTGGAGCAGCTCTTCTACCGCATGGGGGTGGACAAGGTGGCCGTCCCCGCGGGGGCGGCGGACCCGGACGGTCTGGCCCGTCTGATGGAGCTGGCCGGGACGGAGGGCGCGGAGGTGGTTTTGGTGGACGAGACCAAAAACCTCCCCCTGGGGGAGGCAGGCCTGACCCTGTTCCCGCCCCTGGGCGGGGGGACCTCCAACGAATCGGGGCTGTTCGCCCTGTGCACCCGCGGGGATTTTGATGTGCTCATCACCGGGGATGCCGACGCCTTTGTGGAAAAGATGCTGGTGAAGTACCAGTCCATCCCGGACGTGGAGGTGCTGCTGGCGGGCCACCACGGCTCTAAAAACTCCAGCTGCGGGGAATTCCTCCAGGCGGTGTCGCCCGAGCTTGTCCTGATCTCCGCCGGGGCCAACAACCCCTATGGACACCCGGCCCAGGAGGCGCTTGACCGGCTGGAGGCGGCGGGGGCGGAGGTCTACTGCACCGCCGGGGCGGGCTCCGTCACCGTCCGGGCGCGGGGGGACCGGGTGGGAATCTATACGACGAAAGGGGGCGGCCGCCATGCCGCCAAAGAGGGATAAAGCGGACAACACCGCCATGCGGGAGCTGAAGCGGGCCATCCAGGAGGGCGCGCCCAAAAAGCTCTACCTCTTCCACGGGGAGGAGGCGTTTTTGCGGGACTACTACCTGGCCCGGCTCAAGCAGGCCCTGCTGCCCGCCGGGCTGGAGGACTTCAACCTCCACACCGCCCAGGGGAAGGAGTGCTCGGTGGACTGGATCGAGCAGGCGGCGGACTGCCTGCCCATGATGAGCGCCCGCACCCTGGTCATCGTCACCGACTTCGACCTGTACGGCCTGGGGGAGAAGCCCAGGGAGCGGCTGGCGAAGGTGCTGGAGGGGCTGCCGGACTACTGCTGCCTGGTGTTTGTGTACGACCTGCTGCCCTATAAGGCGGACGGGCGGTCCAAGCTGGCCGGGCTGCTGAAAAAAGAGGGGGCGGTGGTGGAGTTCCAGCGGCAGAGCCAGGGGGACCTGACCGACTGGATCTGCCGCCAGTTCAAAAAGGCGGGCAAGGGCGTAGACACCGAGGACGCCCGCTACCTCATCTTCCTGTGCGGCGACCTGATGAACACCCTGTCCGCGGAGATCGGCAAGATCGCCGCCTATTCCCCCCACCCCCGGGTGACCCGGGCGGACATGGACGCGGTGGCCATCCCCCAGATCGACGCGGTGGTGTTCCAGATGACCGACGCCATGGCCCGCAAGGACTTCGACAAGGCGGCCTCGGTGCTGGCCGACCTGCTCCACAGCCAGCAGCCCCCCATCATGATCCTGTCCGCCATGGGCAAGTACTTCCGGCAGCTGTACACCGCCCGGCTGTACCTGGACGCGGGCAAAGGCCGGGGGGAGTTCATGGAGCTGTGGGGGATGAAATCGGGCTATCAGGCGGACAAGCTGATGGACGCCGCCCGGCGGTTTTCCCTGCCCTGGTGCCGGTACGCCGTGGGGCGGTGCGCCCAGGCGGATATCGAGCTGAAATCCTCCTACGGTCAGGAGCGGGAGCTGCTCACGGGGCTTCTGATGGAGCTGGCCTCGGGGCGGAGGGCGGCGGTATGAGCGCCCCGCTGCGCATCAAGGAGGCCATTGTGGTGGAGGGGCGGTACGACAAGGCGGCGGTGGCGGCGGTGGCGGACACCCTGATCCTGGAGACGGCGGGCTTCGGGGTGTTCAAGGACGCAGAGCGGCTGGCGCTGCTGCGCAGGCTGGCGGCGGTTCGGGGGCTCATCGTCCTCACCGACTCCGACGGGGCGGGGTTTGTCATCCGGAACCACCTGAAAGGGGCCATCCCCGGGGGCCAGCTCAAGCACGCCTACATCCCGGACGTGGCGGGCAAGGAGCGGCGCAAGCGCGCCCCGGGAAAAGAGGGCAAGCTGGGGGTGGAGGGGATGAAGCCGGAGGTGCTGCGGGAGGCCATCCTCCGCGCCGGGGCCACGGTGCTGGACGAAAACGCCCCGGGCCGCCCGGCGGGGGATCTGACGGCGGCGGACCTGTTTGCCCTGGGGCTGTCCGGCGCGCCGGACGCGGCGGCGCGGCGGGCGGCGCTGCTCCGGCGGCTGGAGCTGCCCGAGCACATGAGCGCCAAGGCGCTGCTGGCGGCGCTCAACGCGCTGTACACGCGGCCGGAGCTGGACGGGGTGCTTAAGGCGCTGTAAAAAGGGAGCCTTCCTTGGATTGGAAGGCTCCCTTTTTATCCCCGGTTTTCCAGCTCCATCACCTTGTCCACCCGGCGCTGGTGGCGGCCCCCTTCAAACTGCGTGGATAAAAACACGTCCAGGATCCGCTGGGCAAGGTTCCCGCCGGTGACCCCCGCCCCCATGGCAAGGACATTGGCGTCGTTGTGGCGGCGGGTCATCTCGGCGGACAGGGGCTCGTGGCACAAAGCGCACCGTACGCCCTTCACCTTGTTGGCCGCGATGCTCATGCCGATGCCGGTGGTACACAGTACCACCCCGCGCTCACAGCTTCCGTCCGCCACCAGGCGGGCGGCGGCGGCGGCGAAATCCGGGTAGTCGCAGCTCTCCCCGCTGTTGGTCCCGCAGTCGGTGACCTGGTGGCCCTGCTCCAGCAGGTGGGCCTTGAGGCGCTCCTTCAGGTCAAACGCGCCGTGGTCGCAGGCAATGGAAATCCTCATTTAAAATCCCTCCATTGATTTATGGGGCGCCGCAAAGCCGCCCCAGAGCGTTTCACGTGAAACGCCCGTTCTATATTACAGCTTGTGGAGCACCGGCCTACGGCGCTCATAGGTGGTGACATGGTCAAAGCCCGCCGCTCGAAGCATTTGGAGGGCTTCCGGGATGCCCCTGGCCACCTGGTCCGGGCGGTGGGCGTCCGCCCCCACGGTGACCAGCTCCCCGCCGCACTCCCGGAACCAGCGCAGGAGAGGGGGCCAGCAGTCCAGATCGTGGCCCCGGCAGGTGTTGAGCTCAATGGCGCGGCCGCTGGCTGCCACCTGGGTGAAGATGGCCCGGACCTGTTCCTCAAAATCCGCCAGAGTCAGCTCCACCCCGTCGCGGTGGATGTACCGCAGGGGATAGACGATGTGGGCCAGGCTGTCGTAGCAGTCGGGGCATTCCTTCACCAGCGTCCAGGTGTGGGCCAGGGTGTTCTCCACTGCTTTGCGGGCCAGACGCGGATTGCCGGTGAAGTCGGAGTAGTACAGGTCCTTTCCACCTTCCGCGCCGATCCAGTTGTGGAGGGAGCCCAGGACAAAGTCCAGTTCCTCCCCGCCCTGAGCTAAAATTCCCCGGGCGGCGGCGGGGTCATAGGGGGCGGAGCCCAGCTCAATCCCCAGCCGCAGGGTGAGAGCGCCCCCCAGCTCCGCGCTGACGGCGCGGTACTGCGCTTTGGCGGCGGGCCAGTCGAAGGCCCCCCACGGCTTTCCGTCCAGGTCCAGCATGTCGCAGTGGTCTGTGACGCAAAACTCCCGCAGTCCCGCCGCGATGGCAGACCGGGCCATATCCCGCAGCGGGCTGAAGCAGTCGGGAGAAAGTTTGGAGTGGCTGTGGATGTCGCACAGATACATTTTGGATCACCTTACAGTTGAAATTGAGGCGCGCTGGTTTAGTGCCCGTGCAGTCCGGGCGGAACGGCGCGCCCGCTCAGGCGCGGCCCTGTGGCCGCCATCGCTTTTCAGTGCCCAGGCACAAGCGGCAGCGTTAATAGGGCGCCCCGTGCCGAAGGCCGCACACGCCGGAGGGATACCCAAAGCCTTTCGTATCGGGCCCCCCGTAAACAGGGGCTTAGGGGAAGCCCACCTGGAGCGCGAAGCGCGACGGGGACGGAATGCCCCTAGGCGTGTCTTCGGCTGCTTTCTGCACGAGTGGAAAGTAACATCCCCGCCGGGAGGCTACAGCGGCCAGCTTGGCAGCCACCGCAGGAAATACTGCGCGTACCACGTGGGCATGTACAGCCCGATGAGCTCCGGATAGAAAACCGCGTACAATCCTACTGCGCAGCCGGTGAAGCCGTACACCGCCAGCCGGCAGCCCTCCCGCCGCCGAGCCATCATGCCGTCCATGAGATAGGCAATGGCAAAACACAGGAACAGCACCGTGGGGAAGTAGTGGTAGGCGAACAGGATGCGTCCGATGGGCAGCCAGGGCACAAACTGGGACAGGATGGCAATGAGGATAAACAGCCCCCTGCCGCAGCGGCGGCGGACGGTCTGGACGGCCACGCCGAAAAAGGCTGCCAGCCCCGCCCAGGATACCAGAGGGTTGTTAAAGGAAGCGAACAGGCTCTTCATGCCGGGCACGTCCAGATCCCGGAAGTACAGGATGGGCCGTCCGTCGAAAATCCACTGGTACCAGTAGGACTCATAGGGGTGGGGGGTGTGGACGCCCTGGTGGTAGGTGAGCATGAAGTGCTGGTTTTTCAGCATGATATCCACTGGGTTGGCGCTGCCGCCGGGGATAACCCGGAAGAAGCTGTCTATTCGGTCCAGCACTCCGGGGGTCTTGCCCTCCTCCGCCATGGTCCGGGCCAGCTGCTCCACCTGTGCCGGGAGCCGTTCCAGGTGGGTGGGCAGGGTGTCCCAGAGCCAGCTGGCCGACTGCCCGGCCATGCCCCAGAAGCCCGCCCCATTGCCCCGGGCCGCGGCGTAGGGGAAGTAGGACGCGGTGTAAATGCACACAGGGATGAGCACGAAAAATACCACCGACAGCCCGATAGTGCCGCACACATGGACGGCGAAGGAGGGCACATGGGGGGGCTGCCAGGGCGGGGCCTCTTCCTTGAAAAGGGCCTCCGCCACCTCCTGGCGCACCTCGGGAGGCGCGGGCCGGGTGCGGGCGCGGTATTCCGCCTCCCGCCAGTCCCCGGCCTTGAAGGCCATGCCCAGCAGCCACAGCAGGGCCAGCCCGGCCCCGGCATACACCACCGTCCACTTGGAGGCGCAGCCGATCCCCCAGAACAGGCCGCTCAAAAACAGGGGCAGGATATAGTGCCGCAGCTTCTTCCCCGCAGGGACGGCCAGCCAGCGGTACATGAAATAGTAAGACACCAGGATGAAGAACACGCCGTAGGTGTCAATGGTGGCGATGCGGGTCTGGACCAGGTGCATGAAGTCGAAGGTGAACAGCGCCGCGCCGCATAAGGCCACCGGGGTCTTGCCGAACAGGTTTTTCAAAAACACATACAGCACCGGCACCATCAGCACGCCGAAGAGCGTCCCCATAAACCGCCAGCCGAAGGGGACCATGCCGAACACCATGATGCCCAGGGACAGAATGAGCTTGCCCAGGGGAGGGTGGGACACCTCGTAGGGATAGACGTTGTTCAGATGCTCGTAGGCGGTGCGGGGGTGGTAGATCTCGTCAAAATAGGTGGAGTTCATATAGGTGTACTTGTCCGTCCAAAGCTCGTGTTCGTCGAACAGGGCGGCCGCACCATCATCGACGTGATCCGGAACAGGGTAGAACATGGGTCCCGTTTCCTCTTTGCCGCCCTCGATTTTGGTATACGTCCCGCCCCGCAGGGCCAGCTCGGACAGCCATAGGCCCTCGTCCCGGGGCGCGCTGGATGCGGTGATACGGAAGCGGGAGGCCATGATGGGGCCCAGGGATTCCGCGTCCAGATTGTTGTTGTCCTTGTTTTTTTCCAGGCCGCTTTGATCGATATTGCGCCCCAGATCCAACACCCTCCACTTGAACAGGGAGTTGTAGGGCTGATCCAGCCGCAGGCTGTGCCATGCTCCGTCCTCCCCCTCCCACTCCAGGGTGTAGTACCCGGTGCCCAGGGAGGTATAGTAGGAGATGGTGTCCACGGTGACGGGCTGGCCGTAGGAGAACTCATAGCTGTCCCCCTGCTGGAACTTCACCATGGACTGGGGGGCGTTGAAGTCCCCCAGTCGGAAAAAGGCGGTGAGGGCGTACACCGCCGTGAGCAGCAGCAGGGGCAGCACATCCCGCCGATCCATGGGATGGCAGGGCAGGGTGAGGGTCATGCGCCGGGGCTTGGCGCGCTCCTCCGCCATGGCGATCCATTCCAGGCTGTGGGGCCGGGGACGCAGGCACCACCAGTAGTAGACGAAAAAGGCAACGCAGATGGCGATGCCGACGATTGCCCAGGCAAAGGCGGGGGACAGGTTGGTGAAAAACCAGGTGACGCCGTATACCGCCGCGTCCCAGGCCGCCCGCAGGGTGTCCCCAAGGGCGGGCGGGGCGCTCCCCTCCGGCGCGGGGGAGGGCAGGGCGGTCAAAGCCAGTGTGTTAATCATCGGGGCCTCCTATTCGGACGCGCTTGGGCGCGGCTCATTGGTCAAGATGGGCAAAATGCCGATACAGCATTATGATACTACGATGGCAGGGAAAAAGGAAGCCCCTTTTTTGCCGTTGCATTCGATTGTGCCACATTGTTTTAGCAATCGGGGCCGGTATGTGCGAAAGCGGGACGGAATTTTGGCATCGGACCGCCGGACGCTTGAGATTCACATTTAATTTACAACTGGGCTATTGACATTTTGAGGGGGCGGTGGTAGATTATCTTTAGCACTCAGGAATGGCGAGTGCTAAACCTCTGGGAAGGAGGCGGTCCCTTGGAGCTGTCCGAGCGAAAGAAGAAAATTCTGCGCGCCGTGGTGGAAAGCTATATCCAGACGGCGGAGCCGGTGGGTTCCAAGGCGCTGGCGGAGCTGGCGGGCTTGAAGGTCTCCTCCGCCACCATCCGAAACGAGCTGGCCGAGCTGACGGAGCTGGGCTACCTGGAGCAGCCCCACACCTCCGCCGGACGGGTGCCCTCCCCCCGGGGCTACCGGCTGTACGTCAACGAGCTGATGGAGGAGCAGCGGCTGAGCCTGGAGGAGACAAAGCAGATCAACGAGGCGCTGCACCTGAAGATGCGGGAGCTGGACAAGGTGATCGACCAGGCGGGACGCATGGTGTCCCAGCTCACCAACTACCCCGCATTCGCCCTCACCGAGGGGGCGCGGCGGCTCACCATCAAGCGGTTCGACTTGATCCTGGTGGACTCCGCGTCCTTTATCGCCGTGGTGATGACAGATTCCAGCGTGGTGAAAAACAAGCTCTTCCGCCTCCCCGCGGAGCTGTCTGAACCCCAGTTGCAATTGCTCACCACCCTTTTGAACACCGCTTTCGTGGGCAAGACGCTGGATCAGCTTACCCCGGAGCTGATGCGGGTGGCCGAACACGCGGCAGGCAGCTCCTACGGGCTGATCTCGCTGGTGGTGTCCTTCGCCATGGAGGTGCTGGACGCGCTGGAGAGCGGCGCGGTGTACACCGCCGGGGCCAGCCACATCCTGGACCACCCCGAGTACCAGGACGTGGGCAAGGCCCAGAAGCTGATGAGCTACCTGTCGGAGGACCGTTCCCTGGCCCAGACGCTGGCCCTGCCCGCTTTGGAGGGGGACGACACCAAAATCCTCATCGGCCCGGAAAATGTGGCCGATGAGCTGAAGGACACCAGCGTAGTGCTGGCAAGCTACGATATCGGGGACGGGATGAAGGGGGTCATCGGCGTGGTGGGCCCCACCCGCATGGATTACGCCAAGGTGGCCGCCAAGCTGTCATATGTGGCGGACGGGCTGTCCAAGCTGTTCGGACAGCCGGAGCTGCCACCCGGCGCACCGGAAAAGGAGGAATAGGCGCCAATGGCCGAAGAGAAGAAGAAAGAAAACCCCGTTCCCGAAGATGCGGGGGACGAGACTGTCGAGGCCCCCGGACAGGAGGCTGCCGGGGAGGCCGCGGAGGCCCCCGGGGCTGAGGAATCCCCTGAGACTGCTGATGAGGCCTCGGATCCCAAGGCAAAGGGGTTTTTCGGGAAGGCAAAGAAGGAACCCAAGAAGGATCAGGGCCAACTGCTGGCGGAGGCGGCGGACAAGTACCTGCGGCTCGCCGCCGAGTACGACAACTACCGCAAACGCACCGCCAAGGAGAAGGAGAACGCCTGGAGCGAGGCCAAGGCCCAGACCGTGGCCGCCTTCCTCCCGGTGTACGACAACCTGGAGCGGGCCTTGAAGCAGGAGACCGCCGACGAGGCATATAAAAAGGGCGTGGAGATGACCATGAAGGGCCTCCAGGATGCCCTCACCGGGCTGGGGGTGGAGGTCATCCCCGCCTTGGGCGAGACCTTTGACCCCAACCGCCACAACGCCGTCATGCACTGCGACGATGAGGAGGCCGGGGAGAGCACCATCGTGGAGGTGTTTCAGCAGGGCTTTATCTGCGGGGAAAAGGTCATTCGGTTTTCCATGGTCAAGGTGGCAAATTAGAAGCGCGGAGAAGCGGACAGTGAGGGAGCTTGGAGCGGAGTGAAGGCAAAAGCCCAGGGCCCACAGCATGGAGCCGGGTTTTGCCTGAGTCGCAGCGCAAGCGGCCGAGCGTCCTGACCGCTTCGCCGCATGACAATGAAGCATTTCCCGATTCACATTGTAAAAATATACTTTCATATAAACAGGAGGAACTTCATTATGAGTAAGATTATTGGTATCGATTTGGGTACTACCAACAGCTGTGTATCCGTCATGGAGGGCGGCGAGGCCGTTGTCATCCCCAACGCCGAGGGCAACCGCACCACCCCGTCTGTGGTGGCCTTTTCCAAGGACGGCGAGCGAATGGTAGGCCAGGTGGCTAAGCGCCAGGCCATCACCAACCCCGACCGTACCATCGCCTCCATCAAGCGGGAGATGGGCAGCGACTACAAGGTGAACATCGATGGCAAGCGCTCTACCCCCCAGGAGATCAGCGCCATGATCCTCCAGAAGCTGAAGGCGGACGCCGAGGCCTATCTGGGCCAGACCGTCACCGAGGCGGTGATTACCGTTCCCGCCTACTTCACCGACGCCCAGCGCCAGGCCACCAAGGACGCGGGCAAGATTGCCGGGCTGGAGGTCAAGCGCATCATCAACGAGCCCACCGCCGCCGCCCTGGCCTACGGGGTGGACAAGGAGTCCGACCAGAAGATCATGGTGTACGACTTGGGCGGCGGCACCTTCGACGTGTCCGTCCTCGAGGTGGGCGACGGCGTGATCGAGGTGCTGGCCACGGCGGGCAACAACCGCCTGGGCGGCGATGACTTCGACAAGTGCGTCATGGACTGGATGGCCGCCGAGTTCAAGAAGGCGGAGGGCATCGACCTCACCGGAGACAAGGTGGCCATGCAGCGGCTGAAGGAGGCCGCCGAGAAGGCCAAGATTGAGCTGTCCGGCGTCACCTCCACCACCATTAACCTGCCCTATATCACCGCCGACGCCACCGGCCCCAAGCACCTGGACCTGACCCTCAGCCGGGCCAAGTTCGACCAGCTCACCTCCCACCTGGTGGAGGCCACCGCCAGTCCCGTGCGCCAGGCCATGAGCGACGCGGGCCTGAGCGGCAATGAGATTGAGAAGGTGCTGATGGTGGGCGGCTCCAGCCGCATCCCCGCCGTGCAGGATATGGTCAAGCGGCTCACCGGCAAGGAGGGCTTCAAGGGCATCAACCCCGACGAGTGCGTGGCCATGGGCGCGGCCCTCCAGGGCGGCGTGCTGGTGGGCGACGTGAAGGGCCTTCTGCTGCTGGACGTGACCCCCCTGTCCCTGGGCATCGAGACCATGGGCGGCGTGATGACCAAGCTCATCGACCGCAACACCACCATCCCCGCCAAGAAGTCCCAGACCTTCACCACCGCCGCCGACAACCAGACCAGCGTGGAGGTCCACGTGCTCCAGGGCGAGCGGGAGATGGCCCAGTATAACAAGACCCTGGGCCGGTTCCACCTGGACGGCATCGCCCCCGCCCGCCGGGGCGTCCCCCAGATTGAGGTGACCTTCGACATCGACGCCAACGGCATCGTCAACGTGTCCGCCAAGGATCTGGGCACCGGCACCGAGCAGCACATCACCATCACCTCCTCCACCAACATGTCCAAGGAGGACGTGGACAAGGCCGTGCGGGAGGCGGAGCAGTTCGCCGCCGAGGACGCCAAGCGGAAGGAGGAAGTGGACATCCGCAACGAGGCCGACCAGATGGTGTACCAGACCGAGAAGATTCTGGACGAGATGGGCGACAAGGTGGACGCCGGGGACAAGGGCTCCATCGACGCAGCCCTCAACAAGGTGAAGGAGGCGCTGAAGGGCGCCGACGCCCAGGCCATCAAGGGCGCCACCGAGGAGCTGAAGAAGGCGTTTTACGCTGTCAGCGAGAAGCTGTACGCCCAGCAGGGCGGCCAGCCCGGCCCCGGCCCCGACGTGGGCGGCGCGGGCTTTGGCGGCGGCCAGCCCGGCGGGGACAACGTGGTGGACGCCGACTATGAAGTGGTGGACGATGAAAAATAAGTGCGAAAGCAGCCCGGCTATGCGGCCAATCCGCAGCATGATAGCGTCGGGGCAAGCTGCATATCACTCGCTTCCGGCATTGCCGAAAGCCCATTCATTGCGCTGCCCTTCCTTTCCCCGCAAAGCCTGAGAGACGGCTTTGCGGGACCCCAATGCAAAACCTAAACGGGAAACAGCGGGGCATTGCGCCCCGCCTTTCCCGTGTTTAAGAGGTGATTCCATATGGCGGAGCAAAAACGCGATTACTATGAGGTGCTGGGGGTGGCCAAAACCGCCTCCGACGACGAGCTGAAAAAGGCCTACCGCAAGCTGGCCAAGCAGTACCACCCGGACATGAACCCCGGGGACAAGGAGGCCGAGGCCAAGTTCAAGGAGATCAACGAGGCCTATGAGGTGCTCAGCGACAAGGACAAGCGGGCCAAATACGACCAGTTCGGCCATGCGGGGGTGGACCCCAACTTCGGCGGCGGGGGCTTTGGCGGCTACGGGGATTTCGGCGACTTCGGGGATTTCGGCTTCGGTGATATCCTGGGCGACCTGCTGGGCGGCGGCTTCGGAGGGAGGGGCGCCCAGCGCAGCGGCCCCCAGCGGGGGGAGAGCCTGCGCGCCGGCGTGACCATCAGCTTTGAGGAGGCGGCCTTTGGCTGCGAGAAGGAGATCAGCCTCACCCGCCTGGAGAGCTGCGAGAGCTGCCACGGCTCCGGCTGCGCCCCCGGCACCACCGCCGAGGTGTGCCCCGACTGCCGGGGCTCGGGCACCGTGCGGGTGCAGCAGCGCATGGGGGGGATGGCCTTCACCAGCTCCGCGCCGTGCAGCCGCTGCCGGGGGACGGGCAAGATCATCCACCAGCCCTGCAAGAGCTGCGGCGGCGGGGGCAATGTGAGGAAGCAGCGCAAGATTTCGGTCAGCATCCCCCAGGGCATCAACGACAAGCAGGCCGTATCCCTGCGGGGGCAGGGGAACGCGGGGGCCAACAACGGCCCGGCGGGAGACCTCATCGTGGAGGTGCGGGTGAAGCCCCACCCCTATTTCCAGCGGGAGGGAACCTCGGTGCTGTACGAGTGCCCGGTGAGCTTCTACCAGGCGGCCATGGGCGCGGAGCTGGAGATTCCCACCATCGACGGCAAGGTGAAGTACACCCTGCCCGCCGGCACCCAGCCAGGCACCACCTTCCGCCTGCGGGGCAAGGGCATCCCCGAGCTGCGGGGGAGGGGCCGGGGCGACCAGTACGTAACCGTCCAGGTCCGGGTGCCCACCAGCCTGACCAACCAGCAGCGGGACGCGCTCCAGGCCTTTGCCGAGGCCATGGGCGAGTCCGCCCCCTCCTCCGGCTCGCCGGTGAAGGACTTTTTCTCCAAAAAGAAAAAGAAGTAACGCAAAGGGACGAAAGCGGTGTGCTTTCGTCCCCTTGTTTTTAGGTGTTTACTGGTTACGCTGTGATCCGATTTCAGCCCGCTGTTCGCAACGGCTCCGCGCTTCTTGCTGTCACGCTGCGAAGCGGCCGCAGCGCTCGGTCACTTTCGCTCCGGCTTGGACAAAAGCCCATGGCCGCCCAGGGGCCTTGGCTTTTGCCCTCACTCCGCTCCAAGTTCCCTCGCCGACCGCTTCTCCGCGCTTCTTCTCAGCAGTCCACCGTGATGTTGTCGGTGCCGTGGGCCTCAAATTCGTCGATGTAGGCGTCGATGCGCTGGGCCAGCTCGTCGTAGTTGGTCTCGTCGATGGGCACGTCGTCCATGTCCCGCCGGGCCAGGTCCTCCGCCAGGATCTCAAAAAAGACGTTGTTTTCGTACTCCATAATGGCCTCGTGGATGCCCCCCTCGGCAAAGGCCCGGGAGGGGATTACCTCCCCCTGGTAGGTCTCGGCCAGGGAGGGCATACCCTCCAGGGCGGCACGGGCAAAGAGCAGGCTCTCCACCTCATCGTAGTCCTTGAAGCGGTCTTCCCCCCGGGTGGAGTTCAGGATCCAGTTGCCGATATACACCATGTCCAGCAGCCGCCGAAGCTGCTTGCGCGTCAGTTCCAGTTCCATCCTTAGCCCTCCTTCGGCTGGGTTCTCCCTATATTATACCGTTGGGCTCCCCGTTGTCAATGGGCATACTTGGCGCTTCCCCCTCATATAGTCAGGCAGGATGGCAATTGACATACGGAGTGTGATCACATGGACGAGTACAGGGGAGAAAACAAAATTGTGTTGAGGGGACAGGCGGCGCAGGGGCCCGCCCCCTCCCACCGGAACCACGGGGTGGACTACTACCTGGTCCCCCTGCGGGTGCCCCGGCTGAGCGGGGTGGACGATGTGCTGAATGTGGTGACCGCCGACCCGGACCCGGCGCTGTGGACGCCGGGGGGATGGGTGAGCGTGGAAGGGGAGGTGCGCTCCTATAACAACCGCACGGGGACGGGAAGCAAGCTGGTCATTACGGTGCTTTCCCGGAACGCCCGGCCCTCGGAGCTGGAGGAGGGGGAGAACCGGCTGGCCCTTGCCGG
The DNA here is from genome assembly GCA_949494735.1 of uncultured Oscillospiraceae bacterium. Lineage (GTDB taxonomy): Bacteria > Bacillota > Clostridia > Oscillospirales > Oscillospiraceae > Enterenecus. The sequence continues at coordinate 19,173 of CATABD010000029.1, forward strand.
GGCGCTGTGCCGCAGGCCCACCCTCCGGCGCACGCCGCTGGGACGGGAGATCTGCGACCTGCTGCTGGCGGTCAACCGGCCGTACGGCCGGGCGGACTACCTGCCCTGCATCGCCTGGGGATCCCTGGCGGCCCACTGCGGCGCGCTGGATGTGGGGGATAAGCTGCGCCTGGAAGGACGCCTCCAAAGCCGCCGCTACCACAAGCTCATCGACGGGGAACAGGTGGAGCGCACGGCGTTTGAGGTGTCGATCATGAACTTGCTGGACAGCGCGGAGCAGGCGGCTGCGAGGGAGCTTGGAACGCAGTGAGGCCGAGCGCAGGGGCGCATGGCGCCCCGGAGACCAGGCCGAATCGGAGAGAAAGCGACCGAGCGGTCAGACGCCTGCGCAGCGTGAGTAGGACAGCGCGGAGCAGGCGGCTGCGAGGGAGCTTGGAACACAGTGAGGCCGAGCGCAGGGGCGCATGGCGCCCCGGAGACCAGGCCGAATCGGAGAGAAAGCGACCGAGCGGTCAGACGCCTGCGCAGCGTGAGTAGGACAGCGCGGAGCCGTCGTGAGCAGCGCGGATGGAGCGGAGCGAAAGCAAAAGCCCAAGGCCCGCGCAGCGGGACTGGGTTTTGCTTGAGCCGCAGCGAAGCCGCGCGTTGCGAACAGGCGCAGCGTGAGTAGGACAGCGCGGAGCCTCAGTGGTAAGCCTCCGGGCAGACCTCCCGTATTTTTGCCCGGATGGCCCGCAGGTCGGCGAAGGTGTCCGGCTTCTTGGTGGGGTCGCGGAGCAGGGCGGCGGGGTGGTAGATGGCGGTGTAGAAGGCCCCGTCCTTTTCCGACCACTGGCCATGCTCCCGGGTGATCTTGTAGTCCGGCTTGATGAGGCGCATGGCGGCGATGCGCCCCAGGCACACCACGATCCGGGGGCGGAGCAGCGCCATCTGGTCCCACAGGTAGCCGATGCAGGCGTCCTGCTCGGTATTCAGCGGGTCCCGGTTCCTGGGCGGACGGCATTTGACAATGTTGGTGATGTAAAAATTTTTCTCCCGGCTCAGGCCGATGAGGGAGAGCATCTCGTCCAGCAGCTGTCCGCCCCGGCCTACAAAGGGTTCCCCCTGGAGGTCCTCATTTTCGCCGGGGCCCTCGCCGATAAACATGACTTTCGCGTCCCGGGGGCCCTTGCCGAACACCACGTTGGTGCGGGTGTCCGCCAGGGCGCACTTCTGGCAGAGCATACAGCGGCGGTGTAATTCTTCCCAGTTTGTCATGGGCCCATCCCTCCCGTTTGTCCTCTTTTCGGGTATTGTACCATAAATTTTTGCCGAATGCTACCATGGCTTTGGGAATTTTTCCGTTGACAACAGGGGGAAAACAGTGTATGATTCCCTCAACAAGCAAAAAACACAACGGCATCGACGAAGACCGCCCCTCACGGCGTCCGACAGAGAACGCGGGCCACCGACTGAAAGCCCGCCCCGGAAAGACGAGACGGCGCAACGCTTCCGAGCCGGCGGTTCGAACCCCAAGGGGCGTAGGGCCGTCCGTCCTCCCCACGTTACCGGGGCTCGAGAGAGGCCCCTTGCTGGAGGGGCAACGCGGGTGGTACCGCGGATTCAGTGATTGATTCCGTCCCGGACTGTACTTTTGTACGGTCCGGGGTTTTATTTTATCCATCAAGGAGTGAATGGTTATGAAGTTCGTCACCGGCTCAAGCAAACAACTGACTGTCTGGCAAGACCTTACGGGGGGCGGGCTGAATAACCGGCCCGTCACCGTCCACGGCGCGGTCCACGCCCTGCGGGACATGGGGGGCGTGGTATTCCTCACCCTGCGCATGGCAAGGGGGAGCGTCCAGTGCGTGTGCGCCCCGGACGTACTGCCCCAGGGGCTGCGGGAGGAGTGCTGCGTGGAGCTGTCCGGTGCCGTCCGGGCGGAGCCCCGGGCCCCCGGCGGGGTGGAGGTCGCCGTGGAGACGGCCGCGGTGCTGTCCCGGCCCGCCGCCCCCATGCCTGTGCCCCTGGGGAAACGGAAATTGGGCCTCAGCCTGGACACCGGGCTCCCCCTGCGGCCCGCTGTGCTGCGCCATCCCAGGGAGCGGGCGGTGTTCAAGCTCCAGGAGGGGCTGGCGCGGGCCTTTCGGGACTATCTTACCGGGGAGGGCTTTACGGAAATCCATACCCCCAAGATCGTCCATGCCGGGGCGGAGGGGGGCTCCAACATCTTCCGGCTGGACTACTTTGGCAAAAAGGCATACCTGGCCCAGTCCCCCCAGTTCTACAAGCAGACCATGGCGGGGGTGTATGAGCGGGTGTTTGAGATCGGCCCCGTGTTCCGGGCGGAAAAGCACGCCACCCCCCGGCATCTGAACGAGTACACCGGGCTGGATCTGGAAATGGGCTACATCCGTTCCTTTTATGATATCATGGAGGCGGAGACCGGCTATCTGCGGCACGCCATGGCCCTGCTGGGCCGGGAGTACCGCCCGGAGCTGGAGCTTTTGGGCGTGGAGCTTCCGGCGGCGGACAGCATCCCCTGCCTGCGGTTCGATGACGCCAAGCGGCTGGCGGCGGAGAAATACGGCTGCCGGATCCGTGACCCCTTTGATTTGGAGCCGGAAGAGGAGGCCCGCATCGGGCGGTACGTGAAAGAGGAGTACGGCAGCGACTTTGTGTTTGTCACCCACTACCCCTCCAAAAAGCGGCCCTTCTACGCCATGGACGACCCGGACGACCTCAAATACACCCTGTCCTTCGACCTGCTGCTGCGGGGGTTGGAGGTGACCACCGGCGGCCAGCGCATCCACGGCTACGCCGAACAGGTGGCCAAGATGGAGGCACGGGGGATGGACCCGGCGGAATTCGAAAGCTATCTCATGATCCACAAGCACGGGATGCCGCCCCACGGCGGGCTGGGTATCGGGCTGGAGCGGCTGACCATGCAGCTGTGCGGCTTGGACAACATCCGGCACGCTTCCCTGTTTCCCAGGGACCGAACGCGGATGGAGCCGTGAACAGCGGTTCCGCACAGCTGCATGACGGCGCGGAAGCGCCGTGCGCAGGGGCAATTCACTTGCCCCGAGCAGTTGAAATTCAGAAGGGGCCCCCGCCCGGCAGCGCCGGGTGGGGAGGCGCTGTGCGGCTTGGACAACATCCGATACGCTTCCCTGTTTCCCAGGGACCGGACGCGGATGGAACCATAGAGGAGGGGTTTGATGTGATTGATGTGAAACTGGTGGACTATCTTGCCGGGCTGTCCCGGCTGGAGCTCCGGGAAGGGGAAAAGCAGGCCATGACCGCCGGGCTGGAGCAGATCGTCGCCTACATGGATGTGCTGAACAAGCTGGACACGGCAGGCGTGGAGCCCATGAGCCATGTGTTCCCGGTGAAAAATGTGCTGCGGGAGGATGAGGCGGCCCCCTCCCAGGACCGGGGGGAGCTGCTGGCGGGGTCACCCGCGGGGGATACAGAGGCGTTTCTGGTCCCCCAGGCGGTAGAGTGAGGGGGCGGGGAAATGGAATTGAGAGAGCTGACCGCCCTGGAGTTGGGCGCGGCCATCAAAAGAGGAGAAGTGTCCGTCAAGGAGGCCGCCCGGGCGGCGCTGGACGCCATTGCCGCCCGGGACGGGGCGCTGAACGCCTTTATCACCGTCACGGGGGAGCGGGCGCTGGAGCGGGCGGACAAGCTCCAGCCCGGGGCGAGGGACGCCCAAAGCCCGCTCTACGGGGTGCCCATGGCCCTGAAGGACAACATCTGCACCAAAGGGGTTAGAACCACCTGCGCCTCCAAGATACTGGGGGAGTTTGCGCCCCCCTACAGCGCCGCCGCGGCGGATGCCCTGGAGGGGGCCGGGGCGGTGTCCCTGGGCAAGCTGAACATGGACGAGTTTGCCATGGGTTCCACCTCGGAGACCTCCTTCTACGGCCCGGTGAGAAACCCTTGGGACCTGTCCCGCGTCCCCGGCGGCTCGTCCGGCGGCGCGGCGGCGGCGGTGGCGGCGGGCATGGGCTGGTACGCCGTCGGCTCGGACACCGGCGGCTCCATCCGCCAGCCCGCCGCCCACTGCGGCGTCACCGGGATGAAGCCCACCTATGGGGCGGTGAGCCGGTACGGCCTCATCGCCTACGCCTCCTCCCTGGACCAGATCGGCCCTTTGTGCCGGGACGCGGCGGACTGCGCCGCCGTGCTGGACGCGCTCATGGGGCGCGACCCCAGGGACGCCACCAGCCTGGACGGCGGGTACGGCCGCCTGCTGGAGGGGCTCACCGGGGACATCCGGGGGATGCGGGTGGGACTGCCCGCGGAATGCTTCGGGGAGGGGCTGGACGGGGAGGTACGCGCCGCTGTCCTGCGCGCCGCCGGCGTGCTGAAGGGGAGGGGGGCGCAGGTGGTGGAGCTGTCCTTCCCGGTGCTGGAGTACGCCGTCCCCGCCTATTACATCATCGCCGCCGCCGAGGCGTCCTCCAACCTGTCCCGGTTCGACGGGGTGAAGTACGGCTGGCGGGCGGAGCGGTACGACGGCTTGACGGACCTCTACCGCAAAACCCGCACCCAGGGCTTCGGGGCGGAGGTGAAGCGGCGTATCCTGCTGGGCGCCTTTGTGCTGTCCGCCGGGTACTACGACGCTTACTATAAAAAGGCGCTCCAGGTGAAGGCGGTTATCAAGGGCGCGTTTGATGAGGCGTTCCGGCAGTGCGATCTGCTGCTGGCCCCAGTGGCCCCGACCACCGCCCCCAGGCTGGGGGGCAGCCTGTCTGACCCGCTGAAAATGTACCTCAGCGACATCTACACGGTGCCGGTGAACCTGGCGGGGCTTCCGGCGCTGTCCATGCCCTGCGGGTTTGACGGGAAGGGCCTGCCCATCGGGGGGCAGCTCATCGGTCCTCACTTTGGGGAGGGCCGGCTTTTGAATGCCGCCCACGCCTTCCAGATGGACACCGATTACCACAAGCGTGCGCCGGAAGGAGGGAATTTGGTATGACCTGGGAAACGGTAATTGGCCTAGAGACCCACGTGGAGCTGGCCACCAGGACAAAAATTTTCTGTTCCTGCACCACCGAATTCGGCGGTGAGCCCAACACCCGCTGCTGCCCGGTGTGCACCGGGATGCCGGGGACGCTGCCCGTGCTCAACAAACGGGTGCTGGAATTTGCCGTCAAGGCCGGGCTGGCCCTGAACTGTGAGATCACCCGGTACAGCAGGTTCGACCGCAAAAACTACTTCTACCCAGACCTGCCCAAGGCCTACCAGATATCCCAACTGTACCTGCCCATCGCCCGGGAGGGGACGGTGTCTATCCGCACCCAGGCCGGGGACAAAACCATCCGCATCCACGAGCTGCACATGGAGGAGGATGCGGGCAAGCTGGTCCACGACCCCTGGACCGGCCAGACCCGGTGCGACTACAACCGCTGCGGGGTGCCCCTAATTGAGATTGTCACCGAGCCGGATTTTCGAACGGCGGATGAGGTGATTGCCTACCTGGAGAAGTTGAAGGAGACGCTGCAGTACCTGGGGGTGTCCGACTGCAAGATGCAGGAGGGGTCGCTGCGGTGCGACGTGAACCTGTCCGTCCGGCCACTGGGCGGCGGGGCGCTGGGCACCCGGACGGAGACGAAAAACCTGAACTCCTTCAAGGCCATCGCCCGGGCAATTGACTATGAGGCCAGGCGGCAGGTTGAGCTGATCGGGGAGGGGAAGCGGGTAGTGCAGGAGACCCGGCGCTGGGATGAGAACAAGGACGCCACCTACGCCATGCGCTCCAAGGAGGACGCCCAGGACTACCGCTATTTCCCCGAGCCGGATATACCGCCCATTGAGCTGTCCCAGGATTATTTGGACGGGCTGCGCGGGGCCCAGCCAGAGCTGGCCGAGGCCAAACGGGAGCGCTATCGCGCGCACTATGGCCTGCCTGAGTACGACTGCCGGATGATAACCTCGGACAAGGCACTGGCGGCGTTTTTTGAGGGGCTGGTGGCGCTGGGCGCACCCCCCAAGCAGTCTGCAAACTGGATTATGGGGGAGGTGCTGGGGGCGCTGTCCGCCCGGGGAATGGAGCCAAAGGATATGAGGCTCACACCCCCCACCCTGGCCCGGCTCATCGAGCGGGTAGGGGCGGGGACGGTTAACCGCAACACCGCCGTCAAGGTGTTCGAGGCCGTTTTTGACGCAGACGGCGATGTGGACGCCTATGTGCGGGAACACGGCCTGGAGCAGGTCAATGACAATAGCTTGGTGCGGGACGCAGCCGCCCGTGCGCTGGAGGCCAACCCCCAATCTGCGGCCGATTACAAAGGGGGCAAGGAAAAGGCGCTTGGCTTCCTGGTGGGGCAGGTGATGCGGGAGCTCAAGGGCCGGGCCGACCCCCAGGCGGTGAACGCGGCGCTGCGGGAGCTGCTGGGATAAAAACAGGCCGTCCCCCGTGGGGGACGGCCTGTCCATCGTTTTTTATTTTGCGCCCCACAGCTTGAAGGATTTTGGGGCCGCCCCGCAGGGCCTGTCCGGCAGCTCGATCAAGTATTTCCCTGAGGCGTTTACCACGGTGGTGTTCCCATATTCCCGCACCCGGGGGAGGTCGGGGGCATATTGCAGGTGGACGTGGCCGTGGAGGTGGTATTGGGGGTGGAAGCGCTCCATCAGCTCCTTGAAGCAGGCGAAGCCCCGGTGGCAGGCATCCTCCATGTCGCCCACGCCCTGGGCGGGGGCGTGGGTGATGAGGATGTCCACCCCGCCCCGGCGCAGGGAGCGGCCCAGCTTGGCGATGCGCCAGCGCATCTGCCGCTCGGTGTACTGGTGGACGCTGCTGTTATACTTCATGCACCCGCCCAGGCCCAGGATGCGGTAACCCTTGAACTCGATGACTTTGCCGTCGATGCAGTCGCACCCCTCGGGGGGCTGCTGCTCATAGCGGGTGTCGTGGTTGCCATGGACGTAGAACAACGGCTTGTTGGCCATGGTGACCAGAAAGGTGAGGTAGCTGGAGGGCAGGTCGCCGCAGGAGATGATGGCGTCCGCCCCCTGGAGCTTTTCCTTGGAAAAGTAGTCCCACAGCCCCTGGTCCGGGGCGTCGGAGATGACCAGCAGCTTCACAGCTTTTCCTCCTCCGGCGGGATGTTCTCCCGGTCCACCCCCAGGCGGCGCACAGTGGGCTTGGCCACGTCCAGCAGCTCGTCAAAGGCGGGCAGGCGGCCGTCGATCCGGTCGCACAGCCAGTTCATTTTCAGGATCTCCTCCATGGTCAGATCCCGGGAGCCGTCGTTAATGACCTGGCCCGCCTGGTCCCGGATGAGCCGCTGGAAGGGGTGGATGGTGCCCGCCCGGATGCCCTGGCGCAGAATTTCGGCCAGGGAGCGCACCCCTTCGGGCAGATCGGGGCTGAAGCGCAGGTCCACCACGCCGCTGTTCATCCCCCACCAGTAGTTGATGGCGCGGCTGCTGTCCTCTGCCAGGGGGATGGTTTTGGGGTCCCGGAGCATCTCCCGCACGATGCGCACATAGAACTCCCCCCAGTGCCAGCTGGGGGAGGCCAGCTGCACCAGCTCCCCGTCCGGCTCCAGCCGGGCCAGCCCCTGGGCGCCGTCGGGCTGCTCGGAGATGAAGTCCCGGTCACTGACGATCTGGATGCTCTGGCGCTGGAACTCCCCCATATAATTGCCCGGCAGGCAGTGCCAGCGCAGGTCGATGCGGGCCTCCGGGTTGGTGAGGGCCGCCCCCAGGGCGAAGGCGTTGATGCTGGCGGGCACGCCCAAAATAGGGTAGCTGCCCACGTAGCCGATGCGCCCGGTCTGGCTCATGGCGCCGGCGATGGCCCCGGTGATGAATTTGCCCTCGTACACCCGGCAGTAGTACGCCTTCACGTTGACGTAGGGCTGGTCGATGGAGCAGTTCATGAAACGCACCTTGGGGTATTTCACCGCCACCCGCAGGGTGGCGTCGATGAGGCTCACCGACGTGGTGAAAATGAGCTCCGCGCCCCCCTCCACCGCCTCGCAGATGGCCGATTCCGTCCCCTGGGGGGACACGCCGTAATAGCCGGTGACGCTCACGCTGTCCCCCAGGGTCTGTTCCAGGTATTCCCGGCCCTTGTCGTGGGCGGCGGTCCAGCCGCTGGAGCTGGGGGTGCCCTGGAACAAAAAGGCCACCCGCAGCCGTTTTTTCGTCCCCAGCAGGGCGGACATGACGCTCTTTTTCTCCTCCCCCTCGGCGGCGGGGGCCAGGCTCACCGCGATGGGGGCGGGCGACCCGTGGAGGCACAGTTCCTTCCAGATGGCGGACAGGGTTTTGCGGTACTCCCCCTCGCCGATGGAGGAGAGGAATTGCTGGGCGTCATAGAACTCCAGCCAGTGCAGCAGCGCGTCCCCGGCGGTCAGCCCCAGCCCGCCGCCGCCCAGGCGGTAAAAGCTCTCCCGGAAACTGAAATACCGGGCCTTGAACTTTTTCTGGAAGTCCTCCGGCCAGTCCTCGTCCCGGGCGAAGCCCAAGGCGGCCTGGAGCTTGGCATACCCCCCCAGGTCGCTGAAATGCAGCCCCCAGCAGCGGCTGTGCCGGAAAAACTCCAGGAATTCCATATAAATCTGGGTGGTGATGTCGTCCGACGGCTCCGGCATCAGCCGGGTGACGTCCGCCTGGATGATGGACGAGCCCATGCTCTTGAGCACGCTTACCCGCTTGTTCCCCTCCTGAACGTAGAACCGGCCCAGATACTCATAGCACTTGATGGGGTCATGGATGCCCTCGCTGAGCTGGGCGGCGCACAGGTTGACCCACTTCATGGCAAACTCCGACTCCGGCCCCATCAGGGGGAAGAACCCGGCGGAGAAGCTGTTGCACCGGGCCTCCTCCGTGGAGCCCACCACAAGGTAGATGGGTACGTCCATCACCCCCAGCTTCATTTGGGACAGCTGGAGCTTGTCCGCCCCCAGGGCCTGGATGTTGGGGGCCAGCCCCCGGTGGACACAGTTTTTATATTCCCGCTGGCCCTGCTTCAGGGCCGCCAGATAGTATTGCACCGCCTCGGCGCCGGACATAAAACCCACTCCTTTCAGTGGTTAGGGTTGAAAATTATCAACACACCCAATCGGCGGGCCTTTTTCCGCCGAGCCGCGTTGATTTGCCTTGAAGTACACAAAGTATTTCTGCGCAAACCGCCTTGCCCGGCGAAAAAATTCCTCGCCGCCGGGCATATTGACAATTTTCAAACGGCGCCTAGGGCTTGTTTGAAAATTGTCAACGCGCCCAACCGGCGGGCCTTTTTCCGCCGAGCCGCGTTGACTTGCCTTGAAATACACAAAGTATTTCTGCGCCAAATCGCCTTGCCCGGCGAAAAAATTCCTCGCCGCTGGGCATATTGCCAATTTTCAAACGGCGCCTAACCGCCTGTATTGTATCAAATACCGCTGTCGGATGCCAGTGTTTGCGGGGATTTTCCCTTGTGTGGAACGCTGAAAAAAGGGCGTCCCCCGTCCGGGGTTTTGACGCTTTGCCCGGATGGGGCCGGGCGGGAAAGGGAGGGGCAAAAAGCGTGCTGTTTTCAGTGGACAAGCGGGGGAAGCGGGTGTATAATAGGTGCGCCGCGCCGGAGGGCGCGGGCGAATGCCTGAAAAGAAGGAAATGCTCGAAAGAAGGAATGCTTGGATGAAGCAACACAAAAGAGGGCTGGCGGTGTGCCTTGCGGCCGCGGTGCTGCTGTTCATCGCCGCGCTGCTGGCGGGCTCCCCCGGCCCGTCGGAGAGCGTGCAGGAGGCCATGCGGGACGCGGTGCTCCACGGCACGGGGCAGGTCAGCCTGTTGGGCCTGATGACGGTGAACCCGGGGATGATATCCGCCCTGCTGGTGACGGCGTTCCTGCTGCTGTGCGCCGCGCTGGTCCGGATTTTCGCCATCCCCCGGTTCCAATACCGGCCGGGAAGGCTCCAGCTGCTGCTGGAGGAGCTGGTGGGCCTGTTCGACAACATGGCCAAAAGCAACAGTCCCCACCGCAGCCGCTTTCTGGGGGCGTACCTCTTTGCCGCCGGGTCCTACATCTTCGTGGGCACCCTGTCGGAGCTGCTGGGCCTCCAGGCGGTGACCGTCCACGGCCACCCCATCACCCTGCCCGCCCCGCTGTCCGACGTGAACGCCGCCATCGCCATGGGCACGTTGTCCTATCTGGTGATCCTGTCCGGCGGCATTGCCTCCAATGGCCTGGGCGGCGTGGGAAAGACCCTGAAGGAATTCTCCCTGCCAATATCCATGAGCTTCCGCCTGTTCGGCGCGCTGCTCAGCGGCCTTCTGGTGACGGAGCTGGTGTACTACTACGTGGCGCTCAGCTTTGTGTTGCCCGTGGTGGTGGGGGTGCTGTTCACCCTGCTCCACGCCCTCATCCAGACCTATGTGCTCACTATGCTCACCGCGCTGTACTACGGCGAGGTGTCCGAGCCCTCCCCCCAAAAGGGGAAAAAGAAAAAGCTCCGGGCGGAAAACGCCTGAGAAGCTGTGCCAACCTTTAGCACACATCTTTGCGGCCCCAACTGCCGCTGGATTCGTTGAAAAATTTTATATAACATAACAAAACGGAGGTTGTGTACCCATGAACAAGCTGCTGAAAAAAATTCTCATCCTGGCCGGGGTGCTGGCGCTCACCCTGTCCCTGGCTGTCCCCGCCTTTGCCGCCGGCGCCCCTGCCCAGGGGGAGGACGCCGCCCAGTCTGAGGCGGACGAGGGCTCCACCATCGGGCTGAAGGCCATCGCCGCGGGCATCGCCGTGGGCATCGCCGCCGCCGGCGGCGCGGTGGGTATGGGCCTTGCCACCGCCAAATCCACCGAGAGCCTGGCCCGCCAGCCCGAGGCGGAGGGCAAGATCCGCACCACCCTGATGCTGGGCCTTGTGTTTATTGAGACGGCCATCATCTACGCGCTGTTGGTGGTCATCCTCATTATCTTCGTGCTGTAACGGCGGGAGGGCTTTGTCATGCCTCTGAATATCAACTTGCAGCAGATTTTGCTGCACTGGATGAATCTGGCCATCCTGACGGGGGGGCTGTACTTCCTCCTCTACAAGCCGGTGAAGCAGTTTATGGACAAGCGGTCGGCCTATTACCAGGAGCTGGAGGACCGGGCGGCGGACGGGCTGGCCCAGGCCGAACGCCTTAAGGCCGAGGCCCAGGCCAAGCTGGAGGCGGCGGACGACGAGATCCACGACGAGCGGATGCGCGCCCAGCAGGCGGCCTCCGACGCCGCCCAGGAGCAGCTGGCCCAGGCGGAGGAGCAGGCCCGCCGCATTGTGGCCAAGGCCCAGGCCGAGGCGGAGCAGTCCAAGGAGCGGGCGCTGCGGGAGTCCCAGCGGGAGATGCGGGAGCTGGCCGCCAAGGCGGCGAAAAAGCTGGCCGCCAAGCCGGGGGCCGACTTCTTCGACCAGTTCCTGGACCTGACGGAGGGGGGCGGGGCGCATGAGGGACGCTAGAAGCCGCCTCACCGCCCTTTTGCGCAGCGCCGACCAGCCCACCCAGGAGCAGCTCCAGCGCTTCGACCGGTTCCTCTCCCGCACCTACAAGCGGAAGGTGCCCCTCCACTGGGAGTTTGACGAGGGGCTTCAGGACGGCTTCCGGCTCCAGGTGGGCTCCGACGTGTACGACTGGACCCTGGACGGCCGGGTGCGGCAGTTCCAGGACTACCTGCGCAGGCTGGAGCCGGGGGAGAACGATATCATCCCCCTCATCCGCCAGGCGGTGGAGAGCTGGGAGCCCTCCCCCGCCCCGGAGGAGATGGGCGAGGTGCTCAGCGTGGACAGCGACATCGCCGCCGTGGGCGGGCTGGCCCACGCCCAGTACGGGGAGATCCTGGTGTTCGAGGGCGGCGTAAAGGGCATGGTGCAGGATCTGCGCCCGGAGAGCCTGAGCTGCATCCTCTTTGGCGACGGGGAGGAGATCCGGGCGGGCGGTATGGTACGCCGCACCCTGAAAACCGCCGGCATGCCGGTGGGGGAGGGTTATCTGGGCCGGGTGGTGGACGCCCTGGGCGTGCCGGTGGACGGCAAGGGGGCCATCGAGCCGGAGGGCTACCGGCCCCTGGAGACCCCCGCCCCCGGCATCCTGGACCGCCAGCCGGTGAACACCCCCATGGAGACCGGCCTTTTGGCCATCGACTCCATGTTCCCCATCGGCCGGGGCCAGAGGGAGCTCATCATCGGCGACCGCCAGACCGGCAAGACCGCCATTGCCCTGGACACCATCCTCAACCAGAAAGGCAAGGACGTGGTGTGCATCTACGTGGCCATCGGCCAAAAGACCAGCTCGGTGGCCCAGCTGGCGGAAAACCTGGAGCGCCGGGGGGCCATGGAGTACACCACCATCGTCACCGCCCCCGCCGGGGCGTCCGCCGCCTTGCAGTATATCGCCCCCTACGCCGGGTGCGCCCTGGCCGAGTATTTTATGTACCAGGGGGACGACGTGCTCATCGTGTACGACGACCTCAGCAAGCACGCCATCGCCTACCGGGCGCTGTCCTTGCTGCTGGAGCGCTCCCCGGGGCGGGAGGCCTACCCCGGCGACGTGTTCTACCTCCACTCCCGCCTGCTGGAGCGGTCCGCCCACCTCAGCGACGAGCTGGGGGGCGGAAGCATGACCGCCCTGCCCATTGTGGAGACCCAGGCGGGGGACGTGTCCGCCTATATCCCCACCAACATCATTTCCATCACCGACGGCCAGATCTTCCTGGAGAGCGA
>CATABD010000030.1 GCA_949494735.1 uncultured Oscillospiraceae bacterium
TTCCTTATTTTATCACATCCCTATTCCCTTGGGGGATTAAATCAGTGATTCCTTAGGTATCTCCTCCTGCATTGTGGCGAGGGGGGAGGAGACTTTTGACAGCGAGGCAGGGGCGGCGATGCTCCGGGAATGGGGCGTCCCCGAAAACTATATTGCCCGCTGCTTTGTGCTGCTGGGCTATGTGGACGGTGAATATCCCGGAGAAAAGCCCCGGAAAGCAGGCCGCGGTAAAATCGTGGAGGGGTAATATGGACGCAAAGACGTGTTTACAAAAACTGCAATATGTGGGCGTTCTGGCCTTTGCCACGGTGGACGGGCATGGCGGGCCGCAGATCCGCAATATCAGTGCCATCCACTATGAGCCAGAAACCATGTACTTTTTCACGGCAAAGGGCAAGGATTTCTGCCGTCAACTGCTCTCTGATGGGCGGGTACAAATCCTGGGCTATACCAAATATAAAGAGATGATCCGGCTGTCCGCCAAGGCAAAACCGGTCAGCGAGTCAGAGCAGGAAAAGTGGATTGATACCATCTTTGCCGAACAGCCCTACCTCTCCAACGTGTATCCCGGTGATACCCGAAAACTAGCTGGGATTGTATTTGAAATTGCCGATGCGGAAATTGAATATTTCAATCTGGGTGTCAACCCTATTTTTCGGGAGAGCTACACTATCGGCAACGGAAATGTCACAGAAAAAGGTTATTGGATTACCGACGCCTGTATCGGCTGTGGCAGTTGTACCGAGCATTGTCCCCAGCAGTGCATTGAGGCGGGGATACCCTATCAAATCCAGCAGGAGCATTGTCTGCACTGTGGCAACTGCCACGCGGTCTGCCCTGCCCATGCAGTAGAAAAGAGAGGATAATATGCCCCAGGCAGAACGGCGGACATATTTGATTAAGGAACTGCTTGCCGAACAGCCAAAGTATCGGGGGGTGTCTGTTCCGGCAAATGCCACAGAACAGAAAAGGTTCCTCCGTTCCTTAATGAATGTCCGTTTTCCTCAGCCGGTCAGTGAACACTTCCTTGCGGCGCAGGACGAATATCTCCAGGAAGAACTGGCCCAAAAGGGTGTGACTGATTTGGCAGACCTGACGCCCACATCAGAGGGAATCTATCTCTGGCAGGGGGACATTACAACTCTCCACTGTGATGCAATCGTCAACGCGGCCAACAGTGGCATGACGGGCTGTTACATTCCCTGTCACGGCTGCATCGACAACTGCATCCACACCTATGCCGGAGTGCAGCTGCGTCAGGAGTGCGCGGCGATTATGCGGACGCAGGGCCGGGAAGAAGAAACGGGAACGGCAAAAATCACAAGGGCCTATAACCTCCCATGCAAGTATGTACTGCATACCGTTGGCCCCATCATTACCGGGCCGCTGACCGTACGGGATGAAACGCTACTGGCCTCTTGCTACCGCTCCTGTCTGGAGCTGGCGGAACAGCATGGCATTACAAGTATTGCTTTCTGCTGCATCTCCGCAGGAGAATTTCACTTTCCCAACGAAAGGGCAGCGGAAATCGCGGTACAGACAGTCAGAGAATACAAAACTAATCAAAACAGCAAAATACAGGTGATTTTCAATGTTTTCAAGGATGTCGATTACCAAATCTATCGAAACTTACTCACAGCAAATTGAGCGTCTGAAAGAGGCGCTGCATACCGCTGATACCGTTGTGATTGGCGCGGGCGCAGGACTGTCCACCTCGGCGGGGCTTGTCTACACGGGGGAGCGGTTTGAGCGGTACTTTTCGGACTTCGCCCAAAAGTATGGTTTTCGGGACATGTATTCGGGCGGCTTCTATCCCTATGGAACGCAGGAGGAATATTGGGCCTATTGGAGCCGGTATATCACGGTCAATCGCTATACGGATCCGCCAAAGCCGGTTTATCAAGACCTGCTGGAGTTGGTGAAAGACAAGGATTATTTTGTGCTGACCACCAATGCAGACCACTGCTTTCAAAAGGCGGGCTTTGATAAAAAGCGGCTGTTCTACACCCAGGGCGACTATGGGCTGTTCCAGTGCAGTGAACCATGTCGTCAGGAAACCTTTGACAACGAGGGCACCATAAAGGCCATGATGGAGCAGCAGCGGGATATGCGTATTCCATCGTCCCTAATTCCCTGCTGTCCCCACTGCGGCAAGCCCCTGACGATGAACCTCCGAGCGGACGACAAATTTGTGGAAGATGAGGGCTGGCATAGTGCCGCCGGACGGTACTCTGATTTTCTGCGCCGCCACGAGAACGGGGCCGTCCTGTTCCTGGAACTGGGGGTAGGCTACAACACGCCGGTCATCATAAAATATCCGTTTTGGAGAATGACTGCTGCAAATCAGAAAGCTATATACGCTTGTATCAATTTCGGTGAGGCAGTTTGCTCGCAGGAGATTGGAGCGCGTTCTATCTGCATTGATGGGGACGTTGGAACTGTGTTGCGTTCTATCCCGAAAAAATATCAGATAGATTAAAGATACCGCCTGTTGTAGTTACAGCAGGCGGTATCTTTTCCAATAGTAAAAATTTACCCTTGACAAAAGCTGTCTGAGGACAATGTATCGGGTAAGCTGACGGATGAACGCTTTATGAAAATGTCCCAGCGGTATGATGAGGAACAGCAGCAGCTTAAAAAGGACATTGAGGAATTGCAGCGCCAGTGTGATAAAGAGAACGACCGGGCCTTCTGCAAGGAGCAGTTTTTGAAAGCGGTGCGGAAGTTCATGGAGATGAAAACGCTGACGCCCACCATCCTCCATGAGCTTGTAGAGCGCATCGACGTGTACCAGACCCAGGGCAGAGGAAAGAACAGGACGCAGCGCATCGTGATCCACTATAACTTTATCGGCGTCCTGGACTTGCCGGAGGTAGAGGAATACCCGGAGAACGTGGTGCTGGACAGCCGCCAGGGTGTGGCGATTGAGTATCTTGTCGGCAAGGCCAGCTAAAGAAAACGGAGCGGCCCGAAAGCCGCTCCACTGGGGCAGACCGCCCCATAGAAATAGCAAAGGAACAGCCTTTCGACTGTTCCTTTACATACGAGTGTTCAGTTGCGTTATGAACACTCGACATGGTCCGAGTGGCGGGATTTGAACCCACGGCCTCTTGACCCCCAGTTGCCCTCGGAAACTTTTTAGGGCCGTTTTGTGTCCATTCTGTGCTGTTTGGCCGGATGGTGGATGCTCTCCAAGGCTATTCCGTCCACTGTTTCCATCCGCTCGTTTCGTCGTCTGGGTCGGCGTCTGGGTCAAGCATGCCTTGCACCGGTCAATGGTGGTAAGCACACTATGAGTTCCAACATTCAAAAAGTTCAAATGGTAATACACAAAGGCATAACGGCTGTAGTAGCGGACAGTCAGCAGGAAGATCATCCCTGCGGGGAAATGGCGTGGAAATCCCGGCAGAAACAGCGGCTTGGCTATTTGCCGCAGGGCAGAGTCTTGACGCGCGGACGCCGTTAAAGGGGGGAACAAACCCAGTTCTACCCGGCGGGGCAGTCCGTGGGCATCGGAAGGAATGGTGACTATTTCATAAGATATTCTCCAGCTCAGAACAGGATGGACATATAGTCCTGTCGGCCGTCTAAAATCCGAATAACGGTAATCAGGTTGTCATCGACAATTTTGTAAAAGACAAGCTGCTTAGACACAACGAGGAAGCGAATATCAGAGTCTACATCATACCTGCTGTTGAGTGCGGTACCCATCATGGGATGGTCTGACAACAGCGATACGCTGTGAAGCACAGCTTCCACCAGCTTCTGCGCCGCAGATTTATTTTTCAGTGTGTCTGCAATATAATCTCGTGTCCGCTGGAGGTCAAGCAGGGCGGTGCGCTTGTATTCGATCCTCATTTTTATATCCCAAGCGTACGGTACACTTCATTCTCTGGGTAGGACACGGTGTCGGCAACGCCGACATCCAGCTCCTTCATGAGATGATTCAATGCCTTAACCCGAATCAACTCCGCATTATCGGCCGTCACAGAGAAGGGGAACCCGCCTGCATTCAACGACTGCTGGAAAAAAACATTGACGGCATCCGTAAGTGTCAGCCCATTTTTAGCGTAGACAGCTTCTAAATTTTGCCGGATCTCTGGATTAATACGCATACGGAACATATCCGTTTTAGTGGAAGATGCGATATCCATGGCAATGCCTCCTTTTTTCCATAGTAGCATACCCAAACTGAGAAGTCAATACTTGTAGGCACAATGTGGCCACAAAAATCTGCAACCCCTCCTGGATCTCAAAAAATGCGATACTCTCTTGATAAAAAATGATAGCTTGATTTATAAGAGCGCCCCACCCCAAAATCTGAGGAGGAACTATATCAACAAGACGCATACAACAAGTTAGGACAGCTCCCGAAGAACCGCCGCCAGCCGTTCCGCTGCCGCCCCCAGGCCCTGGATGCCCACGCACCAGCTGGGCTTGGTGTTGACGATCTGGTCGAGCAGCGGCTGGCTTTGGACGCTCTCGTCCAAGACAAGTTCAGCGGCCATCACGTCATCCCAGACCCGGTTCAGGAACGCCACCTCCCGGCGGCCATGGGTTTTAGTGAACAAGGGACGGCCGGGGCCGCACAGCAGGTCTGCCGCTTCGGATGAAAACCCAGCGCTGGACAGGCTGCGTGTCAAGCCATCCTGGAAAACTTCCGGCAGACGCTCCCAGCCAAAATCACTCAAATCGTAGAGCACGAAGGTATAGCGAGTGTGGCAGTGAACTGCCAACAGGGAGGAACGCCCGCGCAGGGGGATGACGTGAAGATCCCAGCAGAAACGTCGATCCAGCTCCTGGCTGTGAGGCAGGGCTTTGACGCGGAGATGTCGCTGGAGAGGGATGGTCAGGCCCAGTTCTATCGGTCCAGCCCTGCTCATGGTTCTGTGCCGTCCATTTTTTGGAGCGCCGCCACAATGTCTTTTAGAACCAGGGGTCGCATACTGTCTGGATAACTGCTGAGATCGGCCTGTTTCAGCGCGGATTGGATTCGGGGGAGGAGTTTCGGCTTTGCCGCCGCGATCTCCGGCAGAACTGCGACACACTGACGGGCAGTGATGGGTTTTTCGTCCGTCACATGGGATAGAAATTCATCCAGAAGAACATCAAATTTCCCATCTGTGTCCCAGCGGGCGTTGGCCGCCAGGATGGAGATGGCCCGGTTCCGCACCAGGGAATTCTTGTGGCGCAGCAGCTCCGAAAACCGATCAAAATACGGATACCATGTAGCGGATTCCCGGCTCTCCGCTGTGATCTGCTGCATGAGGGCGTGAGCGGCTTTTGCGTCTTTTCCCGTCAGGCGGGCGATGCAGGTGTCGATATCCATGTCAGATCAGCACCCCCTCGCAGTGATCGATCTCATGCTGGATGATCTGGGCCATCCAGCCGGTGAAGGTCTTGAAACGGGTCTGGAACTTCTCATTCTGATACTGTACTTTGATGGATTTCCAGCGCTTGGACTTGCGGATGCCGGACAGGGAAAGACAGCCTTCCTCTGCCTGGTAGGGTTCGGACTTTTTGACGATCTCCGGGTTGAACATGACCATGGAAGTGCCTTCATTATCAAAGACGATGATGCGCTTGTTCACGCCGATCATGTTGGCCGCCATGCCCACACAGCCGTCCTTGTGGGCGGCGAGGGTGTCCAGCAGATCCTGGGCGACCGGCAAATCTTCAGGGGTGGCAGCCTCGGCTTTCTGTGCTAAAAACGCTTTGTCGCGTATGATGTCACGAACCATGGATATCAGCTCCCCAAATATAGCCGCCGACACTTTCCCCGGCGGCAGTTTTGTGATATACTCCCAATAAGATACCACGAGCGGGGCAGGAAAGCAAATCCTTCAATATGAAAATCTGGTGGTGGATATGGAGAAAAAGGTGACGGAAGTGGTGGCGGCGCTCATCTGGCAAGGCGACAGGTTCCTCATCTGCCAGCGGCCCGCCCACAAGGCCCGGGGACTGCTGTGGGAGTTTGTGGGCGGCAAGGTGGAGCCGGGAGAGACGAAGGAGCAGGCGCTGATTCGGGAGTGCCGGGAGGAGTTGGCCGTCACCCTTTCGGTGGGTGGGGTGTTCATGAAGGTAGACCACGACTACCCGGATTTAAACGTGCATCTGACGCTGTTTAACGCCGCGATCCGCGAGGGGACGCCGCAGATGCTGGAGCACAACGACATCCGCTGGATCGCGACTGAGGATATCCCGCAGTATGAGTTCTGCCCGGCGGACGAGATGATCCTAAAGAAATTGAGAGGGGAAGCATAGTGGATTTCAGAGCCTGCTGATACTGAGATTTATCAGCTCAAAACTTATTATACAAGGAGGCTCTATTATGACCAGAATCTTTGATGGGCAGGTGCCTTCCAAAGAGCAGCCGAATGAAGTCAGATCAGCGATAAAGCGGGTAATATAGTTTGATGAGGAGTGACCAGAATTATCACCAGCCATGTATAAGGCATTCAAATATGCCGCAGCCCAGCGTAACAAGAGGAAAAGGAATGAATAAAGTAATAAAACTGCGTGGCGGGTTTTCTGCCACGCAGTTTTTTCTGAGAAGTCACGCAACCTTGCGTAAACCAGCCCGGATGGCCTCGCTTTTTTCAATTGTGTTCATAAGAATCTGTCCTTTCCAAAAATGAAAGTCACAGTGACCAAAATCACTGTGGCTTCAATAATTTGAAAACCTATTGGAGAAAAATTGACAGGCCGCTCCCTTGGCGGCATATCAACTTATCATGGTACGCCCGGAGGGACTTAAATTGGCTGAGATACATTTCAGCCCGTGTCTGCCTGTACCTTCAGAGGTCTGAAAGTGTTGCAGCCAATGGCTTTTTTGAAAACCCCAATTTGTCATAAGTTAGGATATGTTGACCGATGCCGCCGCAGTAAGGGTTAAAGCGATTGAGAAACCAGATAAGAAGCTGACCTCTTTGCGGCCTGTCTGGCTCCATGTCAGGCAGGCCATTTCCGGCAGGCTGACGGCCCAGTGCCGGGAGTTATCCCGGCACTGGGCCGTATGATGTGATGGAACAGGGGGCCGTGGTCTCCCGCAGTCACAGCGGGCGGAAGCGGATGGTTTTGATCTCAAAGGCACGGAAGGAGAGCGCCAGCCGCCCCTCCTCTACCGAGAGTTCCTCCTGAACGTTTTCCAGCATATCGCAGGCGTAGGCGCGGAACGGCCCCAGGTTCAGCCGGACCTGGGCGGTGACCGCCGCCTTTTTTGCCTCGTACAGCCGCAGGATGAGGTCTCCGCTGCCGTCCTCGGCGGGCTTCAGGGTGTCGGCAAAAATATTTTCCCGATCGATGGAGAGCAGGCTGAAGTCCCGGGTGCCGGGGGCCGTCACCGGCTCCACATTCAGCTCATAGCCCTGCCGCACCACGTCACAGTCCGCGAAGCTCCCCTCCCAAGCGGTGAAGGCGTAGGTGAACCGATGCGTCCGGTTGTCCGCCCGCATCTCCGGCGACGCGGAGGCGGTGAGCAGGGTCAGCTCCAGGCTGTTTTCGTTCATGGAGACGCCGTATTTGCAGTCGTTGAGCACCGCCGCGCCGTGGCTTCCGTCACACAGGGCGCTGTAGCGGTGATTGCATACCTCGAAGCGTTCCTGGTCGTATGGCCTGGAGCGGTGGGTGGGCCGCTCGATATAACCAAATTGGATCTCGTTGATTCCGCTCTCCACGTATACCGCCACAGGGAAAGCTGTTTTCAACAGCCGGTGCAGCTCCCGCCAGTCCACCTGGGTCTCGAACACCAGCCGGGCGCTGTCCGCCGCCAGGCGGATGTTCTGGGTGTAGGAGGACTCGCCGATCCGCCCCGTCACCTTCAGCACCGCCTCCAGGTCCTGTTCGACTGCCTCCACCGTCACGTCAAAGGCTCCTTCGACCTCCTGCTGGCGGTAGTTGGAGTCAATATCCCAGGCGTCAAACCGGCGGGGCACGTCCTTGTACAGGTGGAAGCGGTTCATGGGGGCGGCGGCAAACTCCCGCCCGCTCTCTTTCAGCACGAAGGAAACCACCTCGCCCCGCCCGTCCACCAACGCCCGAACCTGGCTGTTTTCCAGCAGAAACCCTGCCTCTGTTTCGCAGACGGTGGTAGCGGGGGCCGCCTCCTGCGGGGCATTTGCTCCAGGCCGCAAGGATACCGCGCCGCAGGGGGGCAAGGTCACCAGCGCCTTGATGCCCTCCCGGGTCCGCGCTACGGGAACCTCGCTTCCATCTGCCAGACAAGCGCCCCCCGCAAAGGCCTCTGGCAGCGCCACCAGCGCCCGCCGCTGGAAGCTCAGGGAGTTGAATACGGTGACGGAATTCTCTTCCGAGCTCCCGGTAGTGAGGGATTCCAGGGCCAATGCTCGGATGTCCTCCGTCCCCTGGAAAATCTTCTCGTGGGCGCGCTCCGCCTCCTGGTACACCCTGGCGATGGAGGAGCCGGGGAGAATATCGTGGAACTGGTGCAGCAAAAGATGCTTCCAGAGGGCGTCCGCCCGTTCCATAGGATAGGTCCAGCCCTCCCACATGGCCGCCGACGCCCACAGCTCCATCTCCCGCAGGGCCAGCTCGTTTTTGCGGTTCCACCGCTTGATGGCTGCCTGGGCGGTATAGGTGCCCCGGTGGGCGGAAAAGTACAGCTCCCCCACATAGGTGTGTTTGGGCCCGCCCGCCTGTTCCATGTCCTCAAAAAATTCCATGGGCCCCGCCAGCTTCACCCGCGCGCCGCCCTCCAGATCCTTCTGGCGCAGGGCGTACTCCACATGATCCCTGGTGGGCCCGCCGCCCCCGTCGCCGTAGCCGAAGGGCAGGAGGAAGGCGTCCAAGTCGCGGATCTGGGTTCTGTTCTTCCACGACGTATTGATCTCGGCGGGGTGGGTCTGGTAGGTGTAGTTGGTGGGCAGGAAGGAGGTGACCTGGGAGCCGTCCAGCCCCTGCCAGGAGAAGTAGTGGTAAGGGAACCGCTCCTCCTGGTTGTAGGACCAGAAAATTTTCTGGGTCACCAGGTAGTCCACGCCGCAGCCCTTGAGAATCTGGGGCAGGGCCGCCGTATAGCCGAAGCTGTCTGGCAGCCACAGCAGCTTGCTGTCTACGTCAAACACTTCTTTGTAATACCGTTTCCCGTGGAGCAGCTGGCGGATCAGGGCCTCGCCCCCTGCCATGTTGGTGTCCGGCTCCACCCACATGGCCCCGTCCGCGATCCACCGGCCCGCTTTGACGGCTTCCCTGATCCGCTGGAACAGCTCGGGGTAGTGGGTTCGGCACATCTCATAGGAGGCGGGCTGGCTCTGGATGAATTTATAGTCAGGATACTCCTCCAATAGCCGCAGCTGGGCGGCAAAGGTACGGGCGGTTTTTCGATGGGTCTCCGCCATGGGCCACAGCCAGGCCAGATCCAGGTGGGCGTTGCCCACGGCGTAGAACACCGGCTGGGTACTGCCGTTCACCGCCTCCAGCACCAAGCGCAGCATCTGGGACGCCGCCCGATAGGAGGCGGTCCGCTTCTCCGCGTCCTGTTCAAAATCCACCATCAGGGTAAACTGCTCCAGCGCCTCGGCCACCTTGGCTGCCCGGAGGGAAGCGCTGTCCAGCACGTCCAGCAATTTGGACAGGGTGTCCACGTCCATGTACAGTTGGTAGGCGTCCTCGTTCCAGACGCCGTAGGTGCATTGCCCCAAGGTCCGGCGGGCCCCCTCCGGAAGGGGGTCCTGATAGGCGCCGGGGAGCACCGGGCCGGTGGCGCATAGGCCCATATCCGGGTAATAGTGCCCTGCGTAGGTCTCCATGAGGACCTCGTAACAGTCTCCGGCCCGCCCCTGGGCCGTCAGGGCGTTGTCCACCAGGTAGTGGTGGGGTTCGCTGACCCAGTCGGCCCGGTAGGTCCCGAAGCTCCTGCCGTTGACGAACAGTGTGGACTCCCCGCCGGGGGACAGGTTCAGGACGATCCGCTTTCCCTGGGCCGCCTCCGGCAGGGTCACCCGGCCCCGGAACCAGCAGTATTCCCAGGTTTCCCCCCAGGTAAAGCCGGGGTTCACCGGAACAAACTCACAGCTTTCCAGCTCTCGGGAGCTCAGATGGTCCCGTGTGCGGAACGCCTCCCAGCCGATCTCCCCCAGAGGCGAATAAAAGTCCTGCTTTAAGGTCCGTATCCAGTGGGCGATGCGATCGCGCCACTCTGAACTCAGCACGTCCATGTTTTTCCCTCCCGCTTCCGGCGAACTGGCCGGATGAATGCAAAGCTTCGCGGCGCTATTATATCACGGCGCGGTGCCAAAGGAAAGTGTTTACAGCGGGCTTCCGTGCGGTTTTTTATATTGACATCAGCAAAGATCTGCGCTATAATGCCTAATGAGGTTAGTAATTTGGAAAGGAGAGAGCAGGTATAGAATGGACTACACTCAACTGGCGATACAGCTCATTGATATGCGTGCCTCCGCACCGCAGATCAAGATGGAGCGGGCCATGTCCCAGATTGCAAGGGGCGAGGTTCTGGCATTAAATTATCTTGCGGCGAATGGAAACCGGGCATACCCCAAGGACATGAGCCGGGCGCTGATGCTGACCACGGCGAGGGTCGCAGCCATGCTGAAATCCTTGGAGGGCCAAGGCATGGTGACACGGACTCCCGATCCGGCGGACAGCCGGCAGGTCATTGTCAGCTTGACAGAAAAGGGCGTCACCCTGGTGGAAGAACGCAGAATCGGAATGATCCGTTCGGTGTCAAAAATGCTGGAGGCACTGGGCGAGGAGGACGCGAAAGCCTACGTCCGCATCCAGGCTAAGCTGATTGAACTGGGCGATATCTGGCGGTGATGTCCTGAAAAGACAACCGAATAACCAAGGCGCTATAGATTTCTATAGAGATAAGTCCTATGCGGGTTCGCCCGCATAGGACTTCATTTTTTAGTAGGAGGCAGTAACATGAACCCAATCATACAAGTGGAGCATTTCTCGAAAAGGTACGGGGATTTTACGGCGGTGGAGGATATCTCCTTCACCGTGGACGAGGGCAGTATTTTCGCCTTCCTCGGTCCCAACGGCGCGGGCAAAAGCACGACCATCAATACCCTGTGTACCATCCTGGACAAAACGGAGGGCACGCTAACCATCAACGGCCATGACGTTTCCAGGGAACGCGGTCTGGTGCGGAAGGACATCGGCATTGTCTTTCAGGATTCCACTCTGGACGCCCAGATGACCGTGGAGGAGAACCTGAAATATCATTGCGCCTTCTACAAGGTGCCGAAGAATGAGGTGCGGGAGCGTATCGCCTTTGCCCTTGATCTGGTGGAGCTGGCGCAGTGGCGGCGGGCGGCGGTGGGCAGTCTGTCCGGCGGCATGAAGCGGCGGGCCGAGATTGCCAGAGGGCTGGTACACGACCCCAAGGTTTTGTTCCTGGACGAACCTACCACCGGTTTGGACCCGCAGACCAGGGCCAATGTGTGGGAATACATTCAGCGGCTCCAGAAGCAGAAGAACATGACCATCTTCCTGACTACCCACTATATGGATGAGGCGGAGGTCTGTTCCCAGGTCGTCATTATGGACCACGGCAAAATTGTCGCTCACGACACGCCGGAGAATTTGAAGCATCAATATACCGGCACAGAGGTGGACGTAACCTGCGCCCAGACCGAACCGTTGGAATCTGCGTTGCAGGAACGGGATGTTCCCTATCGGAAAGACAAAAACAAGCTGATGTTCCACACAAAAAAAGCGTCTGCCGCGTTGGAAATTTTATCGGCGCACAGGGGCGAGATTATGGATTTTGAAGTGAAAAGCGGGACGCTGAATGAGGTGTTCCTGGCGATAACCGGAAAGGAGATTCGAGAATGAATCCGATCACAGCCATTGTGCAGAGAAATTTACTGAACTATATCCGCAGCAAAGGGCGGGTATTCGGGGCCCTGTTTATGTCCATGTTCATGCTGGTGATGTTTTCGTTTCTGATGAAATCCTCCATGAGCGGCCTGGACGCCCCCATGCCTTACCTGATTTCCGGCGTGATTATCATGAGCGTGTTCCAGGTCAGCGTCAATAATTCCTCTGATATTCTGACCGATATTTCCAGCGGCTACATGAAAGAGGTCCTGGTGGCCTCCATTGCGCGGACGCAGATCTCCATGGGACACATTCTGTCTGGTGCGGTCATTGCCACGCTGCAAGGCGTTATCACCATGATCTGCGGTATTGTGCTCGGCCTGCGGGTGGGTGTCCTGCAAATTGTGCTGCTGGCGGCGGTGATGCTGGTTTCCGCTATGACGTTCAGCGCCGTCGGCCTGTTTCTGGCGACGGTTTCCCGCAACTCCCCCGCTTTTCAAACCATCAGCTCTATGATTATGATGCCCCTGACCTTCGTCTCCGGCGCGTATATCCCCACCACCATGATACCCGGTTTTCTCCTGCCCATCGTCTATCTGAACCCGCTGACCTATACCACCTCCATTTTCCGCTATATCGCCCTGGGAGCACACACTCTGACCACACAGGAACTGACAGCACAGGGCATGGCGTTTTCAATCGGCGGATTTGTCATCACGCCGCTGATGGGGCTGGCCATCACCATTTTGATCGGGGCGTTTTTCTTCGTGCTGTGTGTCCGCAAATTTGACCGGGCGGACTTCTCAACAATAAAGATTGCCACAGGAATGCGGGGCGGCGGAGCCGCGGCCAGGAGGTAGATTATGGAATTGCAACTGGAAGCTGTCACAAAAAACTACAAAAGCAACCAGGTCCTGAAGGGAATTTCCCTCACCATGGGGGCGGGGGTTTACGGCCTGTTGGGTCCCAACGGCGCGGGAAAAACCACCCTGATTCGGATACTGGCCGATGTACTGCGCCCCACGAACGGGCGTGTCCTCTATGACGGGAAGGACATTCGCGCCGTAGGGGATGAATACCGGGCAAAAATCGGCTATCTGCCTCAGGACGTCAGCTTTTACGGCGACTTTACCGGCAGGGATTATCTGGAATACTCGGCGGCGCTGAAAGGGATGGAAAAGGCCCGTGCGAAAAAACGGATTGAGGAACTGGCTTGCAGCGTCGGCCTTTGGAACGATCTGAAACGGAAATGTGCCGCCTATTCCGGCGGGATGCAGCGCAGGCTGGGCATTGCCCAGGCCCTTCTGGACGACCCGGAGATTTTGATTCTGGACGAACCCACCTCCGGCCTGGACCCCTATGAGCGGATCAAATTCCGCAACATCATCTCCGCCTACGCCAAGGATCGTCTGGTGCTGCTCTCCACCCATATCGTATCCGACGTGGAGCATATTGCCGCGCAGATTATGATGATGGAGTATGGCGATATCCAGCACATCCACACGGGCGGAGAATATGTCCAGATGATGGAGGGCCGGGTCTGGCTGGGGTCGATGCCCGCCGAAGAACTGGTGGACTACCAGAACCGGGCGGTCATCAGCAATGTCAAGGCGAAGGACGGCCGCATGGAGATCCGCATCATTGAGGACACCCAGCCTGTCCCTGGTGCAGTGCAGACCGTGCCAACGCTGGAGGACGCCTATCTGTATCTTTTCAACTACTTGCCTGGAAAGGCTGGGAGGTAACATCATGTCATTGTTTCGATTTGAACTGCGAAAGCTGCTGCTTAACAAGAAAACCCTGCTGCTGTTGGCGTGCCTATTTGTCCTTTACAGCGTGGTCGGTCTGACCTCCACCATGTTCCTGATCGGCGGCAGTGACAGCTACCGTGCCTACGAGGAATCAGCCGCTGGCTGGGAAGGTCCCATTGACAGCGAAAAAGCTGCGGAAGCGGAAAAAATCTATCAGGAAGTCAGCGCCCGGTACGGCACGGACGAGCGGATGATCTCCCGGAGCGTCAAAGACCAGCCGGAGACCATTCTGGCGGTGAACTACCACGCCTATGCCGAACAGGTGGAGGATTATTGGAACGGCACCCCGCCGGAGAGTGCCGAGGAGCCCTATGGGATCGCTCTTCTGCAAGGGAAAATTGCGGAATTGGAAAGCCAGGGGAAGCAGGACACCTATGACTATCGGGAGCTGTCCGCCACCCTGGAACGGCTGGAAGAGCTGGGGGAGCCGGAGTTTGCCAACGCCCTATTGTGGGAGAACCTGTTCAACAACTGGGGGGAGCATATGATGCAGTTTCTTCTGTTTGTTCCGCTGACCTTTGTCATCGCCCCGGTGTTCGCAGTGGAGCGGTCCAGCGGCATGGATAACCTGATTTTAAGCTCCCGGAATGGCAGGCGGAAGATCGTCACGGCAAAGCTGCTGAGCGTACTCGCCGCCTCCACGGTTGTGGCCGCGCTGTATCTGGCCGCCACGTTTCTGTTCGGTTTTCTGCCCCATGGGAGTTTCCACGGCTGGGACGCCGCTATCCAGTCCATCCCCACCTATGCCCGATCCATGTTCCCCTGGAAGGTCTGGCAGCTTGCCGCGGTCGGGGCCGTATGGCTTATTTTTACCGGCGCGGTCTATAGTCTGATTGTCTGTTTTATTTCCTCCCGCCTGAAAAGCCAGATAGGGACGGCGGGGGTAAGCCTTGCAATCCTGTTTGTGAATGTGGGGCTGGCGGCCATGGGCGATACCGTGACCCAGCGGCTTGGGGCGCTGGTGGATTTCGGGCTGGCAAATGTCACGCTGATGAAAGAGGTGTTCGGCGGATATAAGGGTTTCAATGTGTTTGGAATGTGCGTCAGTTACCCGGTGATGGCGGTTTTTGTTTTGGGAATCCTTGCTGCTATCGTTGTTTTAGGGATTTATCAAGGGCAGAAAAGCCGAACATATGCGTAACAAATCCTTTGGGAAAGCACGCTGGCGATTGACCTTTTACATGGGCCGCTTTTCTGTCGCTGCCGTTTGCCATGACAGCAATATATCCAAATACGCCATTCTGCTTTTATATATCTTTCATAAAGAGCCAGTATGCTATACAATCCTCTTCATGAAAAGAGCATAAAAATCTCCCGCAAAATCAAGAAATGCTCCCCTTGCTCCCTTTCATCGCCCAGCCTATAATCTAAATTAGACAGACCCACAGGACACAATGCCCAGGAAAGACAGGTGAGCAAATGAACGACGTCATTGTCTCCATGAAAGAGATATGC
Organism: uncultured Oscillospiraceae bacterium; assembly: GCA_949494735.1. Classification (GTDB taxonomy): domain Bacteria; phylum Bacillota; class Clostridia; order Oscillospirales; family Oscillospiraceae; genus Enterenecus. Next base: position 15,069 of record CATABD010000030.1, read on the forward strand.
AAGAGCTTCCCCGGCGTCAAGGCCCTGGATCATGTGAGCTTTGAGCTGCGCTCGGGCGAGGTCATGGCCCTGCTGGGAGAGAACGGCGCGGGGAAGAGCACCTTGATGAAGGTGCTCAGCGGCGTGTACCAGCGGGATGAGGGAGAACTGGAGATCTTCGGAAAGCAGTACGGCGACCTCACCCCCAAGCTGGCCCAGGAGGTAGGGGTGGCCATCATCCACCAGGAGCTGAATATGTGCAGGCACCTGTCCGTGGCGGAAAACATTTTCCTGGGCCGGGAAAAGCGGCATGGCATCGCCCTGGCCAACAGCGAGATGGAGGCGGAGGCCCGCCGCATCCTGGACGATCTGAAGATCGACCTGGATCCCCGGCAGGTGGTGGGCGAGCTGCCCGTGTCCAAGCAGCAGATGGTGGAGATCGCCAAGGCCCTGTCCACCAACGCCCGGGTACTCATCATGGACGAACCCACCTCCGCCCTCACCGCCCGGGAGATCGACGACCTGTTCCGCATCATCCGGGAGCTGAAGGCCAAGGGCTGCGGCATCGTGTACATCTCCCACCGGCTGGAGGAGCTCCAGCACATCGTGGACCGGGTGACCATCATGCGGGACGGCCAGTATATCACCCGCATGGACTTCCAGGACACCAATCTGGACGAGATCATCGCCTATATGGTGGGCCGGGAGATCAAGGAGAAGTTCCCCCGGGTGAGCTGCGAAAAGGGCAAAAAGGTGTTTGAGGTGAAAAATCTCAACGCCGGGCGCATGGTGCGGGACGTGAGCTTTTCTTTGTACGAGGGGGAGATCGTGGGCTTCGCCGGGCTGATGGGGGCGGGGCGCACGGAGACCACCCGGGCCATTTTCGGGGTGGATGCCAAGGAGAGCGGCCAGATCCTGCTGGACGGGGCGGAGGTAGCCATCCGGCGGCCGCTGGACGCCATCCAGGCGGGTATCGTGCTGGCCCCGGAGGATCGGAAGAAGGACGGGCTGTGCACCAAGCTGTCCATCCGGCAGAACATCGCCCTGCCCAACCTGGACTTTTTGTGTGACCGGTTCGGGGTGGTGAGCCGAACCAGAGAGGACGAGGTGTGCGCCCGCACGGTGGAGGACCTGAAGATCAAAACCCCCAACGTGGAGATCGACGCGGCCAACCTGTCCGGCGGCAACCAGCAGAAGGTGGTGGTGGGCAAATGGCTGGCCCGGAACTCCCGGGTGGTCATCTTCGACGAACCCACCCGGGGCATCGACGTGGCCGCCAAGGTGGAGATCTACCACCTGATGAACCGGCTCAAGCAGCAGGGCATCGCCGTCATGTTCGTCTCCTCCGAAATGCCCGAGGTGATGGGCATCGCCGACCGCATCGTGGTCATGTGCGACGGGCGGGTCACCGGTGAGCTGCCCGCCCAGGAGGCCACCCAGGAGAAAATCCTCTCCCTTGCCACCCGGTTTGAGAAGAAAATCGCCATCTGAGGAGGGCTGAGACAATGAATGAGAGAAAGCAGAACCCCATCAAGCGCATTTTGAGCACCAGGGGCATGGGCGGGGCCCTGACGGCCTTCGCCGGGCTCATCGCCATCTACATCGCCTTCGGCATCATCAACCCCACGGTGTTCTCCGGGCAGAACATCATGAACCTGCTGCGCTCCATGTCCAAATACCTGCTCATCGGCATCGGGCAGAGCTATATCCTCATCACCGGCAACATCGACCTGTCTATCGGCTCTGTGGCGGGCATGAGCGCCATGATCTCCGCCACCCTGATGACCATGGGCGTCCACCCCATCGCCGCCATCCTCATTACGCTGGCGTGCTGCCTGGTCATCGGCGTGCTCAATGGGCTGCTGGTGGGCAAATGGAAGCTGCCCCCCTTCATCGCCACCCTGGGCACCATGTTCGTAGCCCGGGGCGTGGCCTACATCGTCAACGGCAACCGCAACACCGACGCCATCGCCTCCGGCATCGGCAAGGAGGCGGCGGACGCCTTCGGCAACTTCTTCTACTACGGGTCCACCTTGGGCATCTACAACACTTTCTGGATTGCCATCGTCCTGTTCGTGGTGTTCTTCTTCCTGCTGTCCAAGACCCGCACGGGCCGCCACATCTATGCCATCGGCTCCCACGCCGACGCTGCCAAGCTGTCCGGCGTCAGTGTGCTGGCCACCACCACCAAGGCCTATCTGGTCAGCGCCTTCTGCTCCTGCGTGGTGGGCTTCATCCTGTGCGGCCAGGCGGGCATGGGCAATATGGAGGCCGGCAATATGTATGAGATGTACGGCGTGGCGGCGGGCGTGATCGGCGGCGTGTCCCCCCTGGGCGGCACCGGCATCCTGCTGGGCACCCTGGCCGGCGCGGCGGTGTGGCAGACGCTGGAGAACGGCCTGAACATGATCGGCGCCCAGGTGGGCATACAGCGGCTGGTCATCGGCATCATCGTGGTGGGCGCCGTGTTCCTGGACGTGGTCGTCCGCAACGGGGCCTATCGGAAAAAGACCGTGAAGCACGGCTCCGCCCCCAAGGCAGATTAGTCACCGGCAGGTGCTAATTGATAAAAATAAAGGAGGAACAATGAAAATGAAACTGAGGAAGCTCACAGCAATCCTGTGCGCGCTGTGCCTGGTGCTGGCCGGGCTGGCGGGCTGTGCCGGCAAGCCCGCCGACGACGGCAAGCAGAATGACGGCGACACCATGATCGCCCTGATCACCATGGACTCCATCGACCAGCACTGGATCACCCTGAACGAGGGTGCCCAGAAGGCGGCCAAGGAACTGGGCGTCAACGTCCAGTTCATGTCCCCCAACACCAAGGACGACGCCCAGCAGATCGAGTGCGTGAACAACGCCGTCAGCGCCGGGGCCAAGGCCATCATCGTGGCTGCCAACGGCCCGGACGCCATCTCCTCCGCTTTGAAGGAGGCCCAGTCCAAGGGCGTGAAGATCGTCTACGTGGACTCCCCCGCCAACGTGGAGGCCGAGGCCACCTTCTCCACCGACAACAAGGCGGCGGGCAAGACCGCCGGCGAGGAGATGAAGAAGGCCCTGGAGGCCAAGGCCGTCACCTCCGGCAAAATCGGCATCATCAACGTGAACGCCGCCACCGATTCCTGCGTCATGCGGGAGGAGGGCTTCCGTTCCGCCTTTGAGGGCAGCGGCTTCGAGCTGCTGGAGACCCAGTACGGCGAGGGCGACGCGGCCAAGTCCCAGTCCATCGCGGAGAACTACATCACCCAGGGCGTGGTGGGCATCTTCGGCTGCAACGAGGGCTCCACCACCGGCGCGGGCAACGCCATCAAGGCCACCGGCAAGGCGGACATCATCGGCGTGGGTTTCGACAAGTCCGACGCAATCCTGGGGCTGATCGACGACGGCTTCCTGCTGGCTACCATGGCCCAGAACCCTGACGTCATGGGTTATGAGGGCGTGAAGGCCGCGGTCAAGGCCATCAACGGTGAGAGCCTGGGCGGCGTGGTCACCGACACCGGCGTCTCCGTACTGACCAAGGAGGGCGGCGCCCCCTCCGACGATGGTGGCGCCCCCGCCAGCCAGGAGTGGAAGATCGCCCTGATTACCATGGACTCCATCGACCAGCACTGGGTCACTCTGAACGAGGGCGCCCAGGCCAAGGCCAAGGAGCTGGGCGTCACCGTCACCTTCATGTCCCCCAACACCAAGGACGACGCCCAGCAGATCGAGTGCGTGAACAACGCCGTCAGCGCCGGGGCCAAGGCCATCATCGTGGCTGCCAACGGCCCGGACGCCATCTCCTCCGCTTTGAAGGAGGCCCAGTCCAAGGGCGTGAAGATCGTCTACGTGGACTCCCCCGCCAACGTGGAGGCCGAGGCCACCTTCTCCACCGACAACAAGGCGGCGGGCAAGACCGCCGGCGAGGAGATGAAGAAGGCCCTGGAGGCCAAGGCCGTCACCTCCGGCAAAATCGGCATCATCAACGTGAACGCCGCCACCGATTCCTGCGTCATGCGGGAGGAGGGCTTCCGTTCCGCCTTTGAGGGCAGCGGCTTCGAGCTGCTGGAGACCCAGTACGGCGAGGGCGACGCGGCCAAGTCCCAGTCCATCGCGGAGAACTACATCACCCAGGGCGTGGTGGGCATCTTCGGCTGCAACGAGGGCTCCACCACCGGCGCGGGCAACGCCATCAAGGCCACCGGCAAGGCGGACATCATCGGCGTGGGCTTCGACAAGTCCGATGCCATCCTGGGCCTCATCGACGACGGCTACCTGCTGGCCACTATGGCCCAGAATCCCGATGTGATGGGCTCCAGCGGCGTGGAAGCCTGTGTGAAAGCGCTGGAGGGCGAGAGCCTGGGCGGCGCGGTCACCGACACCGGCGTCTCCGTACTGACCAAATAAACGCTCCCTCGATACCGTTCCCAAGAACGCCGGACAAAGCTCCGGCGTTCTTGTGGAATTTTCCGAATAACTGTTATATAATATTTGTCACACTTGTTTCCAGCCTGTGGGAGGCATTCAATATCAAACCAGAGAGGAGGCGCGGCCATGCTGAGAGTGGTGGTGGCGGACGACGAGGACAGGGTATGCCAGCTGATCCTGATGCTGGCCGACTGGAACAGCCTGGGGATGGAGGTGGCCGGGGTGGCCTCCAACGGCCTGGAGGCCCTGGAGCTGGTGGAGCGCCTCCACCCGGATATTCTGGTCACCGACATCCGTATGCCGGGCTGTCACGGCCTGGAGCTGATCCAGCGGGCCAAGGAAAAATTCCCCCAGCTGGAAATCGTCATCATCAGCGGCTACGCCCATTTCGAGTTCGCCCAGACCGCCATCAAATATGGCGTGGGGGACTATCTGCTCAAGCCCATCAAGCGGGAGGAGCTGATGTCCACCCTGGAAAAGCTGGGCCAGCGGTGCCGCCAGCGTGCCTGCTCCGCCGTGGAGATGGAGCGCCTGCGTCAGGCCAACCGGGAAACTGCAGACCAGCTCCGGGCCCGCCTGCCCCTGGATCTGCTGGGCCAGCGGCTGGAGGCGGTCACCGAAGAGCTACTGTGGGACACCTACCGCTTCCGCGCCAAGCCGGGGCTGTGCCAGGCGGTGCTGCTGAAAATAGACGGCCCCTCCGGCTCCTTCTCTGCGGCCACTCTGGAGATTGTCCAGGATAAGGCGTTGAAGATTTTTCAGCGGGAGCTGGCCCCCCTGTGCCACGAGACGCTGCTGGCCTTCCAAAAGGGCTGGGGCTGCTGTCTGCTGAACTACCCCGGAGAGCGGCAGGAGGCCGTCCGCAAGCACCTGCGGGGCTGTCTGGACCAGCTTCTGGCCCAGCGAACCATCTTTGGCCCGTTGGAATTTTCCCTGGCCCTGGGGCCCATTGCGGATCGGGCGGAGGATCTGCCCGGCTGTGCGCGGGCCGCCCGCTGGGCGGCGGCGGATCGGCTGATCCAGGGGACGGGACGGTTGCTGGAGGGCGGCCCCTGTCCCCCGGAGCTGGATCGCGACCAGCTGCTGGAGCAGTACCGCCGAACCATGGAGCGGGGGATGGAGAGCGCCGATCCGAAGCTGCTGGATCAGGCGGCGGACGAACTGATCCAGGCCGTCCGAGACACCCCTGGAGTCCGGGGCTGGGAGGTGCTGGAGCTGGCGGCGGGGGCGGGGCGGCTGTTCCTCCAGCGGCCTGAGATCGAGGGCCGGGAACAGCTTCAGCTGAGGTTTGAGTCGGACTGCGACCGGTGCGGCCAGTGGGAGCAGCTGTTTCAGCATCTGAAGCGGATGCAGCGCGAGCAGGTTCAGGCCATCCTGGAGCGGCGGCGCAGCGACGCTATCCGCCCCGTCCGGGAGGCAAAGCAGTACATCCAGAAGCACTACAGCCAGCCCATCACTCTGGAGGACGTGTGCGATATGGTGGGGTTCACCCCCAGCTATTTCAGCGCCCTGTTCAAAAAGGAGACCGGGGAGGGGTTTGCCAAATACCTGACCCGGGTACGGATGGAGCGGGCCAAGGAGCTGCTCCAGCGAACCAATCTGCCGGTGGCGGAGATTTGCGCTCAGGTGGGCTACAGCGATGTGAAGCACTTTACCCAGAACTTCAAAAGAGAGACCAATTTGAACCCCGGCCAGTACCGAAAGCTGTATGGGTAAGGCTGGATGAGGAAGGAGGGCAAACACCGTGGAGCGCAGATCGTTTTATCTGTCTTGCCGGGCCAGGATGCTGGCGCGGACGGTGTTCGTCCTGCTGGCGGCGCTGCTGACGGCGGCGCTGGTTCGGGCCGCCCAGGGAAACCCGCCTGTGGCGCTGCTGGCGCTGTCCCTGACCGTCCTGCTGGCGGCGGCGGCCGCGGCGTATTTTTGGATTGGAGCTCCCTTCCGGCGGCGGGAGCAGGCTCTGCGCCTTCTCATGGAGGGATATGCCGGGGGGAAGGAGGAGCAGGCCGTACTGGACTGCGCCCTGTCTCCGGCGGAGGAGCAGATGCTCCAGCAGATGCGCCAGGTGCTGGACCCCGCCAAGGTGTTCAGCCTGAACAAACGCCAGGCCCAGTATCTGGCCCTGCAAAACCAGATCAATCCCCACTTTCTCTACAACACCCTGGAGAGCATCCGCAGCGAGGCCATGCTGGCCCAGCTGGACAGCGTGGCCGACATGACCGAGGCGCTGGCCACCTTTTTCCGATACACCATCAGCAAGGTGGAAAACCTGGTGACCGTGGAGGAGGAGCTGCAAAACTGTGAAACCTACTTCCGCATCCAGCAGTACCGCTTTGGCAGCAGGCTGCACCTGGACATACAGTGCGCCCCCGAGGACCGGGAGGAGCTCTACCAGTTCCGCCTGCCCAAGCTAACCCTCCAGCCCATTCTGGAAAACAGCATCATCCACGGCACCGAGTTGAAAATCGGTGCCGGCCATCTGACCATCCGTCTCCAGCGCACAAAAAAGCGGCTGCTCATCAGTGTGTCGGACGACGGCGTGGGCATGGACGAGGAGACCCTGGGCAGGCTCAACGGGCGGCTGGGGAAGGGCGGCCTGGCCAACTCCCAGCCCAAGGAGGACGAGGGCCAGGGCGGCGTGGCTTTGGTCAACGTGGACAACCGCATCCGCCTGCTGTTTGGGGAGGAGTGCGGGCTGCATGTGTACTCTATGATCGGCATGGGCACTACGGTGGAGATCACCCTGCCCTGTATCAGCAATGACTGGGATGTGAAAAATCCGGGGGTGCTGGGATGAGGGAAGAGGTGCTGCGCCTGTCCCATGTCACCTATCAGGAGCAGGGGAACACGCCCCTGCGGGACTTCAGCCTCAATATTTTTGCCGGGGAGATCATGGGCCTCATCCCTCTGAACTGCGGCCACAGCATGACCGCCCTCACCGAGCTGCTCCGCCGCAATCTCCCCCTCCAGACAGGAAGCATCTACTACCGGGAAGAGCTGCTTAATTCCTGGTGCGCTCCCGCCCCCAGATATAACCAGATCGGCGTCATCCAGAGCGACAGCTGCCTTGTGGAGGGACTGACCGTGGCGGACAACATATTTGTGCTCCGGCCCGCCTTCCGCACCTGGCTGATCCGGCCCAGGATATTGCGCCAGCAGCTCCAGCCTGTCCTGGACCGTTTGGACGCGGGTATCTCTACCGACGCCTACGTGGGGGATCTGACCCACTTTCAGCGGTTCCTCGTGGAGTTGGTGAAGGCCATCGTGGCGGGTTGCCGCCTGGTTATCCTCCGGGAGGTAAGCACATTTATCAGCGATTCGGAGCTGTCCCGGCTCCACCAGATCCTCCGGCGCTACGCCAAAGAGGGAATCTCCTTTTTGTACCTGGGCTTTCACTACGAGGAGCTGGCCCGCATCTGCGATAGAACCGCCCTGTTTTCCAACGGGCGCATCACCAAGGTACTGGAGCACGAGGCCATGAACCTGTCCATCATCGGCTCTTACGATGATATGGTCCGCCGCCAGCTCCACCGCCAGCAGGGCAGGGAGGAGCGGCCCCCGGTGCTGCGGGTGGAGGGGATGTCCGGCGGTGCGGCGGAAGGACTGTCTTTTTCTGTGGCTCCGGGGGAATGCGTTGTGCTTCAGGACCTGCAAAACCGGGTATTCCAGGATCTTATCAGTTTGTTCCATGGGGAAATCCCCATAGAGGCGGGCTGTATTTACCTGGACAGCGTGCCCTATGTGCCGGGGCTGGATCGCCGGATCGCCGTCATCCGGGAGCGGCCGGACCGCTCCATGGTCTTCCCCCAGCTGAGCTGCTTGGACAATGTGGGTATCACCCTGGATCACCGCCTGCCGGAGCTGTGGCGTAGCACCCAGGTGCAAAAGGGCCTGCGCCAAGCCTGCGCGGAGGTGTTGGGGGATGAGGTGTTCCGGCATTTGCCGGAGCAGCTGTCCGTCCGGCAGAAATACGATCTGGTGTACCAGCGCGTCCTGCTCCAAAACCCCAAAGTGGTGTTCTGCGTCCAGCCCTTTCAGGGGGCGGATCTGGAGATGCGCATCCACATCTGGGAGCTGCTGGAGCAGCTGTTGAAAAAGGGCATTGCGCTGGTCATTCTGGCCATCAACCTGGCCGACTCCCTCTCCCTGGCCTCCCGGCTTATCCGCATCCGTCAGGGCGCGCCGCCGGAGGTGTACGAACAGTCGGAGTTTGGCCACATACCTTTTCACGCGCCCTGGCTGAATTTGTATCAAGGGTTCAAATGAGCAAATGAAATTCAAGAGACCTTTTACGATAATAAGGAATTGAGATAAAGCAAGGACATGAATCACAAGGAAATTTTAACATAGAGAGGAAAATGTCTTATGAAACGCTCTGAAATCAATGCCGCTTTGAAGGAACTGGAGGCCATGTGCGCCCAGTACCGCTTCGCCCTGCCGCCCTTCTGCCAGTTCACCCCGGAGCAGTGGCAGACCCTGGGCCATGAGTACGACGAGGTCCGGGAGTGTATGCTGGGCTGGGATATCACCGACTACGGCAAGGGGGACTTCGACCACTTCGGCTTCTCCCTCATCACCATCCGCAACGGCAACCGGGCCATGGCGGACAAGTACCCCAAGGTGTACGCGGAGAAGCTGCTGTATCTGAAGGAAGGGCAGTACGCACCCAACCACTTCCACTGGTACAAGACGGAGGACATCATCAACCGGGGCGGCGGGAATGTGCTCATCCGGGTGTACAACTCCCTGCCGGATGAGGAGATCGACTACGCCTCCGATGTCACCGTCCACACCGACGGGCGGACCTACACCGTCCCCGCCGGGACGCAAATCCGCCTCACCCCCGGCGAGAGCATCCACATTCAGCAGCGGTTGTACCACGACTTCACCGTGGAGGAGGGCGGCGGCCCGGTGCTGCTGGGCGAGGTAAGTCAGTGCAACGACGACAACACGGACAACCGCTTCAACCCGCCCGTGGGCCGTTTCCCGGAGATCGAGGAGGACGAGCCTCCCTACCGGCTGCTGTGCAACGAGTACCCCGCGGCGAAGTGAGGCGGGCCATGTTAGACGTTGTCGCTTGGGGCGAGCTGCTCATTGATTTCACCAGCCAAAGCGCCGATGAGTTTGGCTATCCAACCATGGCCGCCCATCCTGGGGGCGCGCCCGCGAATTTTCTCGCGGCCCTGGCCAAATTCGGCGCCAAAACGGCCCTGGCCGGGAAGGTGGGCGCGGATGCCTTTGGAAAGCTGCTGACCGCCACCCTGCAAAACCTCGGCATTGAAACCAGAGGCATTGTGGCCAGCCCTGATGTGTTCACCACGCTGGCGTTCGTGACGCTGGATGAGCTCGGGGACCGGGAGTTTTCCTTTGCCCGAAAGCCGGGGGCGGACAGCCAGATCACCTTCGACGAGCTGGATCTGAGCCTGGTGGAGGAGGCGAAGGTGTTCCACTTCGGAACGCTGTCCCTGACGGACGAACCGGCGCGGTCCGCCACCCGGCAGGCGGTGGCCTACGCCAAGGAGCACGGAAAGCTCATCACCTACGACCCCAACCTGCGCAAACCGCTGTGGAGCGATCTGGCCGACGCTAGGGAACAGCTCCTGTGGGGATTGAAGCAGGCCGATGTGGTGAAAATCAGCGATGAGGAAGTGGAATTCCTGTTCGGTGCATCCCCGGCGGAGGGCGCAGAGCTAATTCTGAACGAATATGGCGTAAAGCTTGTTTTTGTCACCTGCGGCGCGGCGGGCTGTATCTTCCAAAACCGTCTCGCTAAAGGCATGGTGCCCGGTCTGTCCGGGCTCCGGGTGGTGGATACCACCGGGGCGGGGGATATTTTCGGCGGCAGCGCGGTATGGCGGCTTTTGCAGACCAGCAAAGCCCCGGGGGAACTGACCGAGGATGAACTGCGGTCGGTGGCCGCGTTCGCCTGCGCCAGCGCGGGGCTGTCCACCACCCGCCCGGGCGGGATCTCCAGCGTGCCCAGCTACGAGGAGGTCTTGGAAAGGATGGCCGGGGCATGACGCACATCATCAAAAACGAGTTTCTGCGGGTTGAGGCTGCGGAACACGGCGCCGAGCTTCAGTCGATTCAAGTCGCAAACGGCGGGGAATATCTATGGCAGGGGGACCCGGCCTATTGGCCGGATCAAGCTCCCAATCTGTTTCCCTATGTGGCCCGGCTTACCGATGAAAGCTATTACCTGGACGGTGAGCTCCACCATATGAAGATCCACGGCTTCGCGCCCTATCAGGACTTTACGCTCAGGGAAAAGGCAGAGGAGCGGCTGGTACTGGAGCTTGTCTACAATGATGAGACGCTGGCGGCGTATCCCAGGCATTTTGCCTTTCGGGTGATTTATGAACTGCGGGGCAATACGCTGGTCATTACCTATGAAGTGGAAAACCGGGACGGGCGGATCATGTACTTTGGACTGGGTGCGCACCCGGGCTTCCGGGTTCCGTTTCAAAGCGGAAAATGTTTCGAGGACTACCGGCTGCGCTTCGATCCCTCCTGTCAGCCTGTGCGGGTGGGTTTCACCGAGGATTGTTTTTTGGATGGCACCGACACACCATTCTCGTTGGACAAAGCCAATTGTTTGCTTCTGGCCCATGACCTCTTTGACCAGGATGCCATTGTGCTGAAAAACGCTGGACATAAGGTTACGCTGGAGCATAAAGAAGGAGGCCACAGCATTACCATCAAGTTCCCACAAATGGACTATCTGGGGCTGTGGCACTGGCCGAAAACTGATGCCCTTTATCTGTGCATTGAGCCCTGGTGTTCTTTGCCGTCTACAAAGGGGGAAGTTGCTGCTTTTGAGGAACAGGCTGATTTGATTTCGCTGATTGCAAACAGAATTTATCGAAACACGTGGAGTATTAAAATCAGCCCATAAACGGTAGGTTGCCAAGCTTGTGGTCTAATACATTGAAATTAGCACCACCGATGCCACCTTGGCATACTGCTCCTTCTGAAGCATAAAATCCTTTTGACAGTGTGCTTTCCTATCGTCAGCAGCTCCGTAGATTTTTGTGGTCTTGTCCATATCAGTGAACAATTCTTTCCGCAGCATAATGTGCGTTTTATAGCGGTCAGCGGTGGGATTGACAGTGATACCAACTCCACAGATTTTGTGCCATTATATAGTGTCATGGACGAATGGTACGCGAGGGATATCAGTCGGAAGATGCGGTTGATGTATCAAACCCGCGCTGCCGCAGGAGTACCGATTGGTGTGCCTGTGTATGGTTACACGAGGTCGAAGGAAAAAGGCGAGCTATGGAAAATTGATCATGAGGCAGCAACGGTAGTCCAGCACATATACCGGCTTGCTTTCCTGGGCTATGGGCCTGAGCAAATCGCAAAGATGCTGGAGTCTGACAGAATCCTAACCCCAGCCCACTATCATTTGAAACATGGGAGCAAGCGGATTCCAACGTCAGTTGATCCATACCGCTGGGCTTCCACAACTGTTTCTAAGATTCTGCGTAGCCGGGAATACTGCGGCGATGTTGTAAATCTGAAAACTTACAGCAATTCCTACAAAGATAAAAAACGTCGAGAGAATACCGTTGAGAATATGATTATCCTACAAGGCATACACGAAGCGATCATCGAACGTTCTTTCTGGGAGTACATTCAGCACAAGCAAAACCTATATAAAGCGAGAAAGAACCTCGGAAAGCAATCACTGTTTTCCGGGGTTCTTCGCTGTGGAGACTGCGGGAGCAATCTCCACTATCATTTTAATCAAGCAAACCCATCCATTAAATACTATAATTGCTCCAATTATGTAGGCAATCGAGGTACTTGTCCAAATACCCACTATATTCGTTTGGAGTTTCTTAGTGATAAGGTTCTTGATGAACTACGAAAGCTGATTCAAGCGGCAAAGAGCAATTGCTTCTGGGATAATATTGCTGTTGCCAAATCAATAGAATCGCAGGAAACCATCCAACGCCTAATGGAGCAGCAATGGCAAATGGATAAGCGCCAGAACGAACTCAGAAAATGTCTGGCCACAGCTTACGAGGACAAGGTGAAGGGGGTGATAGATGACGAAACATTTGTCCTGCTGAGTAATCAATTCAAAAAGGAGCGTGATCAACTGAAAGAAGAACAGCAAAAAATCCAAGTAGAATTTGAGGCTGCCCAGAAATTCCAAGATGGTCTCGCACGTTTTAAGAGGGAGGTCGAAGGTCAAGCCGACATCAGGTTTTTAACGCGGGATATTGTCGGACAGTTTATTGACTGGATTGCAGTTTATCCAGCAGATAGGAGCGTCCGGCCATACCGGCAGAAAATCGAAATCCACTATCACTTCATCGGTAAAATTGAAAAAATCCTATAAGCCTATAATTGAGCGCGAGTGTTCTTACAGCATTTGCTCAACACAAAAGAGAGAATACAAGAGCATAGCAGAGAAAACAGGAGAAAAAGAGAGCAGGTTCATCAAATGCGATGAACCTGCTCGTGGTCGGAGTATAATTATAGGACTTCAAGAAACCTAGTCATACCAATGGTTTGAAAGCCGTCGGCAAGAGATTTATAAAAATTACTGTCTAATCCTCAAAAACACTAAATATTGCAGTGAGAAGTTTTTTCATTTCTATCCATTGAGACTCATTGATTATATCATCGTGTAAAGTTTTAGTGAGTTTTTCCCTAAACTTTTCTTGAACATATCCTTTGCGCATAATTTCCCCCTGGTATGATTGCACCTTTTCGATAAAGCCTTTCCACTGTATTGGAGTAAACTCCCCATTGTCGCTTAAAACATCTTGACCGAGAAACAGTTCAATCGAACACGCTTTACCATTGATATTCATGTTTTCTTTTCCACTTGGCCCTAGTGTCGGATAATCATTAGCAAGTTCTAAATCAGGGAGATGCATCACTCTAAAATTATTAGGAAGCACCATTTTTTCAAGATCAACCAGTTCAGAAAGGCCAGCAGAATCATTATCGTATAATGCAATAACTCGGTTTTGAATGCCAGAGGCAATAAATACTTTGAAATAATGTGTTAGGAAATTGGTGCTACCTTGTACTTTATAGTCAGAAAAGTTAATAAAAGAATAAAACTTTGCCATATAAGGATAGAGTATTTTAATGGAACTTGATATGACTTCAGCATCGTATTTACCTTCGGTTAAGATTATCGTTTGGGGGACTGAGTAATCCTCTGGTTCTGGAATTTCATTGCACCAGCCGCCATAAAAAAGGTTTGAATAATCCAATTTTATCTGTGTTTCAGGATCAAAGGCATCTAGAATTGCTCTAAATATGCTCCACACGTCAATATTCGAATAATTCAAACCGAAAAAATCCTCGCCGAATGGCAATGATTCCAAGACAATCCTTTCTGATATGGTTTGGTTCTGGGTACGTTCTTTTTCAATCAGCGGATAATTGTACGCTTCCTCATCATACTTATCATTCGACAGAAGCCAGGCAAACTTTCTTGCTGCTGTCAACCAATTTTCAAAAGTGAAGTGTTTTCTTAATTCAATTTCATATGACGTTTCATTCTCGTATTGTGCAAATTCAATTTTATCAGCTTTATCGCACTCAAAACCTGCTCTTGCTCTGCTTAAGGTGTGCCCTAGACAGTCTAAGCACTTTTTAGCTTTTTCTACAGTCGTTGAAAAGCAATAGGTTTTATATTCTTCACCATCGAGCATTTCAACATCAATAATGAGATCATCCTCAGTAAAAAACAGTAGCAAATCACCAAACGAATTTTTGCATGACAGGTAATCATAAGCGCCAATTTTAAGAGATACATATTCTCCCATGCCTGACACCCTTCTATTTATAATAAGATTCTTTTGACTATTATATCATGTAGGTTCCTTAAAGGCGACAAATTTTTTAGAGAAACAGTGGACTACTATTGCCCCTGTCCCTATGATGCTATAATCAGAAAAGGCCGCAATTTACGGTCGCGGTCTTTTCACATTTTAAGGAGGATTTTCATGTCAAACAATTCTAACCCTAGTTACTTCCACAACGGAGAAACCACCGATTTCAGCTTCTTCCGCATCCCTCGCATTTTGGTAAGGGACGAGCGGTTTTGCACCCTCTCCACCGATTCCAAACTGCTGTACGGCCTTATGCTGGATCGTATGGGCCTGTCCCATCAAAACGGCTGGCAGGACACGGAGGGCCGCGCCTTCATCTACTTCACCCTGGAAGAAATCCAAACCACCCTTTCCTGCGGGCACAACAAAGCTGTCCGTCTGCTGGCCGAACTGGAGCAGTATGACCTGATTGAGCGGGTGAAGCAGGGCCAGGGTAAACCCGCCAAAATATATGTGAAAAAGATTTCCACCGCTGACGCTGACAGCGGCGAGGACACAGGAAGCGACAGCATTTCCCCCGAAGCATCCGACCTCCAGAAGTCGGAAAAGCCGACCTGTAGCCCGCCCATTTTGAAACGTCTGGACTTCCCCAAAGGGGACGGAAATTATACTGATAAGAACTATACTGAGTTCAGCTATATCAATCCATCCATCAATCCTAACCACCCGCAACCGACTTCACCGCCATTGCCACCGGCCCCAACCTACTTACAGCACGCAGACAGCGCCGCTGGCGGCGCTGTCCCAGCAAGTATGTCATTTGTTAAACACAAACGACCACTTGTTAGGGGGCACCGCCCCCTTAAACCCCCATCCCCCAAAAATATGTCTCGTCATGAGACATATTAAGAGGATGCCATGAGAAAGCGGGAACACTTCGTCGGCCTATGGCTGAACGATGAAGAATATGCCCAACTCATGAAGCAATGCGCGATATCCGGCCTATCTTCCAGCGCCATACTTCGCAAGGCGATTATGGGCACGGAGATCAAGGCCAGACCGCCGGAAACCTACGCCGCCTTATTGCGTGAGCTGTCCGCTATTGGCTCCAATGTGAATCAAATCGCCCGGTGGGCCAATACGCTGAAATACATCTCCGAGTTCGATATCCTGATGGCGGCGGATTTGGTTCAGAAAGCGTGGCGGCTGGTCAAGGATGCGCTGTAAAGCGGCGTGCCCCCTTCCCGGAG
>CATABD010000031.1 GCA_949494735.1 uncultured Oscillospiraceae bacterium
CCCTGGGATTCAGATGTGATTATGGACGCAACTGCCCGGCTGCTGGCCCCCCGCCGCCCCGCCCCCCGGCCCCAGGCCCAGGACGGGCGGGGGCAGGGCGCGACCAAAGGGCAGGACGGGGCCGCCAAGCCCCGGCAGTCCAAGCCCCGCCGCCGGGGCAAGAAGCAGGGCGCGCCGGCCCAGCCCGCCCGGGAACCCGTCCTGCCCCCCTCCCTGGCCGGCAGGAAACGCCGCCGGGACGACCGGCCCCGGCCCATCGAGGCCCCTCCCCGCGCCGACCGGCAGAAGGACTCCACCCAGCACAAGAGCCTGATGCGGCCCTATTACCTCCATGACGGCGAGTGAGCGGGAGGGCCGCGCCCACCGCCGCCCCCGGCGGAAACGCCCGCGCCCCCTGCGGTGGCTGGCCGCCCTGCTGCTCCTGGCCGCGGGGGGCTGGTTCTGGTTCCAATGGCAGTGCTGGGGCCTCCAGACCACCCATACCCAGGCGGAGCTTGCCGGCCTGCCCCAGGGCTTCGGCGGCTTCCAGATCGTCCACCTGTCCGACCTCCACGGCCACGAGTACGGCGAGGGCAGCCGGGAGCTGCTGGACCGGGTGCGGGGGGAGGCCCCCGACCTCATCGTGGTCACCGGCGACCTCATCGACCAGAAATCCCAGCTGGCCATGGTGCCCGCCCTGGCAAAGGGGCTGGCGGCCATCGCGCCGTCCTATTACGTCACCGGCAACCACGAGTGGGCCCTGGGCTCGGGGACCGTGCGGGAGCTGAAAAGCGTGCTGGCACAGTGCGGGGTGACGGTGCTGTCCAACCAGTATGAAATTTTGGAGCGCGGCGGCTCCCGGCTGGTTCTGGCCGGAGTGGACGACCCCAACGGCCGCGCCGACCAGACCACCCCCGAGGAGCTGTACGCCCAGATCGGGGAGGAAGCCCCCGGCCTGTTCACCCTGCTGCTGGCCCACCGCAACGACCATTTCGGGCAGCATGCCGCCGCCGGCTATGATTTTGTCATGTCCGGCCACGGCCACGGCGGCATCGTCCGCCTGCCCTTCGCGGGCGGGCTCATCGGCACCAACCGGCGGTTTTTCCCGCCCTGGACGTCCGGGGTGTACCGCCTGGGGGACAGCGCCCTGTTCGTCTCCCGGGGCCTGGGGAACAACACCGTGCCCTTCCAGGGCTTCCGGCTGTTCAACCGGCCCGAGCTGGCGGTGGTGACGCTGATGCGGGGCTGAGGCCCTTCCGGCGGGCGCGGCCTTTCACCGGGCCAGCTCCAGCGCCAGCCGGAACCCGGCGCGGAAACAGGCGCACTCCCGCAGCTCCCCGATGGCAAGCTGTTCCGCCAGAAGATTGTCCACAAGCGACGCGGTATCTTGGTTGAACGCCCCCACCAGCCGCTTGACCTCGTCGTCCTGACGGCTGATAACGCCCCCGGCAGGGGCGCCCCTGCACAGTAGAAAAGGAGGCCCGCGTCATGCGCTACGACGCCGGACAATTTGACATTGCCGTCATCGGCGCGGGCCACGCCGGCGTCGAGGCCGCCCTGGCCGCCGCCCGGATGGGGCTGAAAACGGTTTGCTTCACCATCAACCTGGACGCGGTGGGCAATATGCCCTGCAACCCCGCCATCGGGGGCACCGGCAAGGGCCACCTGGTGCGGGAGATCGACGCCCTGGGGGGCGAGATGGCCCGCGCCGCCGACCGGGCCTGCATCCAGTACCGGATGCTCAACCGGGGCAAGGGCCCCGCGGTGTGGTCCCTCCGGGCCCAAGCGGACCGCCGCCGCTACCAGGAGGTGATGAAGCACACCCTGGAGCTGCAAGAGAATTTGTGGGTGAAGCAGGCGGAGGTCACGGAGATTCTCACCAAATATGGGGCCGTCTCCGGGGTGGTTACCGCCACCGGGGCAGTTTACCGCGTCAAGGCCGCCGTCATCGCCACCGGCACCTACCTGGGGGGGCGCACCATCGTGGGGGAGGTGGCCAGGGATTCCGGCCCCGACGGCATGGCCGCCGCCCTGCCCCTGACGGACTGCCTGG
This sequence comes from uncultured Oscillospiraceae bacterium, assembly GCA_949494735.1. GTDB lineage: Bacteria > Bacillota > Clostridia > Oscillospirales > Oscillospiraceae > Enterenecus. The sequence continues at coordinate 2,033 of CATABD010000031.1, forward strand.
TACGCCTGGGATTGTCCATCCGCCGGTTCAAGACGGGTACGCCCCCCAGGGTCAACCGCCGCAGCGTGGACTTTTCTAAAATGGAGATCCAGCCGGGGGACGACGTCCCCGAGCCCTTCTCCTTTTCCACCGCCCATCCGCCGGAAAACCGGGCGGTGTGCTACCTGACCTACACCAACGAAAAAACCCACCGGGTCATCCGGGACAACCTCCACCGCTCCCCCCTGTTCTCCGGGGTGATCGAGGGGGTGGGGCCCCGGTACTGCCCCTCCATTGAGGACAAGGTGGTGCGGTTTTCCGAAAAGCCCCGGCACCAGCTGTTCATCGAGCCCATGGGCCTCAACACCGAGGAGCTGTACATCCAGGGCTTTTCCTCCTCTTTACCCGAGGAGGTGCAGGCGGAGATGCTCCACACCATCCCCGGCCTGGAGCGGGCGGAGATGACCCGGTGCGCCTATGCCATCGAATACGACTGCGCGGACCCCACCGAGCTGCTGCCCACCCTGGAGTGCAAAAAAGTCCCCGGCCTGTACGGCGCGGGGCAGTTCAACGGCTCCTCCGGCTACGAGGAGGCCGCCGCCCAGGGGCTGGCGGCGGGGGTCAACGCCGCGCTGAAGCTCAAGGGGGAGCCGCCCCTCATTTTGAGCCGGGGGGACGGCTACATCGGGGTGCTCATCGACGACCTGGTGACGAAGGGGACGAACGAGCCCTACCGCATGATGACCTCCCGGACGGAGTACCGGCTCATCCACCGGCAGGACAACGCGGACAAGCGGCTGTCCGCCTACGGCTTCCGGGCGGGTCTGGTCAGCCGGGAGCGGCTGGCCCAGGTGGAGGAAAAGTACGCCGCCGTGGAAAAGGAGATCGGACGCCTGGAGCACACGGGCGCGGCCCCCTCCCCCGCGCTGGACAAGCTCCTGGAGGAAAAGGGCGAGCCCCCCTGCCCCCACGGGGCAAGGCACATCGACCTGCTGCGCCGCCCAAGGCTGGGCTATGCCGACCTGGCCCCTTTTGACCCGGCCCGGCCCCCCCTTTCCCGGGAAATTACCCGGCAGGTGGAAATCTCGGTGAAGTACCAGGGCTACATCGAGCGGCAGAACCGGCAGGTGGAGGAGCTGCGCCGGCTGGAGGACAGGCCCCTGCCCCCGGATATGGACTATCTGGGCATACAGGGTTTGCGGCTGGAGGCCCGGCAGAAGCTGGACAAGATCCGCCCGCTGAACCTGGGGCAGGCGTCCCGGGTGTCCGGGGTGTCCCCGGCGGATGTGACGGCGCTGATGATTTATTTGGAGAAAACGGTATGACGATTACAAGAGCAAGCGGAGAAGCCCTGGCCCAGGCCGCCGCCCTGGCGGACGGGCTGTTCCCCGGCCACGCGCCGGGGGAGCTGCTGGCGGAGTGGGAGGCGCTGTCCCCCATGGAGTGCGCGGTCTTTCTCGCCGCGCAGAACGGTGCGCCGGTGGGCTTTGCCCAGTGCCAGCTCCGCCGCGATTATGTGGAGGGCACGCAGACCAGCCCGGTGGGCTATCTGGAGGGCATCTACGTCCGGGAGCCGTTCCGGCGGCGGGGCGCGGCGAAGGCCCTGCTGGCCGCCTGCGAGGAGTGGGCCAAGGGGCGGGGCTGTGCAGAGTTCGCCAGCGACTGCGAACTGGACAACCCGGACAGCGCCGCCTTCCATTTGGCGGCGGGCTTTGCCGAGGCCAACCGGATCGTCTGCTTTACAAAACGGATATGAGGGGACGGCACCATGGAGATTACCGTCTGTGAATTGCCCCCCGTCTCCATCGTCGGCATGGAGGGCGGGGCAGAACCGGGGCACACCCCCGCCCCCGCCCTGTGGGAACAGGCCAACGCCCGGTTCGGCGAGGTGGAGGCGCTGGCCCTGCGGGACGAAAGCGGCGCGCCTGTGGGCGTATGGGGCGCTATGAGCGACCTGTCCCGCTCCTTCCTGCCCTGGGGGGACGGCTTCACCCGGGGGCTGTACCTGGCGGGCGTCCAGGTCCCGGACAGCGCCCAGCCCCCCGGGGGCTGGGCAAAATGGACCCTGCCCGCTTTCGCCTGCCTGCGGGTCCGGGCGGAGGGGGACTATGCCGCCGCGTTCCAGGCGGGATTGGACGAATTGGAGCGGCGGGGGCTGTCCCTGGCCGGGGCGGTGCAGGAATGCCAGCGCCCGGCGGAGGGCGGGCAGCTCTACCTGTTCTTCCCATTCAAACGACTGTGAGAGGAAGCAAAGACATGAGATTGTTTTTTGCCATCGTGGTGTGTAAAGTCCTGCGCTTCATCGGCGGGCTCGTCGGCAAGGGCAGCTCCCTGCCGGGGCAGTTCGCCCTGAAGGTGTGCCCCGGCGTGCTGGGCCGGGTGAAGCTGCCCGCCCATATCATCGCCGTCACCGGCTCCAACGGCAAGACCTCCACGGTGGAGATGATCGCCGCCATCCTGGAGCAGGATGGGCGGAAGGTGGTTTATAACAAGGAGGGCTCCAACCAGATCGAGGGGGTGGCCACCCTCATCCTGTCCCACTGCACCCTGGGCGGGAAGATGCGGGGGGACGTGCTGCTGCTGGAGAGCGACGAGCGCTATGCCCGGCACACCTTCAAATGGTTCCACCCCACCCACTTTGTCATCACCAACCTGTACCGGGACCAGCTCACCCGCAACGGCCACCCGGAATGGGTCTACGACGCCATCAGGCACGCCGTGTCCCCGGAGACCACCCTGGTGCTCAACGCCGACGACCCGCTGGTGTCCTGCTTCGCCAAGGACCACGACCCGGCCCGGGTCAAGTGGTTTGGTCTGGATGCCTGCCCCATCAGCACACAGGAACACCACGGCGTCTACCACGACGGCGCCCGCTGCCCGGTGTGCAGGGGCAGGATGGAATACTCCTGCTACCACTACGCCCACATCGGGCACTACTCCTGCCCCTCCTGCGGGCACAGGCGGCACGCCGCCGACTTTTCCGTCACCGCCCTGGACCTGAAGGCGGGGACGCTCACCATCAACGGCGAGACAGACATATCCCTGGCCTTCAAGAGCATCTACAACGTCTACAACATCCTGGCGGCCTGGTCGGCGTGCGCCCTGGCGGGGGTGTCCCCCGACGTCATGTCCGGGGTTATCAATAACTATATGTTGAAAAACGGGCGGATGATTACCTTCCGTCTGGGGAACCACCGGGGCACCCTGCTCACCTCCAAGCACGAGAACTCGGTGGCCTACGACACCAACCTGGCCTATATCGCCGCCGCCGAAAAGCCCTGCACGGTGCTGGTCATCGTGGACGCCATCAGCCGGAAGTACTTCACCGGCGAGACCAGCTGGCTGTGGGACATCGACTTCGACCGGCTGGGCTGCCCGCAGGTGCAAAAGATCATGCTGTACGGCAGGTACTGCAACGACCTGGCGGTGCGGTTCAAGTACAGCCGCGTCCCGGCGGACAAGATCGAGGTGGGGGAGAGCATCCCCACGGCGGCCCAGTACCTGAAGGAAAACGGGGACGAGGACGTGTACGTGGTCACCTGCTTCTCCGACCGGGACAAGCTCCTCTCGCTGGTTGAGAAGGATTGAGGAGGAACACGCCATGGAACTGACCATTCTGCACCTGTATCCCGACTGCATGTCCCTGTACGGGGAGTACGCCAATCTCGCCGTCCTCCGCCGCCACCTGGAGGCCACGGGGGTGTCCGTCACAGTGGACGCCGCCCTGTTCGAGGATGCGCCGCCCTTTGACCGCGCCGGCTTCATCTATATGGGCGCGGGCACCGAGCGCACCCAGAAGGCGGCGCTGTCCGCCCTGCTGCCCCACAAGGAGGCCCTCAAGGCCGCCATAGACCGGGGGGCGGTGGTGCTGTTCACCGGCAACGCCATGGAGCTGCTGGGCCAGTCCATCACGGACGCCCAGGGCAAGCGCTGGCCCTGCCTGGGGCTGGCGGACTTCTCCACCGTGGAATCGGACAAGCGCGCCCCGGAGGACGTGGTGGCCCACACCTCCCTGTGGGACAGCCCGGTGGTGGGCTTCATGAACAAATGCTCCGTCACCGAGGACGCGAACCCGCTGTTTCACCGCCTCTCCCTGGGCTTTGGCAATGGGGAGGACAAGGGCCCGGAGGGCTTCATGAGCGGCAATGTGTTCGCCACCCATCTCACCGGGCCCATCCTGGTGAAGAACCCGGACTTTACCGATTTCCTGATCCGACGCATTTTTGAGCGCAAGGGCTGGGAGCTTCCCGAACAGCTCCCCGTCCTGCCCTATGAGCGGGAGGCGTATGAGGTGACGCTGAGGGAATTGATGGGCCGGGCGGGCGGTTGACGGCCCGTCGCCCCGGAAGGGGCGGCGCGCCCGTTGTCACGCTGCGCCTGTTCGCGACGCGGTTCTAAGTCCCCCTGCTCACGACGGCTCCGCGCTTCTCCGCAACCCAAACGTTACATTTGGAAACGGCAAAACGCTGGTCAATCCGCCGGGTTTTGGTATGCTGGGAGCATCAAAGGGAGGAGCCCTCCCGGTTTTATGAGGTGAATTTGATGAGCTTAGGAAACAAACTGGCCGAGGCCCGCCGGGCCCGCAACCTGACCCAGGAGCAGCTGGCGGAGAAACTGGAGGTCACCCGGCAGGCGGTGAGCCGCTGGGAGTCGGACGCCGCCTACCCGGAGACGGACAAAATCGTGCGCATGGCGCAGATTTTGGAGGTGAGCTGCGACTACCTCCTCCAGGACGGGGTGGACGAGAAGGGGGAGCCGGTGAAGCCCCCGGTGACCCGGCTTTTGAAGCAGGCCCAGGGCAAGCGGGTGAAGCTGACCTTCTACGAGGCCGACGGGATGCCCGTTGTCCATGACTGGTGCGTCATTCAGGACTTCGACGGCAGCTGGGCCAGCGTGGAGGTTGTGGTGAACCAGAAGAAGCCGGACAAGAACGAGGTTCGGCTCATCCCCCTGGCCGCCATCAGCACCGTCACCTTCCTCAAGGACGGGGAGGCGGCCCGCCGCTCCCTGCTGGAGCTGAACTGAGGAGGGCCGGCAGATGGAATACTTTGGCATATTTTCCTTTATCATGGTGCTTGTCCTCATGGGCAAGGTGAGCCGCCTGGAGCGCATCCTTCGGGAGAACGGCCTGGGCGCCAAACGGATCGCGGGGCTGGGCGACCAGGTGCGCAAACAGATAGGCCGGACGGTGGAGCTGACCGTGGAGGCCGGGGACTTCGACGTGTATGGTAAGAAGTGCAAAATCCTGGACGCGGACGAGGACTGGGCGCTGGTGCTGGCGGGCGAGGGCACGAAAAAAGAGTGCGAAAAGCTCATCCGGCTGGACAGCGTAAAGCAGATCAAGGTAAAATAGCGCTGAGCCGCCGTGAGCAGCGCGGATGGACCGGAGCGAGGACAAAAGCCCAGCCGCCGCGCAGCGGCAGGCGGGTTTTGCCCGAGACGGAGGGAAGCCGCGCGTTGCGAACAGGCGAAGCGTGGATACAAGGTAAAATAGCGCTGAGCCGCTGTGAGCAGCGCGGATGGACCGGAGCGAGGACAAAAGCCCAGCCGCCGCGCAGCGGCAGGCGGGTTTTGCCCGAGACGGAGGGAAGCCGCGCGTTGCGAACAGGCGAAGCGTGGATACAAGGTAAAATAGCGCTGAGCCGCCGTGAGCAGCGCGGATGGACCGGAGCGAGGGTAAAAGCCCAGCCGCCGCGCAGCGGCAGGCAGGGCATGAATTACAGCAAGTGAGGCTAATCATGGACATCTCCCTGCATTACATCAAAAAGGGGTCGGGCGTCCCCCTGCTCCTGCTCCACGGCAACGGGCAGGACGGGGACTATTTCGTCCACCAGATGGACGAATTCGCCCGGTATTTCACCGTGTACGCCGTGGACACCCGGGGCCACGGCCATTCCCCCCGGGGGACGGCCCCCTTCACCATCTCCCAGTTCGCGGACGACCTGCCGGCCTTCATGGACGAACAGGGCATTGAACGGGCCCACATCCTGGGCTTCAGCGACGGCGGCAACATCGCCCTCACCTTCGCTCTGCGCCATCCCGGGCGGGTGGGGCGGCTGGTGCTCAACGGGGCCAACCTGGACCCCTCCGGGGTGAGGCCGTCCGTACAAATACCCATCGTGCTGGGGTACAAGCTGGCCTCCCTGTCCCAGGCCCCCAAGGCCAGGGCCAACGCCGAGCTGCTGGGATTGATGGTGAACGAGCCCCATATCCACCCCAGGGAGTTGGCCGCCCTCACCATGCCCGCGCTGGTCATTGTGGGCAGCAGGGATATGATCCGCGCCTCCCACTCCCGGCTCATCGCGGACAGCCTGCCCCACGGGCGGCTGGTCACCGTCAAGGGGGATCATTTCATCGCAGGCAAGCGGCCCGGGCCCTTTAACCGGGCGGTTTTGGAATTTTTGAGATAACGCTGGGCCTCCGTAAACAGGCGAGGCGCAGATACATGGGGGCGATACTATGAGCGGCACATGGTTAGAGGTCACCCTCCCGGTCCCGGCGGAACGGCTGGAGCGGGTGTGCGAGGTGCTCACCGCCAACGGCATGGCCGGGCTGGTGGTGGAGGAGGAGGGGGATTTTCTCCGCTTCCTGGAGCAGAACCGCCAGTATTGGGACTATGTGGATGAGGATTTGGCCCAGCGCATGAAGGGGGCCAGCCGGGTGAAATTCTACGTCCCGGACAGCGGGGAGGGGCGTGGGCAGCTCCGGCGGTACCTGGCGGGGCTGGAGGAGTACGAGCCCCAGACCGTCTCCCTCCGGGAGGAGGACTGGGCCACCTCCTGGCAGAAGTATTACCAGCCCATCCCGGTGGGGCGGCGGGTGTACATCGTCCCCGACTGGATGCGGGGGCAGCCCGTGCCGGAGGGGCGCGCGCCGCTGTACCTCAACCCCGGCCTCACCTTCGGCACCGGGGCCCACCCCACCACCCAGCTGTGCCTGGAGCTGCTGGAGGACGCGCTGCGCCCCGGCGACCGGGTGCTGGACCTGGGCTGCGGCTCGGGGATCCTGGCCATCGCCGCCCTGGCCCTGGGGGCCTCCCGGGCCGTGGGGGTGGACATCGACCCCAAGGCGGCGGACGTGGCCTTTGAGAACGCCGCCCTGAACGGCATCGGCCGGGACAGGCTGGCAGTATATGCCGGGGACGTGCTGACCGATAAGAGGCTGGCGGCGAAACTGGGGCCGGGGGAGAACCGGGTGGTGCTGGCCAACATCGTGGCCGACGTCATCATCCCCCTGTCCGCCAAGGCGGGGGAGTTTATGACCCCCGGCGGGGTGTTCCTCACGTCCGGAATTATTGAGGGGCGGCAGGAGGAGGTCAAGGCCGCTTTGGAGCAAAGCGGCTTTGCGGTCGCCCGGCACTTGGAACGGGGCGGTTGGCACGCGTTCCAGGCGGAACTACCGTAGAGGCGCCCCTATTGGTGCTGCCGCCTGTGTCTGGTTGCTGCAAACTGGCGGGGCCCACCCCGCGCCTGCGGCGCGGACCGTCCGGCCGGGACGGCCATCGGACGCCGGAAACGGGAGGACTGCTTTTTTGTGGAACTTTTCCTGGAAAAACGGTTGACAAATCCCCTTTGCGCCTATAATATAAATAGCGTCCGCTCCACCGGGCGGATGCGAAAACAAAATTACAGATTCCTCCCCGCCGGGGCGGGGAGGAATCTCAAACAGGCTTTGAACAGGACGAGTAGCTGGAAAAGCCGCCTCCCAGAGAGCCGCCCGCACGGTGCGAGGGCGGCGGGGCGGGCCCGGCGAACATCCCCTGGGAGCCGCGGGCTGAACACAAACGTAAGTAAGCCCCGCCGGGTGTGCCCGTTACAGCGCATATGAGTGCCGTACATGGAAGCGCTGAGCCGTCGTGAGCAGCACGGATGGACTGGAGCGAGGACAAAAGCCCAAGGCCCGCAAAGTGGGGCTGGGTTTTGCCCGAGTCGGAGGGAAGCCGTGCGCCGCGAACAGGCAAGGCGTGACAACGTGCGGAAGTAGGAGTGGTACCGCAGGGGTTTGCGCCTTTGTCTCCGTTGGGGGACAGGGGCGTTTTTGTTTTTCGGAAAGGAATGGCTTTGTGGAGGTCAAAATCATTGATGCGGCGGCAAAGAACGACGTCCGCCTGAAAAACGAGGCGTTCCCCCTTTACGGGCGGATGGTTCCGTCCTACCGGGACGGCGTATGGGGGTACGAGATCAAGCTGTTCCCAGAGGGGGAAGTGTCCGAGCAGTGCTTTCCCGACAGCGGTTATGACTTTGATGCGGCGGGCGCGGACACCGTGTTCGTGGGAGCCTATGACGGGGGGGCCTGTATCGGGTTGGCAGTTTTGAAGGACGCGTGGTTTAACTATATGTATTTGGACGATTTGAAGATATCGGGCCGCTATCGGGGAAAGGGCGCCGCCAAAGCCTTGGTAGAGAAGGCAAAAGAGGTCGCCTTAGCCCGGGGATATCGCGGCATCTATACCATCGGACAGGACAACAACTTGTCCGCCTGCAAATTCTATCTGAAAACGGGATTCCAAATAGGAGGGTTTGACAACCACGTATACAAGGGCACGAGCCAGGAGGGAAAAGCGGATATCATATTCTATTTGGATATCTGAGCCTTCGGCGGAAAAAATATGCTGAAAAAGGAGAAACCACCATGGATTACAACCAGACCGTCCACCTGCCCAAAACGGAGTTCCCCATGCGGGCGGGCCTGCCCAAGCGGGAGCCCGAGCTGCTCAACCCCGAGTGGGCGAAAATCACCTACCACAAGCTGATGGACAAAAACGCCGGCAAGCCCAGGTTCGTCCTCCACGACGGCCCGCCCTACGCCAACGGCAACATCCACATCGGCACCGCCATGAACAAGATCCTCAAGGACATCATCGTCAAGTACAAGAACATGACGGGCTATTGCGCCCCCTACGTCCCCGGCTGGGACACCCACGGCCTGCCCATCGAGACCGCCGTGCTCAAGGACAAGGGCGTGAAGCGGGAGGAGATGTCCGTGCCCGCCTTCCGGGACAAGTGCCGGGAGTTTGCCACCCAGTACGTGGGCCGGATGACGGAGCAGTTCCAGCGCCTGGGGGTGCTGGGGGAGTGGGAGAACCCCTATATCACCCTGCTGCCCGAGTTCGAGGCCAAGCAGATCGAGGTGTTCGGCAAGATGGCGGAAAAGGGCCTCATCTACAAGGGCATGAAGTCGGTCTACTGGTGCCCCCACGACCAGACCGCTTTGGCCGAGGCGGAGATCGACTACCAGGACGACCCCTGCACCACCATCTTTGTGAAATTCCCGGTGAAGGACGACAAGGGCAGGCTGGGGCAGTATTGCGACCTCTCCAAGCTGTTCTTCGTCATCTGGACCACCACCCCCTGGACCATCCCCGGCAACGCCGCCATCTCCCTCAACGCGGACTTTGACTACGTGCTCCTTCAGGCCCCCAACGGGGAAGTCTATATCATGGCCAAGGAGCTGGCGGAGGGCGTATGCAAGCAGGCGGGGCTGGACTTTGCCGCTTGTCGGATTCTCGCCACCCTAAAGGGGGCCGACTTCGAGCTCATGGTGGCAAAGCACCCCCTGCTGGACCAGGACAGCGTGATTCTGAACGGCGGACACGTCACCCTGGACGCGGGCACCGGCTGCGTCCACACCGCCCCCGGCTTCGGCGCGGAGGACTTCGACGTTTGCAAGCGGTACGACGACGCGGGGCTCACCCACATCGGCGTGCCCGTCCCGGTGAACGCCAAGGGGGTCATGACCGACGCCCGGTATAACGGGCAGTTCTACGCCAAGGGGAACGACATGGTGGTGGCCGACCTGGAGAGCGAGGGCTTCCTGCTGGCCAAGGCCCAGATCACCCACTCCTACCCCCACTGCTGGCGGTGCAAGCACCCCATCATCTACCGGGCCACCGAGCAGTGGTTCTGCTCCGTGGACGCCATCAAGGACCAGGCCGTCCAGTCCTGCGACGCCATCTCCTGGCACCCCGCCTGGGGCAAGGAGCGCATGGTGTCCATGATTACCGAGCGCAATGACTGGTGCATCTCCCGCCAGCGGGTGTGGGGCGTGCCCATCCCGGTGTTCTACTGCGACGGCTGCGGGGAGGCCATCGTCACCCCGGACACCATTTCCCACGTGGCGGACCTGTTCCGAAAGCACGGCTCCAACGTATGGTTCGATCGGACGGCGGACGAGCTGGTCCCTGACGGGTTTGCGTGCCCCAAGTGCGGGAAGAACCGCTTCTCCAAGGAAAACGACATTATGGACGTGTGGTTCGACTCCGGCTCCACCTGGGCCGCCGTGGCGGATCAGCGCCCCAACCTCCACTACCCCGCCGACGTGTACCTGGAGGGGGGCGACCAGTACCGGGGCTGGTTCCAGTCCTCCATGCTCACCTCTATCGCCTGCAACGGCGTGGCCCCCTACAAGCAGATCATCACCCACGGCTGGACGGTGGACGGCGAGGGCAAGGCCATGCACAAGTCCCTGGGCAACGCCGTCTCCCCCGACGAGGTGATTAAAGACTACGGCGCGGACATGCTGCGGCTTTGGGTGTCCTCCGCCGACTACACCCAGGACATGCGCATCTCCAAGGAGATCATGAAGCAGCTGTCCCAGGCGTATCTGAAGATCCGCAACACCGCCCGCTATATGCTGGGCAACCTGGACGGCTTCCACCCGGACCAGGCGGTGGCGGTGAAGGATATGCTGGATCTGGACAAGTGGGCGGTGGCGGCCTTCAACGACCTGGTAAAGAGCGTCCGGGCCGGATACGATTCCTACGAGTTCCACACCGTCTACCGGGCCATCTACAACTTCTGCGTGGTGGATATGTCCAACTTCTACCTGGATATCATCAAGGACCGGCTGTACTGCGGCGACGGCGCGGGCCGGGCCTCCGCCCAGTCCGCCCTCTACCTCATCGTGGACGGCATGACACGGATGCTGGCCCCCATCCTGGCCTTCACCAGCCAGGAGATCTGGACGGCCATGCCCCACAGGGCGGGGGACGACCCCGAGTGCGTGCTCTTCAACGACATCCCGGGCTACGACCCGGCGCTGGCGCTGGACGAGGCGGAGACCGCGCGCTGGCAGGAGCTGCAGGGCGTGCGGGACGTGGTGCTCAAGGCCCTGGAGGACGCCAAGGACGAGGTGAAGAAGAACCAGGACGCGGAGGTTACCCTCCACCTGCCGGAGAAGGCCTACGCCGCCTGGGAGGCCGGGAAGGTTCTGCCCGGCTTCGACGAGGCCGGTCTTGCCGCCCTGTTCATCGTGTCCAAGGTGACGGTGGCCAAGCGGGACGGCGAGCCCGCCGGCCCGGATATGGACGCCACCGTATCCGTGAAGCTCTCTGATGCCCCCAAGTGCCCCCGGTGCTGGAACCACGACGAGGGCATCGGCACGCCCGGCTGCCACGCCGAGCTGTGCGGGCGGTGCGCCAAGGTGCTGGGGGTGTGACGCCCTCCCCGGGTTTTCGGCGGTGGCCCTGCTGCTATGGATATAGCAAACCCCTCCCTGGAACAGGGAGGGGTTTTGTTCTCATCCGTTGGGCTGGTTGACCACTCCGGTGAACAGCGGCAGCCCGGAATCCCCGGTGACCGCGAAGAGGAAAGGCCGGTCCAGGGTGAAGTCCACCTCGTCGTCCGGCGGCATGGCCGCGCCGCACTCCGTCATTATCACGGTGTAGGCCGCCGCCTCGCAGCCCTCCTCGTCCACCTTCACCCGGGCGGCATGCTGAGCGGTGGAGACGTACAGCGGCTCATCGGTGGACGCCCCCAGGGGGTCGAAGTTGGAGACGGTGTAATCGAACACGTCGGTGACCCCCAGCTCCTTCAGCCCGTCGATGAGGCTCAGGTCGGAGGACACGTCGAACCTGGGCATGGACAGGTTGATGGTGAGGTATTTCTGCCCGGTCCAGCCCTCCCGGGTCACATTGCCCTTGTCGTCGTACTGGTCGTACTTGGGGGTGAGGAGGAAGTCCATGGCCTCGCCGCTCCGGAGCAGCTCATCCACAGAGCATCCCTCGTCGGGGAGGATCAGCCACATAGAGCCCCCCCGCTGGAAGCTCAGCTGGACGGCGGTGAAATTATCCCCCCAGTAAAAGCTGCCCATCATCGACTGGCGCATAAACTCCGCGTCCACGTCGCCGTCCGGGGCGTGAAATCGGTCGGTCTCGGTGCGGTTCTTGTCAAACTCGCCGCTCCAGGCCGCCTTGAAGTAGATGGTGGAGGCCAGAGCCAGCACCGTCTCCGGGCTCATTTCCAGCCCCTGGGCCTGCTCCGCCAAAAGCCCGTTGGTCTGCGCGTTGAGCCAGTCCCGCAGGGCCTGGTTATACTCCTCCGAGCCCATTTTGCCCGAAAAAGAAGAGGCGTAGTAGTCCTTTGCCAGCGTGTCCAGGGTGTCCTGGCTGTAGGTCATGCCGCTGCGCAGCCACAGGGAGTTGGCCAGCAGGGAGGTGACCACCCCGTCGTCCCGGTAGTTGTCCTTCCACAGCGCGGCGGCGCGCTGGCGCAGCGCCTCGATGGAGTCCACCTGCAAAAGCTCCAGGATCTGCGCCCGGCTGTCCCCCCCGGTGGTCTCCGCCAGCATGGACAGCGCCATATAGACGTTGATAGGGGAGTAGACCCGGTTTTCCGCCCCCGCCCCCGCCAGGAACTGGGCGGAGGAGGCGGAAATAAAGCCGTCCAGCAGCCCCGTGTAGTCCGTGCCGGAGCGCAGGGCCTTGCGGCTCTCCCACCAGGCCTCATAGGCCGCGCTATAGGCGTCGTTGGCCTTCTGCCAGGCATCCTCGCCGTCGCCCACGTCGGCGAAAAAGTCCTCGTCCTTGGGGTACGGGGCCATCCCCGGCTCGTCCGCCAGGGACAGGGCGCAGCTCTCATAGGACGCGGGCGCGCACTCAGGGCCGCCGTCCGGCATGATCCGGGGCTGGAGGCCGCCGGTTTCCGCGTCCCCCGCCGCCCCTTCGTAGCTGGCCAGTTTCATGGGCTGGCCGCCCTGCCTGGGCCACATGGCGATCCCTCCGATCACGGCCACCGCCAGCACCGCCGCCACCGCCCCCATCCAGCGGGAGTAGGGGCGGCCCGCAGTGGGACGGGCGGCCTTTTCCTTTAGGTCCCCGGGGGCGTGGATGCCCTCGTTTGCCTGTTGATAGCGTTTCAAAGCTCTACCTCCTTCAGCATGTCCCGCAGAAGGGCCCGGCCCCGGCTGAGCTGGGACTTTATGGTGCCCTCCGGCACATCCAGCGTCTGGGCCATTTCGGCCACCGACAGGCCCTCGAAGTAGTGCAGGTGGATGACGGCCCGGTATTTCCCGGGCAGGGCGAGCACCGCGCTGTACACCTCGCGGTAGTCGTCCTCCACCCCCACCTCCTCGGCGGTCTCCAGGGGGACGATGCGGCGGCGCCACGGGGAGGCCAGCAGGCTCTTGCAGCGGTTCACCGTACACCGGATGAGCCACGCCTTGCGGTACTCGTCGTTGTGGAACCTCTCCTCATGGCGGAAATACCGCAGAAAGACCTCCTGGAACACGTCCTCCGCATCGGGGACGCTGGCGGTGCGGGCCAGGGCAAGGCGGTACACCATGTCCCCCCAACGCTCCACCACCTGGGTGCGCTGCTCCTGTGTCAAGGCCGTCGCCTCCCTTCCTGGGCCGCGGCAGCGGCCCGCCTCCCATGCCTCGGCCGCGGCCTGGGGCGGTTTTGCCTGTCATTTATAATACCCCCCGGCAGGGCCGCCGGTTGCGTTTTGGATAAAAAAACCGCCGCTGGGCGGCGGTTTTCCCATGCTTTATGAACCCTGGTCCTGCCCGCCGCCGGGCCTGCGCCGGTGGTGGGGGCGGTAGCGCCGCTTGTGGTTCTGTCCCCCGGCCTGGGCGGGCTGGCCGCCCTCCTGGGCCGCCCCCTTGGGCTGGGCCTGCCGGGAACCCCTGTCCTGCTTGGGCTGGGGCTGGGAGGCCGCTTTTCCGTGGCCTTTGTTCCGGCGGCCGCCCTGCTTTTCCGGCTGCTTCTGGCCTGCGTCCCCCAGGTAGCGCTCCAGCACCTGGCCCAAATCGGCGGGGCCGTCGGACAGCTTGCGCCCGCTGCGCAGCTGTTCCCCCTCCTGGGTGCGCAGCTTTTCCAGCTCCCCCTTGGCGGGGGGCTCGTACCCCTCGGGCCTGCGCCCCTTACCGGGACGGACCACCCGGATCTCGTCCGTCAGATAGCTCTTGGGCTGCTCGGTGGAGTCCTCCAGGCGCACCTTCACCTGCTCCCGGAGCAGGTTGACGGAGGACACGGTGCCCACCCCGTCGGGGCACTCCACAAAGGACTCCTGCCTGGGGCAGCGCTTCACCGCGTCCTCATAGGCCCCCTGCTCGTACTTCAGGCAGCACATCAGCCGCCCGCAGGTGCCCGAGATCTTGGTGGGGTTGAGGGACAGGTTCTGGGTCTTGGCCATTTTGATGGACACAGGCTGGAACTCGTCCAAAAACTGGGAGCAGCAGAAGGGCTTGCCGCAGATGCCGAACCCCCCCAGCATCCGGGCCTCGTCCCGCACGCCGATCTGCCGCAGCTCGATGCGGGCCCGGAACACCCCCGCCAGGTCCTTCACCAGCGCCCGGAAATCCACCCGGCCGTCGGAGGTGAAGAAGAACAGGATCTTGTTGCCGTCAAAGCTGTACTCCACCTGGACCAGCTTCATGTCCAGCCCATGGCGCTCCACAAGCTGCTGGCAGGTGCGCAGGGCCTCCTTCTCGCGGCCCCGGTTTTCCCGGACCTGGCGCTCGTCCCGCTCGTTGGCCAGCCGCACCACCGGGCGCAGGGGCTGCACCACCGCGCCGTCCTCCACCATGGTGTTGCGGCGCACGCAGGTGCCGTATTCCAGCCCCTTGCCCGTCTCCACGATGACGCCCCGCCCCTCGGCCACCGTGAGTCCGGCGGGGTCAAAGTAGTATTGCTTTCCGCCCGGCCGGAACCGGACGCTGATGATCTCCGTCATAAGAGGTTTCCTCCGTATCTGTTTGAAATGGCCTGCGGCTCCGCGCTTCCTTATTGGAACAGCTGGGTTTGCAGCCAGCCCAGGGTCAGCCCCGCGCCGGGGTTATAGGCCGCGTTCTCCCGGCAGGTTTTCAGCGCCCGGAGCACCTGCGCGCCCCGCCGGGGGTCTTGGGCCAGCCGCCGGGATACCTGCGCCTCCACCTGGGCCAGCAGGGCAAGCAGCCGGCCGGGCTTGGGCTTGTCCAGCTCCAGACCCACCAGCGCCTGGGCGCAGGCCAGCTCGTCCCCGGCCAGCAGGAGCCGCGCCAGGGCGGCGGCCTGTTCCAAAAGCGCCGGGTCGGGGGCGTCCTCCTCCGGGGGGAGGGCGATGGGCTCGCACCGGGAGCGCACCGTATCCAGCAGCAGCCCCGGCTGGGCGGCCAGCAGCAAAAAGGCCGCGTAAGCCGGGCCCTCCTCCAGCACCTTGAGCAGGGCGTTCTGGGCGGCGGGGTTCATGGCGTCCGCCGGGTCAATGATATATACCTTGCGCGCCCCCTCGTTGGGCCGGATATAGGCGTCGGAGCGCAGGGCGCGGATCTGGTCCACGGCGATCTCCCGCTTGTCCGGGGCGGGGGAGGCGCGCCACACGTCCGGGTGGGTGCCCGCCGCCGCCTTCCGGCAGGGCCCGCACCGCCCGCAGGGGGGATGTTCCCCCCTGCACAGGTAGGCCGCCGTCATCCGTCCGGCCAGGGCGGCCCGGCTGTCCCCGCCCCCCCCGGAGATGAGGTAGGCGTGGGACAGGGGATTGGGCAGGTCCGTCATAGCCGCTCAAACCGCTCCACGTCCACCACAAACACGGTGGCCCCGCCCACGGTGACCTCCACCGGCATGACGGGCATGAAGCCGTAGCTCATCTCTGTAAGGGCGGGCACCATCTGCTTGCGGCTGTGGGAAAAGCGGTGGATCAGGTCGATGACCTGCTGCACCTTCTCCTCCTCCACGCCGATGAGCAGCGTGACATTGCCCGCCAGCAAAAAGCCGCCGGTGGTGGACAGGCGGGTGGACGAAAACCCGTTTTTGGTCAGGTTCTGGGTGACGGCCCCCGCATCGTCGTGGTTGACGATGGCAATTATGAGCTTCATCCCTTCACTCCCCTTCCAGGATCACATCGCAGTATTCTTTATTATATCCTATTTCCCGCAAATAGGCCAGATGTTTTTTTTCAAGGCGCTCCCCGGGGGCCACTACCGGCACGCCGGGGGGATAGGGCGCAATCTGGCAGGCGGCCACCCGCCCGGCGCTCCCCCCCAGCGCCACCCGCTCCCTGGGGGCAAACAGCGCCTGCCGGGGGGTGAGGGCGGTCTGGGGCGGCCCCGGCGGGGGGGAGACAGGGGCGCAGGGGCCGGTGAGCCCGGCGTCCTCCAGCGCCCGCCCCAGCCGGTCAAATTCCGCCGCCCTGTCGGCGCAGGTGAGAAAGCACACCACATGGCCCGCGTCCGCCATCTCGGGATAAACCCCCCGCTCCCGCAGGGCGCGGGCCAGGGCGAAGCCGTCGGGGCTGGTGAGGGTGAGGCGGGCGGGGTCTAATTCCAGCCCGTCCCGCTCCCGCAGGGCGGGCCAGCGGCGGCGGAATTCATCCACCCGCCGGACGGTATCCCGGTAGCGCGCCCCGCCCTCCCCCTCCATGTAATCCCGCGCCCCGTCCAGCCCCGCCATCAGCACATAGGAGGGCGATGAGCTGCCGTACACCGACCCCCAGCGCTGGAGCTGGGAGTGGGGGACGCCGTTGGCAAAGAGCAGGGCGGACTGGCCGGGGGCGGGGAGGGTTTTGTGGGCGGACATGACCACCACGTCGGCAGCCTGGTAGCCGGTATAGCCCAGGAAGGGCAGGTGGGCCCCATGGGCCCCGTCCACCATCAGCCGGGCCCCGTGGGCGTGGCACACCCCGGCAATGGCGGGGATGTCCGACAACACGCCGTAATAGGTCGGCGAAGCAATACAGACCGTTTTAATTTCAGGGTGCTCGGCCAGAGTTTTTTCCACACATTCCGGGGCAATGGGCCCGGCCACCCCCTCCTCCAGCCAGGGCCGTGGAAGGAAATGGGGCGTCAGATCCAGCAGGGCCAGGGCGTTGAACTGGGAGCGGTGGCTGCCCCGGTCCAGGGCCACGGCCCCCCCCGCCCCGGCCAGCAGGGCCAGCCCGGCGTGGACGCCCTGGGTGGAGCCCCCGGTGAGGAACAGGCAGGCGTCAAAGCCGAACCGCGCCGCCCACAGCCCCTCCGCCGCCTGGATGGCGTCCGGCTCGTCCCCGAACAGGTCGCCGGTGGCGCCGTTTTCCGTAAAATCCAGCTCCGACGGCCAGGGGAACCCCCCCGGCAGGGGCGTTCCGTGGTGGCCGGGCATATCCAGCCGCAGGGGGCGGGTTTCCGCCAGGGCCCGGAGGCTGCCGTACAATGGGGTACTCATGGCTCAGCCCCCTCTAAAAAGGCCCGGGCTTTTTGCAGGGTCTCCCGGTCGGAGGGGTGGGTCAGCAGCTCCAGCGCCCCGGCAATGGGCAGGAAGCGGGCTTCCGCCACCTCCTCGGGCTGGCAGGCGATGTCCCCGCCCCGGGCCCGGGCCAGGAAAAACACCACGTCCTTTGTGACGCCGGGCTTGGGGGAGTAGGTGATAACCTCCCGAAAGCCGTCCACGAAGTCCACGGTCAGGCCCGTCTCCTCCATAATTTCCCGCACGGCGGTCTCGTGCTCCGTCTCGTCCCCCTCCACATGGCCCTTGCACAGGGTGGTGTGCCCCTGGGTGCTCTTCAGGACAAGGTAATAACGTTCCGTATTTTCCTGGCGGAATATAACCGCTCCACAGCTTTTTTCCCGTTTCATAGCGTCCTCCTCACAGATCTCCGCGTTCTTTGGCATGGGCCTCCAGCTCCGGCGTGGGGGACCAGCAGCGTACGCCCCAGCCCTCGAAGCTCCACTGCCCCATTAGGGCTTGTTTGAAAATTGTCAACACGCCCAATCGGCGGGCCTTTTTCCGTCGAGCCGCGTTGATTTGCCTTGAAATACACAAAGTATTCCTGCGCCAAATCGCCTTGCCCGGCGAAAAAAATTCCTCGCAGCTGGGCATATTGCCAATTTTCAAACGGCGCCTAGTCTTTCCCGTTTAGGGTCAAAATCCCCGGCGCTTCCACCGCTTCAGTCCCCGTCCGTCTCGTCGCCGGCCAGCTCCAGCAGGCGCATACCCGCCGTCCCCGTCACGGGCAGGGAGAACACGATGGACTGGGCCTTGCTGTGCAGCCCCGCCTTGTCCATGATGGCGCGCATGATGCGGTTCTTGGTGGCGGTCTTCACCACGATGAACACCATCTCCTTCTCGTTCACCAGGGAGAAGCCCAGAAATTTCTCCGCCTTCTCCATGCCGGTGCCCTTAGCGTGGAGGACGGTGCCGCCCCCTGCCTGCTCCTCCCGGGCGGCGTCCATGATGAGCTCGGTGTGGCCCTGGTTGGCGATAACCACCAGCAGCTCGTACTTGGTGTCCTTCAACGCGCTTTCCTCCCCCGCTTCAAAATCCTGGCCGTCGGTGAGGAAGGCCAGGGGCTTTTTCCCCCCGATGCTGCTCAGGGGGATGATAAAGGCGATGCCCGTGCCGGGCACGTCGATGCTCAGCTCCCGCTGCATGGCCCCCTTCACCGCGCGCCAGGCGGAGCGGGTGACCACGGAGAAGGTGACCACCTTCTCCGTCTTTTCCAGGCCGAAGTAGTCCAGCAGCTCGCTTCTCGCCGTCCCCGCCCCCAGGGTGCTCAGGGTGACGGTCACGTTATATTTGGCGAACAGGGCCAGAAACTGCCGGGCCCTGGCCCGCTCGGTGATGGTCACCATCAGGTACAGTTCGTTCATAAGGAAGGCTTCCCCACCTTTCTTGCTGCTTGTTGTCACGCTGCGAAGCAGCCAGGACATTCGGTCGCTTTCCCTCCGACTCGGCCTGGTCTCCGGCCCGCTGCGCGGGCCTGCGCTCGGCCTCGCTTCGGTCCAAGCTCCCTCATTGTCCGCTTCTCCGCGCTTATAGCTCAATAATGGCGTCGTCGTCCAGCATATCGAAAGCCATAGCCGGCGGGACGGGCCGGCCCTTGGCCCCGATGCGCTGCCGGGCCTGGTAAACCACGCCCAGCACCTGGATGGTGATGAGGGGGGTCATGGCCACCATGGCCACCACCCCAAAGGCGTCGGTGACGATGTTCCCTCCCACCGCCGCGCACGCCCCCTGGGCAAAGGGGAGCAGGAACGCGGCGGTCATGGGCCCGGAAGCCACCCCGCCCGAGTCAAAAGCGATGGCGGTGAAGATCTTGGGCACAAAGAAGGACAGCACAATGGCGATGGCGTACCCCGGTATGAGGAGCCACAGGATGGAGATCCCGGTGAGCACCCGCACCATGGCCAGCCCGATGGACGCTGCCACGCCGGCGGACAGCGCCGCCCCCATGGCGGAGGAGGGAATGGCCCCGTCGGTGATTTCCTCCACCTGGCGGTTGAGGACGTAGACGGCGGGCTCCGCCTTGACGATGAAGTAGCCGATGACCATGCCCACCGGGACGATGATCCAGGGGTGGGGCAGGCCCGCCATCACCTGGCCCAGGTAGTTGCCTGCGGGCATGAAGCCCACGTTGGCCCCGGTGAGGAAGAACACCAGCCCTACGTAGGTATACGCCAGCCCCACGCCGATCTTTTTCAACGTCCGGGCGGACAGCTTGAGGGAGACGGCCTGGAAAATCCCGAACAGGGCCGTGATGGGCAGCAGGGACACCGCAATCTCCCCCATGTAGGTGGGCAGGCCGCCGCGGAACAGCGCCCACAGCTCCACCGAGTCGGTGATCTCCGGCAGGACGGGGGGCGAATAGGCCCCGTCCCCCGGGTGGAAGATCATCCCCAGGATGAGCACCGCTAGGATAGGCCCGATGGAGCACAGGGCCACCAGGCCGAAGCTGTCGTCGGCGGCGTGGCGATCATTTCGGATGGCGCAGATACCCACGCCCAGGGCCATGATGAAGGGCACCGTCATGGGCCCGGTGGTCACCCCGCCGGAGTCGAAAGCCACCGCCAGGAAATCCCTGGGCACAAAGAATGCCAAAGCAAACACCACAATGTAGGAACCCACCAGCATGGGGGGCAGGGCCACCCCCAGCAGCATACGCAGCAGGGCCAGCACCAGGAACACGCCCACCCCCGCCGCCACCGACAGAATCAGCGTCATGCTTGGCACTGCGGGCACCTGGCCCGCCAGCACCTGGAGATCGGGCTCGGAGATGGTGATGAGGAAGCCCAGCAGGAAGCCCATGACCACCATGACGGGCAGGCTGCGGCTGCGGGTGACGGCGGAGCCCACCCGCTCCCCCATGGGGGTCATGCTGGCCTCCGCGCCCAGAGTGAAGAACATCATGCCCACGATAATCATGGCCGCGCCCAGCAGGAAGCACAGCAGGATGCTGGGGGAGATGGGGGCGGCGCTGAAGCACAGCGCCAGCACGATGCCCACAATGGGCAGCACCGCCCGCAGCGCTTCCAGCAGCTTTTCCTTTAATTTGGGAAGGGATCCACGCAAACGCCCCACATCCTCTCCGTGGCAAACACTCCACCATTATAATTGTTACCCAGCATTATATCAAAAAAATGGAGGGATGCCAACCGGGTACAGGAAATTTTTAGGCAGTGTCACCAATTCGGCAAAAACAGCGGGAAAAAGCGGTTTGCGGTTGTTTTCGGCCGGTTACTATGGTATACTAAACCATATTATAAGTATCCAAGCATGGCCGGTCCATCCGGCGGGGCGGAGGAACTATGGAACAAAACAGACGGATCTTCGGCTATACGCCCGGCGGGGCGGAGGTGGAGGAGCTCACCCTGCGGGACGGGGCGCTGGCCTGCCAAATCCTCACCTACGGCGGCGCGGTGCGTTCGCTGGTTGTACCCGGCCGGGATGGGAACCCGGTGGACGTGGCCCTGGGCTTCGGCGCCCTGGAGGACTATATGTCCCAGGACAAATACATGGGGGCCGTCGTGGGGCGGTACGCCAACCGCATCGGCGGTGCGCGGTTCACCCTGAACGGCATGGAGTACCGCCTGGCCGCCAACGACGGGCCCAACTCCCTCCACGGAGGGAGGGCCGGCTTTGACAAGCAGGTGTGGTCGGTGTCGGAGCTGTCCAAAAACCGCGTCACCCTCTCCCTAGACAGCCCCGGCGGGCAGGAGGGCTATCCCGGCCCCCTCACCGTGCGGGTGACCTACACCCTGGCCCGCGGGGCTCTGAGCATCGGCTATTGGGCGGGGCACACGGGGGACACGGTGTTCAACCCCAGCAACCACACCTATTTCAACCTGTCCGGCCATGACAGCGGCGGGGTGGAGGGGCAGTATATCAAGCTGTACGCGTCCCGGTACACCCCCACCCGCCCCGGCTCCATTCCCACCGGGGAGATCGCCCCAGTGGACGGCACCCCCATGGACCTGCGCACGGCCCAGCCCATCGGCGCCCGCATCGGCGACCCCTTCGGACAGCTCACCCTTGCGGGGGGGTACGACCACAACTGGGTCATCGATGGCTGGGACAGGGCCCTGCGCCCCGCCGCCCTGGCCTGGTCTCCTGAGACCGGCATCTCCATGGAGGTATCCACCACCCTGCCCGGGGTGCAGTTCTACACGGGCAATTATCTGGACGGCTGCCCCGTGGGCAAGGGGGGCGCGGTGTACGCCGCGCGCTGCGGCTTCTGCCTGGAGACCCAGTTTTTCCCCGACACCCCTAATCAGCCCTCCTTCCCCTCCTGCGTGCTCCGGGCAGGGGAGGACTACAACAGCAGGACCGTGTACCGCTTCGGTACGCTGCCTGACGCCGGCCAGCTTTGACGGCGGGAAGAAAGAAGGAATAGAATGACAGCCAATGAAAAGAAAGAACTGCAAATCGCGGCCTGCAAGGTGCGCACCGGCATTATTGAAGGCACCCATGCCGCCAAGGCGGGCCACCCCGGCGGCAGCCTGTCCTCCGCCGACCTGTTCGCCTACCTCTACTTCAAGGAGCTGAACGTGGACCCCAACCACCCAAAAAAATGGGACCGGGACCGTTTCGTCCTCTCCAAGGGCCACTGCGCGCCGGGGCTGTACGCCGCCCTGGCCCTGCGGGGCTTCTTCCCTTGGGAGGATCTGAAAACCCTGCGCCACATCGACAGCTACCTCCAGGGCCATCCGGACATGAAGTCCATCCCCGGGGTGGACATGTCCACCGGGTCGCTGGGCCAGGGGATCTCCGCCGCCTGCGGCATGGCGCTGGCCGCCAAGCTGCAAAACAACCCCTGCCGGGTGTACGCCCTGCTGGGGGACGGGGAGATCCAGGAGGGCCAGGTGTGGGAGGCCATGATGTTCGCCCACCATTACAAGCTGGACAACCTGTGCGCCGTCATCGACAACAACGGCCTTCAGATCGACGGGCCGGTGGACCAGGTGATGAGCCCCTATCCCATTTTGGACAAGCTGCGCGCCTTCGGCTGGGAGGCGGCGGAGATCGACGGCCACGATTTCGGCCAGATGGAAGCCGCCTTTGCCCAGGCAAAGGCTGTGGAGGGCCGCCCCTTCGCCATCGTGATGAAGACCACCAAGGGCAAGGGGGTCAGCTTCATGGAAAACCAGGCGGGCTGGCACGGCAAGGCCCCCAACGACGAGCAGGCCGGGACGGCGCTGGGCGAGCTCAGCGCCGAGCTGGCCAGACTGGAGGCGTTATAAATGGCGGACGTGAAAAAAATCGCCACCCGGCAGGGGTACGGCGAGGCCCTGCGGGAGCTGGGGGCCGTCCACGACAACGTGATCGTGTTCGACGCGGACCTGGCCGGCTCCACCCAGACCGCCATGTTCGGCAAGGCGTACCCCGGCCGCCACTTCAACTGCGGCATCGCCGAGGGGAACATGATGGCCGCCGCCGCCGGGGCGGCCGCCATGGGCATGGTGGCCTTCGCCTCCTCCTTCGCCATGTTCGCCGCCGGCCGGGCCTATGAGCAGGTGCGCAACTCCATCGGCTACACCGGGCTCAACGTGAAGATCGGCGCCTCCCACGGGGGCATCTCCGTGGGGGAGGACGGCGCCACCCACCAGTGCCTGGAGGACTTTGCCCTCATGCGCTCCATCCCCGGCATGGTGGTCATGTCCCCCGCCGACGCGGTGGAGGCCAAGGCCATGGTTCGCGCCGCCTATGAACACCAGGGGCCGGTATATATGCGCTTTGGCCGCTCCCCGGTGCCCGTGTTCCACGACGAGGAAACCTTCCGGTTTGAGATCGGCAGGGGCGACGTCATGCGGGAGGGTTCGGATATCGCCATCATCGCCAACGGCCTGCTGGTGGCCGAGGCGGTGGAGGCCGGGAAGCTGCTGGCAGACCGGGGCGTGTCCGCCCGGATCATCAACATGGCCACCATCAAGCCCCTGGACGAGGAGCTGGTGCTGAAGGCCGCCCGGGAGTGCGGGAAAATCGTCACCTGCGAGGAGCACTCCGTCATCGGCGGGCTGGGGGAGGCGGTGTGCTCCCTGCTGGCCGAAAAGCTGCCCACCCCCGTGCGCCGCATCGGCACTCCCGACGTGTTCGGCCACTCGGGCCCGGCGGCGGCCCTGCTGGAGCAGTTCGGGCTGTGCGCCGCCAACATCGCCAAGGTGGCGGAGGAGTTTGCCCGGAGCTGAATCTTGGTTTGGAAGTTGTCCCCGGCCCTGGGGCCGGGGACAACTTTTTTCAATTTGGAGCTGTGTGCCGGGTTTTCAAAACTGTGGATTTCACGGAAAAAAACAGCTTGACACGCCTTTATGTAAACCCGCATTCCCGGCGGGGCGGCCGCCCCCTCCCACACACCGCTGTGGAAGTTTATGTGGAAGTTGTGGAAGCCTTGTAACCAGCCGCTTTTCCAAAAGCCCGCCCTCCTTTCCGGGGCGGCGCTTTGTCTCTGCGGCGCCTATTTCATTTTCTCCGATTTGCCCAAAATAATTATGGGACTGGCCGCGCAGCGCAGAGAAAGGCCGTCGGACGGAACAAAGTTCCGCCCGGCGGCCTTAGGGCTTGTTTAAAAATGGTCAACACACCCAAGCGGCGCCTAATCAGTGCAGCAGGGTGTTCTCCCCGCCCACCTCCTCCAGCGAGCCGCTGGTGGAGAAATACTGGGCCAGGATGCCCGCGGCCAGCTCCGCCAGGCTGCCGCCCGCATCGCCCCCCTCCGCCACAATGCACAGGGCGACCTGGGGGTCGTCGTAGGGGGCGAAGCACACGAATACGGCGTTGGTGGACGCCGCCCTGGACGAGGTCTCGGCGGTGCCCGTCTTACAGCCCACCTCCACCGGGAGGGGATCGAACCACCGGGCCATGGTGTAGGTCTTGGACAGGTCGTACATGCCCTGCTTGACGGCGGCCAGGTGCTCGGGCTGTATGTCCACAGTGTGCAGGGGGGCCGCCTCATAGCTCTGGGTGACCTGGCTGTAGTCGCTGGATTTGAACTCCTTGAGCAGGTGGCAGGCGTAGTGCTCGCCGCCGTTCACCAGGGTGGCCACGTAGTTGGCCAGCTGGAGGGGGGTGAAGGCGCTGTTCCCCTGGCCGATGGCGGCGTACATGGTGTCGCCGTCGTACCAGGGCAGATTGAACGCGGCGTTGGTCTCCGGCCCGGCCATCCGGCCCTTGGATTCGGGAATCTCGATGCCGGTGTACTCCCCCAGGCCAAACTTCTGAGCGTACTCCTGGAGGACCTTAATGGTGGTGCGCCGCCCCGCGTCGTAAAAGAAGATGTTGCAGGAGTCCTTGATGGCCTGGGTCACGTTCTCCATGCCGTGCCGGCCCGGCGAGATCCAGCAGTTGGGCTGGGAGGCCGGGTCGTCGTAAAAGCGGTACTTGCCGGTGCACTCCACCCGCTCGCGGGCGGTGATGGTCCCGGAGGACAGGGCCGCCACGGCGGTGAGGGGCTTGAAGGTGGAGCCGGGGGCGTATATACCCTGGGTGGCCCGGTTGTTCAGCGGGTAGCTCTCGTCGGCCGCCAGCTCGTTGTAGTTCTCCCGGAAATGGGCCAGGTCGTAGGTGGGGTAGGAGGCCAGGGCCAGCACCCCGCCGCTCATGTCCACCACCGCCGCCGCCATGCCCTTGACGGGCTCCGGCTCCCCGTCCTCCCCAACCTTCCGCTCCTGGCGGGCGGAATACTGGGCCATCAGGTCCTCGGTGGTGGCCTGGAGGGCGATGTCCATGGTGAGCACCGCGTTGTCCCCCGGCTTCGGCAGCTTTTTCCACTCCTGGCTGGTGGTGTTTCCGTCCTGGTCCTTTTCAATGAGCCGGGAACCGCTGACGCCGTGGAGCTGCTCCTCAAAGGCCAACTCCACCCCTTCCACCCCCACGGTAGCGTCCATGGGGTAGCCCAGCTCCTTGTAGCGCTCCCAGTTATCCGGCGTGATATTCCCGGTGTAGCCCAGCACGTGGGCGGCGTAGCCCGTCTCATACCTCCGGGCGGTGGCGGTCTCAATGCGCACACCGGCCAGGGCGTGCTCCTTCACCTTTGAGATAAAGGAGATGTCCACCCCCTGGGCGAACACATAAGTGCTGTTGTCCACCTCATGCCGTCGCAGGTACAGCTCGTAGAGCACCCCGGCCAGCTCCCGGTTTTCCTGGCTGATTCCGCCCCCCTGGTCGGTGAGGCCCAGCCCCTGCCCGGCGGCGCCCAGCATCCCGGCCAGCTCCGGGTGGGCCAGCCGGACGGCGGGTTTCTTTTCCATCAGCCCGAAGGACTGGCACATGAGGGTGAGCAGCTCCCCTGCGGTGAGGTTGGACTTCTCCGCCTGCCGCACCCAGCCGCACTTCTCCGCCAGGCCGCCCAGGTAGGTGGGGACATCCGTGACCACCCCGTCATCGTCCTTCCGCTGAAAGGACAGGGGGGTCTCCGACGTGTACCGCCAGGGGGCGGTGTCGGATATGGGCAGGTCGTCCACCCACTCCACCCCCTCCTCCCGGCAGATCTCCAGCAGGCGGGTGAGGATATCCAGCCGGTCCGAGCCCATGGCGTTCCAGTCCAGGGTGACGTAATAGCTCACCTCGTTGGTGACCAGCACCCGGCCATAGCGGTCTAGGATCTCCCCCCGGACGCTGTCCACCTGCTCGGGGCGGATGGTGCGCACGGCGGAGTTGGAGCGGTAGGAGGCCCCGTTTATAATCTGGGTCTGGTAGAGTACCGCCACAAAGCCGCACAGCACCGCACAGTACAGGGCGATGAGCAGGTTGGTGCGCAGCTTGAGGCGGCGGGCCTCCCGCTCGGCCTTTTCCTCCTGGATGTGGGCGGGGTCAAAGGGGTTATTCATGGTAGATCCTCCCGTAGTTGACGCAGCAGAACCGCCCCGCCCAATATACCGGCAGGGCCAGGGCCAGGGTCCACAAAAGCTCTGGCGCCGCCACCTCCAGCAGGACCTCCAACGGCGCGGTCCGGGCCAGCAGGCAGGTCCCCACCGTCCACCCCTCCCATAGCAGGGTTGCGGCCACCGAGCAGATCATGTGGCCCCAGGCGTCCCGCCGGAGCAGGTACTGGGTGGTGAGCCCCGACGCCCACCCGAAAACGGCAAGGGAGAAAATACATCCCGGCCCCAGGTAGCCCAGGGCGGACATCACCGCCCCGCAGGCCGCCCCGTAGGCGGCCCCGAAGGGCGCGCCCTCCAGCGTCCCGCCCGCCACCGCCAAAACGGGCAGCAGCAGGGGCAGGGAGATGGGCAGGGGGCCCAGTACATAGTAGTTTACCACCGTTACCGCCAGCAGGGCGGTGAGGTAGGCGGTCCATTTCAGAATTTTATCGTGCCGGGTCATACAAGTTCACCAAATAAGGCCCAGGTGGAGCAGTCCGTGATGCGCACGTCCGCGAACCGCCCGATAAGGGCCGGGTCCCCGTCCAGGTGCACCAGCCGCCCCCCCGCCGTCCGGGCGGTGAGGCTGCTGCGGGGGTCCTCCCCCGCGCCGTCGATGAGGCAGCGCCGGACAGACCCGATATAGGCCCGGTGCTTTTCCAGGGAAATGCGGTTCTGCGCCTCCACCAGCCGGTCAAAGTTGGCGGACTTCTCCCCGCGCGGCTGCGGGTCGGGCAGCTCCGCCGCCGGGGTGCCCTTCCGGGGGGAGTAGATAAAGGTGAACAGCGCGTCGAAGCGGACTTCCTCAATCAAAGATAAGGTGTCCTCAAATTCCGGGGTGGTCTCGCCGGGGAAGCCCACGATCACGTCGCTGGTGAGCACCACGTCCGGGATGCGCCCGCGCAGGGCGGCCACCTTTTCCAGGTACTGCCCCCTGGTGTACCGCCGGTTCATGGCCCCCAGCACCCGGTCGTTCCCCGACTGGAAGGGCAGGTGGATGGCCGGGGCAACCTTTTCGCACCGCGCCATCACGTCGAACAGCCTGTCCGTGGCGTCCTTGGGGTGGGAGGTCATGAAGCGCAGGAGGAACTCCCCCGGGACGGCGTTGGCCGCCTCCAGCAGGCGGGGGAAGTCCCAGCCCCCCTCCAGATCCTTGCCATAGGAGTTCACGTTCTGGCCCAGCAGGGTGATGTCCTTGTACCCCTGGGCCGCCAGCCCCTCAATTTCGCGCAGGATGATGTCCGGCTCCCGGCTGCGCTCCCGCCCCCGGGTGTAGGGCACGATGCAGTAGGAGCAGAAGTTGTTGCAGCCGTACATGATGGACACCCATGCCTTCAGCTTGCCGGAACGGCGGACGGGCAGGCCCTCGGCGATGGCGCCGTCGTCCCGCTCCGTCTCAAAGACCCGCCCCCGGCGCAGCGCCACCCGGCGCAGCAGCTCCGGGAACCGCCACAGCTGCTGGGGGCCGAACACCAGATCCACGTGGCGGTAGGATTGGCGCAGCCGGTTCGCCACATGGGGCTCCTGGGCCATGCAGCCGCACAGGCAGATGACCTGGTTGGGGTTTTTCCGCTTGCCGTGAACCAGCGCGCCCACGTTTCCGAACACCCGCTGCTCGGCGTGCTCCCGGATGGCGCAGGTGTTGATGACGATCACGTCCGCCCCCCGGTCGGTGTCCGCAATCTCATAGCCCATTTCGCACAGCATACCCCGCAGCAGCTCGGAGTCGGCCTCGTTCTGCTGGCAGCCGTAGGTGTCCACATAGGCCAGGGGAGGGGAGGGCAGCCGGCTGTTGAGGGCGCGCAGCTGGGCGCAGTATTCCTTTTGGCGCTGAATATCCTCAGCGGGGATGACGGGGGTGGTTCGTTTCAAGGGTATGGACCTCCAGTAAAGTTTGTGGGATAAGCCGGGAAAGTTTTTCTTGACAGGCGTTATGTCACCCTCAACACAGGGAAAAGGGATTGTGGAAAACTCTGTGGAGATTGTTGAAAACTGTGGAACGGCGGGGGTTTTCGCCGGCGGGTTCCAAAAGCGCCCGCGCAAAGGCCGGTCACTTTTTCAGGGCGAAAAACTGGACAAACGCGGTGGCAAAAATTTTATCCATCCCATATGGCCGCTGGGCTGCCGTTTGGGGCCGCCTCCGGCGGC
>CATABD010000032.1 GCA_949494735.1 uncultured Oscillospiraceae bacterium
TTTGCCCTCGCTGCGCTCCATCCGCGCTGCTCACGGCGGCTCCGCGCTTCTCGTTTGTCGAATTTAACAAAACGTTAAAGGGTTGGCGGTTTACGCCAACCCTTTTGTGTGGTATGATATTCCATGATTCCCCAAACTACGACAAAAAGGAGCTTACCTATGGCTCATTCAGCACAAGCGCAGCAGGCCCCGCCCCCCAGGCGCGGGCGGAACGGCAAGGAGCGTCCCCGCAGGCGGGAGGAGCGCCCCGCCCGGGACCGCCGGGAGCCGGAGCGCATTTTTCCCGACCCCAAGCTGGGGCTGACCACGGCCCAGGCGTCCGAGCTGCTGGAGCGGGGGCTGGGCAACGAGGCGGTGGCCTCCAACGCCAAGACCACCGGCCAGATCATCCGGGAGAACACCCTGACCTTCTTTAACCTGGTGTTTGTGGTGTTGGCGGCGCTGCTGGTGGTGTCAGGCAATTTCCGGGACATGATGTTTTTGGGCATCGCCGTGGTCAACTCCGTCATCGGCATTATCCAGCAGCTGCGCTCCCGGGCCACCCTGGAGAAGCTCACCCTGCTCAGCGAGGCCAGGGTGAAGGTGGTGCGGGACGGCCAGCTGGGCACCGTCCCCGTCCACAAGCTGGTGCGGGAGGACATTGTGGAGCTGGGCGCGGGGGACCAGATCCCCGCCGACGGCCCGGTGATGTCCGGCCAGGTGACGGTAAACGAGGCCCTCATCACCGGCGAGGCCGACCCCATCACAAAGAACCCCGGCGACGAGCTGCTCAGCGGCAGCTTTGTGGTGTCCGGCAAGTGCCGGGCCCGGCTGGACCGGGTGGGCGCGGCCAGCTACGCCTCCCGGCTGTCCCTGGAGGCCAAGGCCGACCAGGGGGTGGGCCGTTCGGAGATGATGAAGTCGCTGGACAAGTTGATCCGCTTCATCGGCTTTGCCCTCATCCCCATCGGGGCGGCCCTGTTCTACAACGAACTGGTGGTGCAGGAGAACGTGTTTTCCGACGCGGTGCCCGCCGTGGTGGCCGCCCTCATCGGCATGATCCCCGAGGGGCTGTACCTGCTCACCAGCGTGGCTCTGGCGGTGTCCGTCATGCGCCTGGCCCAGCGGCAGACCCTGGTGCACGAGATGAGCGCGGTGGAGACCCTGGCCCACGTGGACGTTTTGTGTGTGGACAAGACGGGCACCATCACCCAGCCGGAGATGTCGGTGCGGGAGGTGGTCCCCCTGGACGAGGACCGCTGGCCCCAGGCCAAGGTGGAGGAGGTCTTCAACGCCTATTACCAGGCCATCGACGCGGACAACGACACCGCCCGGGCCATGGCCCAGCGCTTCCATAAGTCCTCCATCTGGCAGGTGGAGCGCACCGTGCCCTTCACCTCGGCCAACAAGTGGTCGGCGGTGGTGTTCCGGGGATATGGCGCCTATGTGGTGGGCGCGCCGGAGTTCATCATGAAGGCCCGGTACGCCGATCTGGAGCACATGGTCACCCCCTACCAGGCACAGGGCTGCCGGGTGCTGCTACTGGCGAAATGCGCCGCCGCCCCCACCATGGAGGGGGGGATCACGGGGGCGGTGGAGCCGCTGGCCCTGGCGGTCATCAGCAACCCCGTCCGGGCGGAGGCCCCGGACACCTTCCGCTATTTTGCCCAGCAGGGGGTGGAGGTGAAGGTGATCTCGGGGGACAACCCCTCCACCGTGTCCGCCGTGGCCATGGAGGCGGGGATCAAAGGGGCGGAGCGCTTTGTGGACGCCGCCGCCCTGAAGGAGCCCGGCGACTACGCCCGGGCGGTGCGGGATTACACCGTGTTCGGCCGGGTGACCCCGGACCAGAAGCGCAAGCTGGTGAAGGCGCTGCAAAAGGCGGGCCATACCGTGGCCATGACGGGGGACGGCGTCAACGACGTGCTGGCCCTGAAGGACGCGGACTGCGGCATCGCCATGGCCTCCGGGGCGGAGGCGGCCTGCCAGGTGGCCCAG
Organism: uncultured Oscillospiraceae bacterium; assembly: GCA_949494735.1. Classification (GTDB taxonomy): domain Bacteria; phylum Bacillota; class Clostridia; order Oscillospirales; family Oscillospiraceae; genus Enterenecus. The sequence continues at coordinate 1,978 of CATABD010000032.1, forward strand.
GTGGTGCTGCTGGACTCCAACTTCGCCTCCATGCCCCAGGTGGTGCAGGAGGGGCGGCGGGTCATCAACAATATCCAGCGGGCGGCGGCGCTGTATCTGGTGAAGAACATCATGTCCCTGTTTTTGTCCCTCATCAATTTGTTCGCCGGCTTCCCCTATCCCTTTATCCCCATCCAGCTCACCCTCATCAGCGCGCTGACCATCGGCGCGCCCTCCTTCGTGCTGGCGCTGGAGCCCAACCATGAGATCGTCAAGGGCCGGTTTATGACCAACGTACTGCGCCGGGCCCTGCCGGGGGGGCTGACCAACGTGCTGCTCATTTTGGGCATCGAGCTGTTTACCCTGGCTTTTTCCTTCGAGCGGGTCACCCTGTCCACCCTGGCTACCGTCATCATGGGCGAGGTGGGGCTGCTGGTGCTGTACTACATCTCCCGGCCGCTGGACTGGAAGCGTTGGACGCTGCTGGGGACCATGGCGGGGGCCTTTGTCATCGCCGTGCTGGGCTTTGGCTCGTTCTTCCAGCTCACCCCGCTGGACTTCCAGTCGGGGCTGGTGATCGTGGTGTTTTTGCTGCTTACCCCGTCGGTGATCTATGTGCTGGAACGGGCGGTGGACGTGGCCGGGCGGCTGGCGGTGCTGTGCAGGCGGCGGATCGGGGAGCCGGAGCGCTCCCACCGGGAAAACACCTGAATACGTGAGGCTGAAAAGCCGCCCCGCAGGGGCGGCTTTTTTGCCGTGTCCGGTGTGATAGCCAGAATTTCCCTGCCGGATGTAAAGAAAAATATTGCAATTTGCTTTACAAATGGTATAATATAATTGTTACGAAAGGGGGCGGAGGCCATGGGACAGGTTATGATTAACTTCCGTTTGGATGAAGAGACAAAGAAAAGCATGGAGCAGGCCTGCCGGGAGATGGGGCTGAGCATGACCGCCGCTTTTACCATTTTCGCGAAAAAGGTGGGCAAGGAGAAGCGGATTCCCTTTGAAATTACGGCGGAATGCCCGGATTTGCGCTTGGCCCGGCGGCAGCGCCGCCATGGGGATTTCGGGGAGGACTGCGGGGAATGCGGGCTCGGGCTGGCCCGGAGGCGGGAACGGCTGGAGCTGCTGTGCGGGGAAATCAGGCGTTCCCTGACCGCCATGCACGTCGCCGTCCCGGCCTCCATCACGGGGCTTCCCATGGAGCGCATCCGGATGCTGTGCGGCGACGAGCTCAAGGACAAGTCCGCGCAGGTGTCCAACGCCGTTGGACGGCTGTTCTCCGGCCAGGACGCCGGGGCGCTGGAGGGAAAGGATCTGGGCGTCCTGGATGAGTATATTGACGGCCTGTCGTCCATCGCGGGGGAGCTGCTGGAACTGGAGCGCACCCTGATTCCCGCCATGAAATCGTCTTCGGAGGGGGGCGGCGGCTTTGAGGAATACGGGCGGCGGCTTGCCGCCGTGTCCCAAAAATTTGACGGCCTCGCCCCTGTGATGCGGCGCTATTTGTGCTCCGCCGCCTGCGCCGGCGGGGGGCGCGCCGTCGCGGCCCGGATTCGGAAGGCCGCGGCTCCCGTTGGGACCGCCTATGTGCTCGCCGCCCTGGAGGGGCTGGAGGCGCTGATTATCCGGGAATTCGACGGGCTGGAGGAGCAGGCCGGGGCCCGCCTGGAGGGCGAATACATCCAGACGCTGGAGCTCACCCTGCAGGAGCTGGCCCGGGCGGAGCGGGAGGCCGGGGACGTGGGAGAAAAGGCGGCGCTGTGCCTGCGGGTGGTCAACGTACTCACCCAGGTGATTTCCGAAAACAGGCGGGCCCGGCGGGAGTGGGACGGGCGCAGCCTGGAGGCGGAGGTGGCCGCACTGGAAAGGCTTGCGGCCATGCGGGGGGAGACGGCGGGCGGTATGCAGCCGGACAGCTGAGAAGCTCCAAGCTGTTGAGATGCGGCCATGGCTTTATGCCACGTTAAAAGCCGTTGTCCCGGCTTGTTTGATATAGGAAACGCAGGGCTTGTAATTTGAAAGGAGGAGTCCCCATGCTGGAAAACATTCTGACCGCGCTTTATATTATCGTGCCTGTGGCCGTGGTGCTCGTCATCATTCTGCTGGGCTATGTCAAGGCCCCGCCCGACCAGGCCTACATCATCTCCGGCCTCAAGAAGGAGAGCAAGGTGCTCATCGGGCGGGCCGGCATCCGCGTACCCATTTTCGAGCGCCTGGATAAGCTGTACCTGGGCCAGATGACGGTGGACATCAAGACGGAGCAGTCCGTCCCCACCAGCGACTTCATCAACGTGAATGTGGACGCCGTGGCGAAGGTGCGCATCTCGCCCTTGGCGGACGGCATCAAGCTGGCGGCCAAGAACTTCCTGAACAAGCGCCCGGAGGAGATCACCCGGGACCTCCAGGATTCCCTCCAGGGCAATATGCGTGAAATCATCGGCACCCTGTCCCTCAAGGAGATTAATACGGACCGGGACTCCTTTTCCGACCAGGTGATGCAGAAGGCCAGCAAGGACATGGACAAGCTGGGCATTGAGATCCTTTCCTGCAATATCCAGAACGTCACCGATGAGAATGGGCTCATCAAGGACCTGGGCGCGGACAACACCAGCCTCATCAAGAAAAACGCCGCCATTGCCAAGGCCCAGGCCGACCGGGACATCGCCATCGCCCAGGCCCAGGCGGAGCGGGAATCCAACGAGGCCAGGGTCCAGGCGGACACCCAGATCGCCCAGAAGCAGACGGAGCTGGAAATCCGGCGGGCGGAGCTGAAGATCCTGGCAGACGGCAAAAAGGCCGAGGCCGACGCCGCCTATGAGATCCAGAGCCAGGAGCAGCGCAAGAGCATTGAGACCGCCACCGTCAATGCGGAGATTGCCAAGACCCAGCGCCAGGCCGAGCTGAAGCAGGCGGAGGTTGAGGTGCAGAAGCAGACGCTGGAGGCGGACATACGCGCCAAGGCGGACGCCGAGCGCTACCGCCAGCAGCAGGAGGCGGAAGCTGCGCTGTTCAAGCGCCAGAAGGACGCGGAGGCCGCCCGTTATGAGCAGGAGCAGCGGGCCCAGGCCGAGAGAAAGATCGCCGAGGCCCAGAAGTACGCCAAGGAGCAGGAGGCGGAGGGCATCGCCGCCGTGGGCAAGGCGGAGGCCGAGGCCATCCGGGCCAGAGCGTTGGCGGAGGCGGAGGGCATCGACAAGAAAGCGGAGGCCATGAAAAAGTACGGAGAGGCCGCCGTTATCGAGATGGTCATGCAGGCTCTGCCCGAGATCGCGCGCCACGTGGCTGAGCCCTTGTCCAAGGTGGACAAGATCACCATGTATGGCGAGGGGAACAGCGCCAAGCTGCTGGAGGACATCATCACCGGCACGTCCCAGGTCACCGAGGGGATCACCCAGAGTATGGGCATCGACGTCAAGTCCCTGGTGGCCGGTATGCTAGGCGGCAGGCTGGCGGGCGGGGAGGATAAGACGGTTATCATCCAAGGCCCCGTGGCCCAGAACCCGGCGGGGAGCGCCCCCGCAGGGGAGGACGCGCCCCCGGAGCAGTGAGGCGGCAGCTCAAAAATATAAGAAGGGCCCCTGATTTCCGATAAAATCAGGGGCCCTTCCGTCATTTCCGGCCGGACCGGCGGGGAAGCTGTGGGGAAGCCCGCCTGGGGCGGCTGTTTTTGTTGCAATTCCTGTGCCGCTGCGCTATAATAGACAGGACAGCCGCCCGGAGCGGTGAGAAGAGAAGAGGAGGCATTATGATGCAATACGACCGCGCACAGCTGAAGCTGAGCGTCAAGGCGGCCATGCGCAGCACCAGGCCCAATCCCATGCTGATGACGCTGCTGTTCTCCGTAATGGTGTCTGTGGGCACGGGGATCGTGAATTTTGTGAACAACCTGTTCACCGGTGGGATCGGCAGCTACAGCGAGCGGCTGGCGGCCTACGTCATGGTGGGCTATGACATGGAGGAGGCCGTGGAGCAGGCGCTCCTGGACTTCATGAGCCGTGGGCCGGGAGCCCTGATGAGCCTTATGGTGGTGGGGGTGGTGGTGACCATCGTCCTCTGCCTGTGGCAGGGCGTCATGGGCGTGGGCTACGAGGGCTACGCCCTGTCCATGGTCCGGGGGGAGAATCCGGACGCGGGGAAGCTGTTCTGTGCCTTTCCCCGCATCGGCGGCGTGCTGATAACCTGCGTCCTCGAGGGCATTTTCATCTTCCTGTGGTCGCTGCCGGTGGCGCTGGTATACGCCGTTGTGCTGGTGGCGGCCATAGTGATAGCGGCACTCACTGAGTCGGTGGTGCTGACGATGCTGTTGGTGCTGGCCGCCCTGGCGGTGCTGGTGGCGGGCATGATGTGGGTGTCCGTGCGCTATGCCCTGGTGGACTATGTGCTGCTGGACCAGGGCCTGTCCGGCATGGATGCCCTGCGGGAGAACAAGCGGCTGATGCAGGGGAATATCGGCAAGGCCTTCACCCTCCAGCTGTCCTTCATCGGCTGGAATCTGCTGACCTTTGGGCTGTGCATGGCGGGAATTATGGCCCTGGTGGTCCCCATCACAGTCCAGGTGGCCTACGGTAATGTGAATGACATCGGGGGGATGATTGCCAGCGCCGGGATTGGCCTGTTTGTGATGCTGATTGCCTTTATCGGCTCCGCGGTCATCGGCCTCTGGATGCGTCCCTATGAGACGGGGGCCATGGCGAAGTTCTACGAGTGGGCCAGGGGGGCCAACGCCCCTACAGATCCCGCAAATTGGAACGGGCCCACTGATTATACCTGGTCCACCCGCTCCACCATTCCCGGCCCCGGTCCTGGGCCAACCGGCCCCATCGGACCGAAGGACGACCCCTGGAATTGAACATTACGCGGCGGGGACGGTTTTCCGCCCCCGCCCTTTCATATCAAAAGGAGAGATGACCCATGGACAAGCTGCAAATGAAAACCCCCCTGGTGGAGATGGACGGGGACGAGATGACCCGCATCCTCTGGCGGCAGATCAAGGAGGAGCTGCTGGAGCCATATATCGACCTCAAGACCGAGTATTATGACCTGGGCCTCCCGCACCGGGAGGAGACGGGGGACCAGGTGACCATTGACGCCGCCAAGGCGAATAAAAAATACGGCGTGGCTGTCAAATGCGCCACCATCACCCCCAACCAGCAGCGGGTGGAGGAGTACAGGCTGTCCCAGATGTGGAAGTCCCCCAACGGCACCATCCGGGCCATCCTGGATGGCACCGTATTCCGCGCGCCCATCATGGTGAAGGGGCTGAACCCGGTGGTGAAGAACTGGAAGGCTCCCATTACCATTGCCCGCCACGCCTTTGGGGACGTGTACAAGGCCGCCGAGCTCAAGGTCCCCGGCCCCGGCAGGGCGGAGCTGGTGTTCACCGCCGCCGACGGGGCGGAGACCCGCCGGACCATCCACACCTTTGACGGCCCGGGCGTGCTCCAGGGGCAGTTCAACGTGGAGGATTCCATCGCATCCTTTGCCCGTTCCTGCTTTCAGTTTGCCTTGGACACAAAGCAGGACCTGTGGTTCTCCACCAAGGATACCATTTCCAAGCAGTACGACCATACCTTCAAGGACATCTTTGCGGAGATTTACGAGAAGGAGTACCGGGCCAAATTTGAGGAGGCGGGCGTCACCTACTTCTACACCCTCATTGACGACGCGGTGGCCCGGGTCATCCGCTCCAAGGGGGGGTTCATCTGGGCCTGCAAGAATTACGACGGCGACGTGATGAGCGACATGGTGTCCACCGCCTTCGGGTCGCTGGCCATGATGACCTCGGTGCTGGTGTCCCCCGACGGCAATTACGAGTATGAGGCCGCCCACGGCACCGTCACCCAGCACTATTACCGCCATTTGAAGGGGGAGCAGGTGTCCACCAACCCCATGGCCACCCTGTTTGCCTGGACGGGGGCGCTTGGTAAGCGGGGTGAGCTGGACGGCCTGCCCGGGCTTACCGCCTTTGCCCGCAAGCTGGAGGGAGCTGCCATCGGCACCATCGAAAGCGGCGTGATGACCGGCGACCTGGCTGGGCTGTGGGAGGGGGAGGCCCCCGCCCGGAAGGTCACCGGGCTGGAGTTCCTGCGTGCCATCCGGGAGCGGCTGTGAGCCGCGGGTTTATGGTGCGCGGTGAATGACAAGCCATGGCGCTCGGCATAGTTTGCCTGAGGAAGGACTGGTTAAACCTGCTCTTGCCGGTTTAGGCGCCGTTTGAAAATTGGCAATATGCCCAGCGGCGAGGAATTTTTTCGCCGGGCAAGGCGATTTGGCGCAGAAATACTTTGTGTATTTCAAGGCAAATCAACGCGGCTCAGCGGAAAAAGGCCCGCCGATTGGGCGTGTTGGCAATTTTCAAACAAGCCCTAACCAGTCCTTCCTTAAAACCTTGTTGAGTCCGCGCCCGCTCAGCCGGCGTCCCCCCCATCCTGTTCCATCAGTTCCACGACGGTCCGGGCATACAGCCGCGCGGCGGTGATGGCTTCCCGGAGGGTGTTGCCATGGGTGCCCACCTCCACCAGGATGGTGCCGGTGGACAGGTGCTGGTTAAACCGGGTGGGCCGCAGCACCAGGGGCCGGGCCAGGGTGGCCCACTTGTCCGAGAGCGCCGATTGTATAGACAGAGCCAAGGCCAGGTTTACCTTCCAGTTGGGGTGGACCTGGCCGCTGGCGTCGCTGCCCAGCACCATCATCACCTGGGCGCAGTCGTCCACCGTCCCCGCCACCACTTTATAAATGGTGCCGTCGTTGGCCACCAGGGCGTCCCGGTGGACGTCCAACACCAGCACGATGGAGGGGTATTTTTTCAAGTTTTCCGCCACCCCCTGTACCGAGCGGTTGTAGGCGTCGTTATAGCTGGGGTAGTCGTACAATGTGGTGTCGTGGACCACGCCGATGCCCGCCGCCTCAAACACCGCCTTCATCTCCTCCCCCACCCGGACCATGTTCTTGTCCGTGTCCAGGGTGCGGTGGTCGCCGCTGGGCTCGTACACGTCGGTGCCCTCCATGGAGTAGGACTCGGTGGCGTGGGAGTGGTAGATCAGGACCTTGGGCCCCTCCCCGGCGGCGGACAGGTGGGGGGCGTTTTCCAGCAGGGCGGGTATGTCTACGGTATATTCCGTGTGGTTGTAGACGGATACGTTTCCCGATGTGACGTATTTGGCGGACGACCCCGCCACCATGGTGCGGGGAATGATGCCCTCCGGGGCGTCCACAGCGGGCAGGGAGGCGCTGGGCTCCTCGTCCTCTCCGGCGGGGTCCAGCTCCAGCAGATCCCGGCTCTCCTCCGGGGATGGGGCGGAGGGGCCGGGCTGTGGGGAGGGCAGCGTGCCTCCCAGCAGGGAGGACTGGGCCAGCACCAGCCTGTCCCAGCGGGACAGGCCCTCCGGGTTTTCCTCCAGCCCCAGCTCCGCCGACAGCAGGGCAAGGGATACCCGGGCGCTGCCCGCCAGCTCCCGGAGATTGTCCAGGGCGGCGGCGGGGTCGCCCACGAGCCACGCCAGCCACAACGCCAGCGAGCCCACCAGAACCGCGGCCCCCGTCCGCAATCCCCGGGCCAGAGGCCTACTTGTCCTCTTCTTTCGCATACGCTTCACCTCCCTGCATGGTATGCGGGGGAGGCGGAGGATAGAACCGGCGGAAACCCCCTTGACAAAAGAAGTGCGAAGAGTTATACTAAATGGGAAAAGTATAACTAGTAGGAGGTATTGGTTGAAAATGAAGCTGCCAAAGGACCAGTTCCTCTCCACCGTCCGGGTGGGGGACAAGGGCCAGATCGTCATACCCAAGGAGGTGCGCGACCTGTTCGAAATCGAACCGGGGGACAGCCTGCTGCTGATGGCGGACAAAAAGAAGGGCATCGCCATCGTGGGCTTCGACGGAATGGTGGATTTCATGGACGAGTCCATCCGGCAGGCCCGGAAGGCCCAGCAGGAACAGAAGGGGGAGCAAAAATGAACGCCATTGAAATTCTCGGCCTCACGAAGGAGTATGGGGGCCGCAGGGTGGTGGATGAGCTGGAGCTCACTGTGCCGGCGGGGGAGCTGTTCGCCCTGCTGGGGGTAAACGGGGCGGGCAAGTTCCACCACGATCAAAATGCTTTCCTGCCTGACGGTCCCTACGGCGGGGGACGCCAATCTCATGGGGCACAGCGTCCGCAGGGACAGCCGCGGGGCCAAAGAGCTCCTGGCAGTGTCGCCCCAGGAGACGGCCATCGCCCCCAACCTCACCGTCCGGGAAAACCTGGAGCTGATGGCGGGCATTTATGGCCGGCCGCCGGGGCGCTTGGACGAGGTGACGGCGCAGCTGGGGCTGGGGGCGTGGGCCAAGGCTCGGGCAAAGACCCTGTCCGGCGGCTGGCAGCGGCGGTTGTCCATCGCCATGGCCCTGGTGTCCCAGCCGGAGGTGCTGTTTCTGGACGAGCCCACCCTGGGGCTGGACGTGCTTGCCCGGCGGGAGCTGTGGGGCGTGATCCGGGGGCTCAAAGGACATACGGCTATGATTTTGACCACCCACTATCTGGAGGAGGCGGAGTCGCTGGCCGACCGCATCGGGATTATGAACCATGGCCGCCTCCGTGCAGTGGGGACGGTGGAGGAGCTGGAGGCGCTGGCGGGCTGTGAGAAGTTCGAGGACGCCTTTGTGGCCCTGGCGGGAGAGGAGGCCGCGTCATGAGAGTGGGCGCATTTGCGAAACGTAATTTAAAGGAATTATTCCGGGACCCGTTGACCCTGTTCTTCGGGCTGGGCTTCCCGCTGGTCCTGCTGGTGTTGATGAATGTGATTCAACGCAATATCCCGGTACACATTTTTGAGCTGGACACCCTGGCGCCGGGCATAGCCCTGTTCGGGCTGACCTTTCTGGCGCTGTTTTCCGGCCTGCTTCTGGCCAAAGACCGCTCTACCGCCTTCCTGGCCCGGCTGACGGCCTCCCCCATGACGGCGGCGGACTTCCTGCTGGGCTATCTGCTGCCTATGCTGCCCATGGCGGTGGGGCAGAGCGCCATCTGCATGGCGGCCGCGGTGGCCCTGGGACTGCCCCTGAGCTGGAACCTGCTGGCGGTGGTGGCGTCCCTCGTCCCCTCCGCCCTGCTGTTCATCGCCCTGGGCCTGCTGTGCGGCACCCTGTTCAACGACAAGCAGGTGGGCGGGATGTGCGGGGCTATCCTCACCAACGTCACCGCCTGGCTGGCGGGTATCTGGTTTGACCTGTCCCTCATGAGCGGCGGGTTCAAGACCTTTGCCTACCTGCTCCCCTTTGCCCACGGGGCGGACGGGGCCAAGGCCGCCCTGGCGGGGGACTGGGGGGCCCTGCCGGGCCATCTGCTATGGGTGTCCGTCTGGGCGGCGGCGGTGATGGGCCTGGCGGTATGGCTGTTCCGGCGGAGGCTGGTGGAGCGGTGAAGGCGGGCCGCGCGGAAGAATCTGACAAAAAACGCTGGGACATTCAGGGTTGAAATTTCCTCTCGTTTATGGTAGGATAAAAGCCACTAGAGGATGGCCGGACAGTTCCCAGCCGTCCCAAAGGAAAGGTGAGGATTCATATGGGCTTTTTTGGTATGCAGAAAGCGGAGGAGAGGATAGAGCCGCCCACCGCCACCGAGGAGCACTTTGAGGAGAAACCCGCGCTGCCCCGGGCCAGCAGCACTGTCATCGCCCAGGGTGTGACCCTCAAGGGGACGCTCCGTGGTGAGGGCGTGATCCAGGTGGAGGGCGTCGTGGAGGGCGAGTTCGACCTGACCGGCGCGGTGATTGTGGCGGAATCCGGCCTGATCCGCGGCCCCATCAAGGCGGATGTGGTCCGGGTGGCGGGCCGGGTGGAGGGCAGTGTCCAGGCCCGGGAGCACCTGCGCCTGGAGCCCACCGGCAGCCTGGACGGCGACGTGACCACCGCGTCCCTGGTGGTGGAGGACGGCGGCACCCTGAACGGCCGGTGCACCACCACCAAGCTCCCCGTGCCGGAGCTGGAGTTCCAGGGGGCCAGAGGGTCGGCGGCCCTGGAGTTTGGGCCTGAGTTTGAGTTGGAAGAGGAAAGATAAGGAATACCCCCGCCGGAATGATCCGGCGGGGGTATTTTATGGTTGCGGTTCGGCGCGGGCCCACTGCTCGCAACGGCTCCGCGCTTAAATGTTGTCATGTTGCGCAGACGGCTGGGCGCTTGGTCGCTTTCGCTCCGACTCGGCCTGGTCTACGGAGCGCTGTGCGCTCCTCCGCTCGGCCTCGCTCCGCTCCAAGCTCCCGCGCAGCCGCCTGCTCCACACTCAGATGCCCTGCCACAGCATGGCGTCGGCCACCTTCAGGAACCCGGCGATGTTGGCGCCCGCCTGGATATTGCCCTTCATGCCGTACCGCTCCGCGGCGGCGGCGCAGGCGGCGTAGATGCCCTCCATGATGCCCTTGAGCTTGGCGTCCACCTCTTCAAACGTCCAGCTCAGCCGTTCGCTGTTCTGGCTCATCTCCAGGCCGGAGGTGGCCACGCCGCCGGCGTTGGACGCTTTGGCGGGGGCAAACAGGATGCCTGCGGCCTGGTAGGCGGCGATGGCGCCGGGGGTGGAGGGCATGTTGGCCCCCTCAAACACGCCGATGCAGCCGTTGGCGATGAGGGTATCGGCGGCAGTCTCGCCGATCTCGTTCTGGGTGGCGCAGGGCATGGCGATGTCGCAGGGCACCGTCCAGATGCCCGAGCAGCCCTCCACATACTTGGCGGAGGGGACGTAATCCAGATAGGTCTTGATGCGGGCCCGCTTGACCTCCTTGATCTCCTGGATCACCTTATAGTCGATGCCCTTTTCGTCCACAATGTAGCCGTTGGAGTCGGACATGGCGATGACCTTGCCCCCCAGCTGGGTGCATTTCTGGTTGGCGTAGATGGCCACGTTGCCTGAGCCGGAGATGACAACCTTTTTGCCCTGGAAGGATTGGCCGTTGTCCCGGAGCTGGGCGTCGGCGAAATAGCACAGGCCGAAGCCGGTGGCCTCGGTGCGGGCCAGGGAACCGCCGTAGCTCAGCCCCTTGCCGGTGAGCACGCCGGTGAACTCGTCCCGGATCTTCTTGTACTGGCCGAAGAGGAAACCGATCTCCCGGGCGCCCACGCCGATATCGCCAGCGGGCACGTCGGTGTCCGGGCCGATGTGGCGCTGGAGCTCGGTCATAAAGGACTGGCAGAACCGCATGACCTCGGCGTCGCTCTTGCCCTTGGGGTCGAAGTCGGAGCCGCCCTTGCCGCCGCCCATGGGCAGGGTGGTGAGGGAGTTTTTGAGAATCTGCTCAAAGCCCAAAAACTTGACGACGGACAGGTTGACGGTGGGATGGAAGCGCAGGCCGCCCTTGTAGGGGCCGATGGCGGAGTTAAACTGCACCCGGTAGCCCCGGTTCACCTGGACCTTGCCGCTGTCGTCCACCCAGGGCACCCGGAACATCACAATGCGCTCCGGCTCCACCATGCGGCCGATGACATTTTGCTGCTCATAGCGGGGGTCGGCCTCCACAACGGGCTCCAAGGACTCCAGCACCTCCTCCACAGCCTGGAGAAACTCGGGCTCGTGGGCGCTTTTGGCTTTCAGATCGTCCAGCACGGACAGCAGATAGGCGTTTTTCATTGACATCGTTGTCAGCATCCTTTCTTCCTTGAAGGTGGGGCTTGATTACAATGCAGTATTTTACACCACTAAAGTAAATTTTGCAAGTCCAAAGATGAAAAATTGCAAAAACGAATTTTACAAAATTTTTTGCCGAAGCGGGAACCTTTTTGTAATCCTGTGCGTCTTAGATATGTCTAGACAATCGAGCCGGAAGGAGATGGTGTGACAATGGAGTGGACGCGGGAGGAATTTGCCGCCGCCGTAACCGAGCACGGGCGTCGGATGTTCCGGGCCGCCCGGGCGGTGCTGGACAGCGACGCCGACGCGGAGGACGCGGTGTCCCAGGCGGTTTTGCAGGCGTGGCAGTCGCTGGACGGGCTGAAAAACAGGGAGGCCGTCCGGCCCTGGCTGGTGAAGATCGCGGTGAACTGCGCCTATGCCCAGCGGCGCAGGCAGGGCAGGGTGGTCTACCTGGACGATTTGCCCCAGGAGCCCGCCGCACGGGAAACTATCTGCCACGACGGGCTGTGGGAGGCGGTGTGCGCCCTGCCCGCGGAGCGCCGGGCGGCGGTGGTTCTGTTTTACTACGAGGGGTTGAGGGTGGATGAGATCGCGCGGCTGCTGGGGGCGCCCCAGGGGACGGTGAAGTCACGGCTGTCCCGGGCCAGGGCGCAATTGAAGGAAATGCTGCAAGGACAGGAGGGCGAATATGGAACGGTTTGACGAGCTGCTGAAAAATATGGCGGATAAGGAGGACTGTATTGTGCCGGAGGGATTTGACGCGCGTCTGCAAAAGGCGCTGGACGGCCTGCCGCCCAGGGCAAAAAAGGCGGGGCTGGGCGCGGTGAAGGGGGCGCTCATCGCCGTGGCGGTGTGCGCCGCGCTGGTGTGCACGGCGTTCGCGGCTTCCCCGGGGCTGCGGGGGCTGCTGGCGGAGGCCCTGGGGGGATTCGCACCCTACGCCCAGGAACAGGAGGGCGAGGCGTATATAATTGATGGAATTGAATTCCGAGTGGTGTCCGCCCTGGCGGACGATTTCACCGTCCGGGCTTACATGGAGGCCCGGGAGTTGGAAGGCGACCGGCTGAGCAAGCTGACGCTGTATGAGACTGGAACCGTGTTCGGTCTGGTGGACATTCCCCCAAAGGATGTGGGCGACAGCGAGGGCATAAGGGGAGGTACCATGAGCGGCACCTGCCTGGGATATGACGCGGAGACAAAAACCGCCCTGCTGGCTGTCACCAGCTGGGGACGGGCGGTGGCGGACAACCTGTCCGGCATCCAAGTGAGGCCGTTCAGTTTGAGCGGCGGTTCCAGCTCCGGCCATCAGACAATCTGGGAAAACAGCGACGACGTGGTATTCCCGGTAGAGGTCAAACCCATACCCAGCCTGATTGCGGGCGCGGAACTGGCCGACGCGTTTCAGGCGGAGGAGGTGCGGATATCCAGCCTGGGCCTGTCCGTTATTTTCAAAGACGACCAGGTATGGCCCCAGTTTGCCGGCTCGAACATGAGTGCCGGGCTGGCGGACGGTACGCTGGCGGATGCGCCCTGGGAGGGCGGCCAGGGCAGCTTCGGAACTTACGGTACGCAGAGCAGCCGCAAAGTGCTGATCTGGAATTTCCGGGAGCCGGTGGAGGTGGAGCAGATCCAGAGTATCACCCTGATTGGCCGGGACGGCGTCGAGCGGACGTTTTCTGTGGAGCTCCCCTGACCGTTTTGTGTGAAACATAAGTTCTAGATACGGCGCAAAAAACTCGTCCCCGGGAATCTCCCGGGGACGGGTTCGTTTGCAGGAAAGCGGGTGTGCGTCTTACTTCAGCTCCACCTTGCCGCCGGCCTCTTCGATCTTCTTCTTCAGCTCCTCGGCCTCGTCCTTGGACACGGCCTCCTTCAGGGTCTTGGGAGTGCCCTCGACGGCGGCCTTCGCCTCGGCCAGGCCCAGGCCGGTGATCTCGCGGACCACCTTGATGACCTTGATCTTGGCGGCGGCGTCGAAGCCGGCCAGAACCACGTCGAACTCGGTCTTTTCCTCCACAGCGGCGGCGGCGGGGCCGGCGGCGGGAGCGGCCATGGCGGCGGCGGAAACGCCGAACTCCTCCTCCAGAGCCTTGACCAGGTCGTTCAGCTCCAGAACGGTAAGGGCCTTGACTTCTTCGATCAGAGCAGTGATCTTCTCGCTAGCCATGATGATATTCCTCCTAATTTTCAAAAGTTAATATGTTGTGTCCCGCAGGGGACAGCCGCTCACTCGGCGGCGGGGGCAGCCTCCTCGGCGGGGGCTTCGGCGGCGGGCTGACCGTCCTTCTCGGCGATGGCCTTGATGACGATGGCCAGACTGGTGATAGGGGCCAGCATCATGCCCAGGACCTGGCCCAGCAGGGCATCCTTGGAGGGCAGCTCGGCCAGGGCGAACACATCGTTCAGGGGGAGGACCTTGCCGTCCATAAAGCCGGCTTTGATGTTGAAGCGGTCACCCATCTGCTTGGCATACTTGTTGACGATGCGCATGGGGGCGATGGGGTCTTCCTTGGAAATGGCCATAGAAGTGGTGCCGCTGAGCACCCCGTCCAGCTCGCCCAGCTCCACATCGTCCAGGGCGCGGCGCAGCAGGGTGTTCTTCACCACGGCGTACTCCACGCCATTCTCACGCAGCTCATGGCGCAGGGCGGTGTCCTCGGCCACGGTGATGCCCTTGTAGTCCACCAGGACGCCGGAGCTGGCGGCCTTCAGGTCGTCCACCAGAGCGGCCACGATGGCCTGCTTCTCACTGAGAACCTTTGCGTTAGGCATTGTTTGAATTCACCTCCGGGTAATTTGTTGCGGCAGGCGTTTTCAATTAAGAAAAGCGCTGCCTTCGTGTCCACACGAAAACAGCGCAATCATCACGTATCGGCTGCATTCTCGGCGGGATTTACCGCGGCATTCATGCTACCGCCACCCGCTGTCTTTGAACACGGACGATATTATATAGCGGGCAAGCCCCTTTGTCAAGGGGAAATGGAAAAAAGGTTGATTTTTGCGGGGAACAGGCCGGTTGACACCGGACGGAAAAGGGGCTATAGTGGGTCGAACCCCGTGTCAAAACCTTTTGGCAGGGGTGAAAGCCGGTTTGTCAACGCCCTTTGATGGACAAACCGGGCCTTTCTTGAGACAATACCCCCGGAAGGAGGACATATTCATGGAGATAGGGAAGAAGCTGAAGCAGGCGCGGCTGGGGGCGCGGCTGACCCAGGAACAGGCGGCGGAGCGGTTGTTTGTGTCCCGCCAGACCATTTCCAATTGGGAGAACGAAAAGACGTACCCCGACATTGTCAGCGTGGTCAAGCTGTCCGACCTGTATTCCATCAGTTTAGACGAGCTGTTGAAGGGGGATGCCAAAATGCTGGAACACCTGGAGGAGTCAACGGACATTGTGAAGAGCAACCGAAAATTGATCCTGGCAGCGGCGGCCAACATCGCCGTGTTTTTGCTGTGCATGGCCATGGCGGCCTTTTTGCCGGACAGCGCATACGCTGTGGCCTGTATCTTCTGTCTGGCGGTGGTGAGCGTTGCCTGCCTGCTCTACCAGATCGTGAAAAAGATTTGAGGGATAAAAATGGACAGATTATATATTGTATTTGCCGCTTCAGGGGCGGCGGCGGTGGTCGTGGGCAGCTTTTTCTGTGTATACCAGCTCTACCGGCTGGTGCAGGTGGACGCGGAGTGCCGGGGGCTGAAGCACCCCAAGCTGTGGGGCCTGTTCGCCGCCTCGGGCAACGGCCAGTCGGAGTTGATCCTGTACCTCATCGGCAGGAGGAAATATCCAATCCTTTCCATGACGGAGGGGCAGAAAGGCCTGATCGGGCAGAGGAAGAAACGGTTTGGGGTGGGGCTGGTGTTCTTGACAGCCGGAGCCATCGCGTGCGTGCTGGGTATGTTCCTGTCCGGACAGTTTTGAGCGGGAAAGCCGCCGGGAAAGTCCCGGCGGCTTTTTCATCCGCCGGAACGGGTTTCAGCAGAAAGCAAAAGCCCCTGGAACCGTTGCGGCTCCAGGGGCTTCGTGGAGCTGGTAATGTGACTCGAACACACGACCTGCTGATTACGAATCAGCTGCTCTACCGACTGAGCTATACCAGCATCTGACTTTGGGCGAGGGTTATTTTAGCACAAAGATCCCGCCGCCGTCAAGGGAAACCGATAAAAATATCGAGGGGCAGGGAGAGGGACGCCCAGAAAATTTTCGCATTTACAAAAAATCCATAGGCAGGGCGGGAAATCTGTGATATAATACCCCCTGACTGCGAACATGAGGAAAGGGGGAGGAGCTGTGAAGAAGCGGATTCTGCTGGCGGGATTGGCCGCCGCGTTGGGGCTGTGCCTGAGCGGGTGCGTATTTGACCCGGTGGACAAGCTGTACGCCCTGCCCGCCCTGCCCCAGGAATATAAGGAACTCCAGGCCACCATTGATGCGACCATGAGCGAGCTGGGGGCGGAGTACGCCACCATCAATTACGGCAGTAATACCTCCACCATCCAGCTGCTGGACATGGACGGCGACGGCAGGCAGGAGACGGCGGCGGTGTTCCTCCGGGTGGTGGCCTCCGCAGAGGAAAAGCCCATGCGGGTGTGCCTGTTCCGGCAGGGGAGCGACCAGCGCTACCGCCAGTCCGCCATACTGGCGGGGGCGGGCACCTCCATCAACTCGGTGGCATATGAGGATCTGACCGGCGACGGCAGCCGTGAGATTATTGTCAGCTGGCAGTTGAGTACGGGGGTGCACAGCCTGTCCGTGCACAGCTTCGGCATCAACAGCGCCAATGAGCTGATGAGCGCCACCTACAACGAAGGCTATATGACGGTGGATCTGGACGAGGACGGGGGCCAGGAGCTGCTGGTGTTCCAGCGGGACATCACCGGCGAGGGATATAATGTGGCGGAATATTACGACTACCAGGACGGGGTGATGGTACTCTCGTCCACGGGGGCGCTGTCCGACGGGCTGAAGGACGTGGTTCGCGCGGAGGCCGGGCGGCTGTCCGACGGGCGGCTGGGGGTATATGTCACGCTGGAGATTGAAACCGGGTGGCTCACCGACGTACTCACCCTGGAGCCGGGCGGGCTGGTCAACGTGACCCGGGACCCGGAGCACGGCGTGAGCGCAAGCACCTGCTGGTCTGGGACGGAGGCGTCCACCATGGACATCAACGGCGACGGCGTGCCGGAGGTCCCCCGGCCCCAGCGGCTGGCTTCCATCGGGGAGGAGGGCGCCGCGCCCCAGTACCTGATCTATTGGCAGCAGTTCGATTCCACCGGGGCGGGGGCCACCAGCCTCATGACCTACCACGCCTTCACCGACGGCTGGTATCTCACGCTGCCCAACGGCTGGAACGCGGGCAATATCGCCGTGGTCCGGGACGACAGCCCCGGGAACCGGGGGGAACGGGCGGTGTCCTTCTACTACTGGCCCAACCAGGAAGAGGAGGAGCCCAAAAAATTCCTCACCATCTACTATCTCACCGGGAGCAACCGGACAGCCCGGTCCAAGCTGCCCGGGCGCACGGTGCTGGTCAGCGACAGCAGCGCCATCTACTGCGCTTCGCTGGATACCAGGGTGTGGGACTGCGGGCTGAACGAGGCGGAGCTGGCCCAGCGGTTTAAATTGATTACGGCGGCGTGGTCAAACAGATAAGCGCGGAGAAGCGGACAGCGAGGGAGCTTGGAGCGGAGCGAGGGCCAAAGCCCAGCCGCTGCGGAGCGGGGGCGGGTTTGGCCCAAGACGGAGCGAAAGCGGCCAAGCGCCGTGGCCGCTTCGCAGCGTGACAGCAGATAAGCGCGAGGGCGGGCGCATGTTCATTATGAAAGCGGGGAAGGTTCCATATGCGCAAAGTGTTAGTCCTGGAGGACGAGACCAACATCCGCAGCTTTGTGGTCATCAACCTGAAGCGGGCGGGTTATGATACCATTGAGGCAGGCACCGGGGAAGAGGCGCTGGCCCTGATCCAGAAAAACCCGGACGTGCAGGTGGCCCTGCTGGACATCATGCTCCCCGGGGAGATGGACGGCTTTGAGGTGTGCCGCCGCATCCGGGCAGGCAATCCCCAGATGGGCATCATCATGCTCACCGCCCGTACCCAGGAGATGGACAAGGTCAGCGGCCTGATGACCGGGGCGGACGACTATGTGACCAAGCCCTTCTCTCCGGCGGAGCTCACCGCCCGGGTGGACGCGCTGTTCCGCCGCACGGGGGGCGCGCCCGTGCGGGACGCGGACGAGCTGAGCCAGCCGCCGTTCCTGCTCAACACCCGCAACCGGACGCTGGAGAAGAACGGCAAGCGCGTCAAGCTCACCCAGGTGGAGTACTCCATCGTGAAGCTGTTTATGGAGAACGCGGGCAAGGCGCTGTCCCGGGAGGAGATCCTGGAGGCCGTCTGGGGCAAGGAGTATCTGGGCGAGCTGAAGATTGTGGACGTGAACATCCGCCGCCTGCGCATCAAGCTGGAAGATGATCCCCAAAACCCCGCCCACATCAGCACGGTGTGGGGCTATGGATACGAGTGGGAGACGTAAAGCAGGGTGGAAGCCGGGCAGAGGAGGGGAGAGAGGATGGAACAGGAAAACCGCCAGAAGCGGCGCAGGCTGCTGCCCATAGGCCCCAAGCGGGAGCGGGCGGCGGAGGACGCCCTGCCGGAAGCCCCCGCCAAAAGGCCGGGCCGGGGCCGGCTGCGCCGCCGCTGGCTGTTCAATACGCTGGCCGTCACCCTGGTGGTGGTGGCCGTGGCGGTGAGCGCCTTTTCCCTGGCCATGTACAGCTACTACACCTCCACCATCCTGGCCACGCTGGAGAGCAAGGCCCAGACTGCCGCTGGGATGTTCCGCAACTACACCGAGACCACCTACCTGTCCACCGCCCGGCAGTTTATCAACCAGTTCGAGGAGAAAAACGAAATTGAGGTGCAGATCCTCAGCGCCGGGGGCCGGGTGCTCATGTCCTCCATGATGGACATATCCGGCGCGTCCGCCCACAGCCCCGATGTGGCCGCCGCCATCGGCGAGAAACGGGTGAGGACCCACATCGGCCAGGACCCGGATACGGAAGACGAGGTGATTTCCGCGTCCGCCCCGGTGATCTATAACAACGCGGTGGTGGGCGTGGTGCGCATGGCCACTTCCCTGCGGCGGGTGCACGCCCAGATGGTGCGCATGCTGCTGGTCACCTCCGCCATCGGGCTGGTAATCCTGCTGGTGATGGGGCTTATCGCCTCCTATTTCATCCGCTCGGTGCTGGACCCGGTGATCCGGGTGACCGAGACGGCCAAGCGCATCGCCGCAGGCAGCTACGGCGTGCAGATGGAGAAAAAAACCGACGATGAGATGGGCGAGCTGGTGGACAGCATCAACGACATGTCCATGAAGATCGACCAGGCGGAGCGCACCCAGTCGGAGTTCATCTCCTCCGTGTCCCACGAGCTGCGCACCCCCCTCACCGCCATCAGCGGCTGGGCGGAGACGCTGTACAACGGCGAGGTGCGGGACGCCGCCGACGTGAAGAAGGGCATGGGCATCATCGTGTCCGAGGCCCAGCGCCTCACCCGCATGGTGGAGGAGCTGCTGGAGTTTTCCCGGATGGAGACAGGTCGGTTCAACCTGTCGGTGGAGCCCATCGACATTGTGGCGGAGCTGGAGGACGCGGTTTACACCTACCGGGAGTTCTTCCGCCGCAAGGAGCTGGAGCTGGATTATACCGAGTGCCCGGAGGAGCTGCCCATCATCAGCGGCGACCCGGAGCGGCTGCGGCAGGTGTTCTGCAACCTGCTGGACAACGCGGACAAGCACGGTGGTTCGGGGGGCAGGGTGGAGGTGTCCGTGGGCCGGGAGGAGGATCGGGTGGTCATCCGCATCCGGGACCACGGCCCCGGCGTCCCCCCGGAGGAGCTGCCCTTCATCAAATACAAGTTCTACAAGGGCTCGTCCAAGGCCCGGGGTTCTGGCATCGGCCTTGCGGTGTGCGATGAGATCATCAACAGCCACAACGGAACGTTGGATATCGCCAACGCCCCCGGAGGGGGCTGCGCGGTTACCATCCGTCTGCCCATCGGAGTGGAGACCGCATAGCGGCACAAAAATCGAACAAAAGTTTTAAAGCTCTTGCGTTTTCCCGCAGCCTCTGGTATACTGTGGAAAACACGGGGAAAAGGAGATTAATATGGCAAAACAAGAAGGAAACTGCACCCCGTTCAAAACAACCTGCGGGGGCCAGGCCCTGCTGGAGGGCATCCTCATGCAGGGGCCCGGCAAGCGGGCGATGGTGGTGCGCAAGGCGGACGGCGAGCTGGTGGTTGAGGAAGAGATGGTCAAGCCCAAGAAAGGGCCGGCCAGGCTGCCCTTTATCCGGGGGCTGTTCGTCTTTGGCGGCTCCATGGTGCACGGGATGAAGGCGCTGATGCGCTCGGCGGAGCTGTCCGACGACGGCTCCCTGGAAGAAGAGGCGGAGCTCACCGGCCTCGACAAGTGGATCAGCGAGCATTTCGAGGGAGAAAAAGCCGTCAGCATCATCATTACGCTGGCGGCTGTGCTGGGCATCGCCATGTCGGTGGGGCTGTTTATCCTGCTGCCCACCGCCCTGACGGGGCTGGTCGGGCTGGTGTGGACCACCATGCCGCTGTGGGTGCGTTCGGTGATGGAGGGCGTGCTCAAGGTGGCCATTTTCATGGGATATCTGTTCCTGTGCTCCCGGATGAAGGAGATCCACCGGGTGTTTGAGTACCACGGCGCGGAGCACAAGACCATCTACTGTTATGAGAACGGCCTGGAGCTGACGGTGGAGAACGTCCGCAAACAGCCCCGGCACCATCCCCGGTGCGGCACCAGCTTTTTGTTTGTGGTCATCGCCGTGTCCATCTTCCTGTCCATTGTGATTTTCACCCCGCTGGAGATTGAAAATACGTTTCTGCGCATGGCGCTGCACCTGCTGATGCTGCCTGTCATCGTGGGGGTGACCTACGAGTTCAACCGCTATGTGGGCGGCCACGACGGGCCGGTCTGCCGGGCCCTGCGGGCGCCTGGCATGTGGATGCAGAACTTCACCACCTTTGAGCCGGACGATTCCATGATTGAGGTGGGCATCGAGGCGCTCAAGCGGGTGCTGCCGGAGGAAAAGGGATCGGATGCCTGGTAAAAAAGAAGCGCGGAGAAGTGGACAGCAAGGGAGCTTGGACCGAAGCGAGGCCGAGCGCAGGGCGGCAAAGCCGCCCCAGACCAGACCGAGGCGGAGGGAAAGCGACCGAGCGCCCTGGCCGCTTCGCAGCGTGACAACGAAGCACAGAGAGGGGGTGAGCCCATGCCCGCAACCTATAACGACCTATACCTGGACGCACGGAAGGCGCTGAAAGCCGCGGGGGTGGAGCAGGCCCAGCTGGAGGCCCGCGAGCTTTTGTGCTATGCCTCCGGCAAAAGCCGGGAGGAATTTATCCGGGACCTGCCGCTGTATGCCTCCGACGGGGCGGGAAAACGGTTCCGGGGGCTGTTGGAGCGCCGTCTGAAGGGCGAGCCGGTGGCCTACCTCATCGGGGAGTGGGAGTTTTACGGCCTGACCCTGGACGTATGCCGGGATGTGCTCATCCCCCGGCCGGACACCGAGACGCTGGTGGAACGGGGCATCCTGTTTGTCCGCGATCTGCCCGACGGCACCCGTGTGCTGGATTTGTGCGCGGGAAGCGGATGCGTGGGCCTTGCCGTGGCGGATAACTGCCCCAACACCAGGGTGTTCCTGGCGGAGTGGTGGTCGGACGCCCTGCGGGTGTGCCGGCAGAATATTCTGCGCTGCGGCCTCTCCCAGCAGGCTACCGCCGTCCAGGCGGACGCGCTGGAGCCGCCCCCCCGCATCCTGCGGGATTTCGACCTGATTTTATGTAATCCGCCCTACATCCCCACCCTGGAGATCGGGCGGCTGGACCCCTCTGTCCGGGATTACGAGCCCCGCATGGCTCTGGACGGCGGGGAGGACGGGCTGAAGTTCTACCGCGCCATTGCCAGGAAGTGGAAGCGGGCGCTGAAGGGCGGCGGCAAGCTGGCCTTTGAGGTGGGCTATGACCAGGCCCCGGCGGTGGAGTACATATTGGCGGAGAACGGGTATACGGATATCCAGACTACCATGGACCCGGGGATGCACTGGCGGGTGGTAGAGGGAAGCGCGGAGGATAGCCGCGCAGGGGAGCTTGGAGCGGAGTGAGGGGAAAGCCCGGCCGCCGCAAGGCAGGGGTGGGTTTTGCCCGAATCGGAGCGAAAGCGACCCGGCCGCGCGGACAATCCGCAGCGTGATACCAGGGGAGCACGGAACAAGCGAAGGAGGATTCCCCGTGAAAAAGAAGCTCGCTTTGATCGTGACAGGCATCCTGCTGCTGGCCTGTCTGTTCCCCATGCCGAATCACCTGAAGGACGGCGGGACGGTGGAGTACCGGGCGCTTTTGTATACGGTGTCCAGGGTCCGCCGGCTGAACGATCTGGACGCGGAACGGTCCTATCAGGAGGGTACGATTGTCAAAGTTCTGGGCATTGAGCTGTACAATAATGTGGAGTGAGGGGGAGACAGGTTGAAAAAGGTGAGGATCACGGTGATGAAAACGGCGTCTTACCCAGATCTGATCGAACAATATGAAAATCCTATCCAGCACGCCTGCGATATGAAAGAGGGCCAAGCGTTTATCGCCAACGGCTGGGAGAGGCCGGAGGGCTTCTGCGTCAGCGCCTGGGACAGCATGTCCGCCTTTGTGATGGCGCTGGCCCACGGCGGCGGGGATTTTTACGGCGGCTGGATGAAAAACAAAAAAACCGCCATGATCTCCTGCAACGACGGGTTCCGCCCCGTCAGCTTTCTGCTGGAAGCGCTGGACGAGGACGCGGAGTGAACCGTTGCTAAAGTCCGTTTTATGGGACATCAAAAAGAGTAATATAGGGGACAGAAAGAGGCCGGCAGTTCTGAAATATGCCGGCGGGAAAGGATGATCGCACATGGCTGAGAAGAAAAAGCAGATTGAGCCCGCCGCGCCGGCGGCGGATAAGAAGAAGGCGCTGTCCACCGCCATCGCCCAGATTGAGAAGGAGTATGGCAAGGGCTCCATCATGCGCCTGGGGGAGAACACCCATATCGTGGTTGAGGCCATCCCAACCGGGTCGCTGTCGCTGGACATCGCCCTGGGCATCGGCGGCGTACCCAAGGGGCGTATCATTGAAATCTATGGCCCCGAGTCCTCCGGCAAAACCACCCTGGCCCTGCACATCGTGGCCGAGGCCCAGAAGCGGGGGGGCGAGGTGGCCTACATCGACGCGGAGCACGCCCTGGACCCCACCTATGCCCGCGCCCTGGGGGTGGACATCGACTCCATGCTCATCTCCCAGCCGGACACCGGCGAGCAGGGGCTGGAGATCTGCGAGGCCCTGGTGCGCTCCGGCGCCATCGACGTGGTGGTGGTGGACTCGGTGGCGGCCCTCACCCCCCGGGCGGAGATCGAGGGCGACATGGGCGACAGCCATGTGGGCCTGCTGGCCCGGCTGATGAGCCAGGCCCTGCGCAAGCTGGCGGGTTCCATCTCCAAGACCAACTGCATTGTCATCTTTATCAACCAGCTGCGGGAAAAGGTGGGCGTGGTGTACGGCAACCCCGAGGTGACTACCGGCGGCCGGGCGCTGAAGTTCTACGCCTCAGTGCGCATGGAGGTGCGCCGGATCGAGGCCATCAAGAACGGCACCGAGATCATCGGCAACCGCACCCGGGCCAAAATCGTGAAAAACAAAGTCGCGCCCCCCTTCCGGGAGGCGGAGTTCGAGATTATGTACGGCGAGGGTATTTCTAAAATGGGCGAGCTGGTGGACCTGGCGGTCAAGCTGGACATTGTGCAGAAGTCCGGCTCCTGGTTCTCCATGGGGGACATCCGGCTGGGCCAGGGCAAGGACGCGGTGAAGAAATACTTTGCCGAGAACCCCGAAATTGCCGCCCAGGTGGAGGCGGACGTGCGCGCCAACGCCTACAAGCTGATGAGCCGCCAGTCCCAGGCGGCGGCCAAGGCGGCGGGCCGGGCGGTGGATGTGGACGCCGAGGACTTTGAAGGTTAAGCGTTGAAAATTGAGAAGTTAGAGCCCTCCCGGCACAGGCAGGGCCGGTGGCTGGTGTGGCTGGACGACGCCTCTATCGTCCGGGTGGGCGAGGGGGACGTGGTATCCCTGGGCCTTTACGCGGGGAAAGAGCTGACCGGGGCCGAGGGCGAGGCGCTGTGTGCCGCCGGGGAGCGGTCCCGGCTGATGGAACGGGCGGTGGAGCTGCTGGCCCAGCGGCCCATGTCCCGGAAGGAGCTGCTGGACAGGCTGTGCGCCCCGCCCCGGTCCAAGCGGGGGAAGTATCCCTACGACAAGCTGGACGACGGCCCCGACCCGGCGCTTTTAGAGGCCCGGCGGGAAGCCCTGCGGGAGCGGGCCGAAGAGGTGGCCGACCGGCTCACCGAACTGGGCCTGCTCAACGATGAAGAGTACGCCCGCATGGTGGCCCGCCACTATGCCGCCAAGGGGTACGGCCCCCGGAAGCTCCGGGACGAGCTGTACCGCCGGGGGGTGCCCCGGGAGCTTTGGGAGGACGCCCTGGAGGAGCGGGAGACGGACGGGGACCAGGTGCTGGAGCTGGCCCGGCGGAAGCTCCGGGAAAAAGAGCCCACCCGGGAGAATTTGAAAAAGGTGTCCGACTATCTGGCCCGGCGGGGATACGGGTGGGAGGAGATTTCTGCGGCGCTGGAGCGTATCCGGGCGGAGTGGGGGGACTAGCTCATTGGGAATACGGATGGTGAGGGTGATAAAATGGAGCAATGGAAAGCGTTAATTCCAAACGGTATTACGCAAAAGTATGAGTTTTACAATGAGCGTGGTGAATCACCTGCGGCGTGATTATAACGCGAAGCGAATCCTTGAATCAGGTGTTTGCATCGCTGGGAAGTGAAATAAAGAACAAGTATGGCGCCAGCACCACCTGGATGGGAAAGCTGATTCCCCGCATTCACGCCCGCCGGCACGGCGGATGCCCGCTGTTGGTGATTGGAATTGCGCCGGGAACAGTTTCCGACTGGAAGGATGAAAAATCATGTTAGAAAAGGATTCTTTATATCATATGAAACATGGTTTAGTACAATTTTGTGGAGGGAAAAAGTTCTCGACCATTTTGGCCGATCCTCCTTGGCAATTCCAGAACCGAACAGGGAAAATGGCGCCGGAGCACAAGCGGCTTAATCGCTATCCAACAAT
The DNA here is from genome assembly GCA_949494735.1 of uncultured Oscillospiraceae bacterium. Lineage (GTDB taxonomy): Bacteria > Bacillota > Clostridia > Oscillospirales > Oscillospiraceae > Enterenecus. Next base: position 26,801 of record CATABD010000032.1, read on the forward strand.
GTGCTTGGATGAGATTAAGCATATTCCCGTCAAGGAAGTCGCAGATGAGAGCTGTCATTTATACCTGTGGGTGCCTAACGCCCTGCTGCCGGAGGGGCTGGAGGTCATGAGGGATTGGGGATTCCAGTACAAAACAAATATTATATGGGAAAAGGTTAGGAAGGATGGGGGGCCCGATGGCCGGGGCGTGGGATTTTATTTCCGAAATGTGACGGAGGTGCTGCTTTTTGGGGTAAAGGGAGCGCCTTTCAGAACGTTATCCCCAGCCCGGACACAGGTAAATTTGATCAGGGCGCAGAAGAGGGAGCATTCCAGAAAGCCCGATGAGGCGGTCAAGCTGATTGAGGCATGCAGTCCGGGACCGTATCTGGAGCTGTTTGCAAGGGGAGAGCGGGAAGGCTGGACGCTCTGGGGAAATCAGGCGAATGGGCAGTACAGCCCTGACTGGCCAACCTATCATGAAGCGAAGGCCGCAAGCCTATAAATGATATAAATGGAAATCAGGTGACACAATGCCATATAAGATAGCCTTTATTTCCCTGGGCTGTGCCAAAAACCTGGTGAACACCGAGCAGATGATGGCCCTGTGCCGGGCGGCGGGCCACACCGTCACCGGCGACCCGAACGGGGCGGACGCGGCGGTGCTCAACACCTGCGGCTTCATCGAGTCGGCCAAGAGCGAGGCCATCGACAGCATTTTGGAGCTGGCGGCGCTGAAAAACCAGGGGCGGCTGAAAAAGCTGCTGGTGGCGGGCTGCCTCAGCCAGCGCTACCCGGACGGCATCCGCGCCGAGCTGCCCGAGGTGGACGGCCTGCTGGGCACCGGGAGCTACACCGATATCGTGTCCGCCGTGGAACGGGTGATGGCGGGGGAGCGGCCGGAGTTCTTTGGCGACATCCACCATACCTTTGAGGACGGGGAGCGCTGGGTGACCACGCCGCCCTGGACGGCCTATCTGAAAATTGCCGAGGGCTGCTCCAACGGCTGCGCCTTCTGCGTCATCCCCAAGCTACGGGGGCGCTACCGCAGCCGCTCCATGGAGGCCCTTTTGAAAGAGGCGGAGGGGCTGGCGGACAGCGGGGTGAAGGAGCTCATCGTCATCGCCCAGGACATCACCCGCTACGGGCTGGATTTGAAGGACGGGACGACACTGGCCAAGCTGCTGACGGAACTGTGCAAACTGGACTTTCACTGGATCAGGCTGCATTATCTCTACCCGGAGGCGGTGACGGATGAGCTGATCGAGGTGATCGCCCGGGAGAAGAAGATCGCCCACTACCTGGACATTCCCATCCAGCACGCCAACGACGGCATATTGAAGGCCATGCGCCGGAAGAGCACCAAGGCGGAGATCGGGGCGCTGTTTGACAGGCTGCGGGCCACCATGCCCGACGTGGTGATCCGCACCTCCCTCATCTGCGGCCTGCCCGGCGAGGGGGAGGCGGAGTTTGAGGAGCTGTGCGGCTTCCTGCGGGAGCAGAAGCTCCAGCGGGCAGGGGTATTCCAGTTCTCCCCGGAGGAGGGCACCCTGGCCGCCGCCATGGAAAACCAGGTGGACCCGGAGACTGCCCAGCGCCGGGTGGAGCTGGTGGTGGACCTCCAGTCCCGCATCATGGACAAATACAACGAGGCGCGGCTGGGCACGTGTATGGAGGTGCTGTGCGAGGGCTTTGACGGGGAGGCGGGCTGCTACGCGGGGCGCACCTACGCCGACTCGGTGGACATTGACGGGCGGGTGCTGTTCACGGCGGCGGGGCTTGTCCCGGCGGGGACGTTCGTGTGGGTGCGCATCACCGGCGCGGCCGACGGGGAGCTGACGGGGGAGGTTGAGGGATGACGCTCTACCACTGCTCGCCCACGCCGGGGCTGAAGGTGCTCAGGCCCAGCGTGACCCAGTACTTCGGCAAGCCCAGGCAGGTGTGCCTGACGGCCAGCCTGCCCATGGCGCTGCTGTATGGGATCAAGCACTTTGAATACACTTACGGCTACGCCAGGGACGGGAGGATCTACTACGAGGAGTACTTCCCCAACGCCCTGGAGGAGCTGTACCGGGGCCGCTCCGCCTCCCTCTACCTGTGCGCGGGGCGGGGGGATATGGAGCCCACCGCCATCCCAAACGAGTATGTGACGGGCGCGGAGGTGCCGGTGGCGGAGGAGCGGCCCATCCCGGACGTGCTGGCCGCCCTGCTGGAACAGGAGCGGCTGGGGGCGCTGAAAATCGTCCGCTGGGAGGAAATGGGCGAAAAGAGGCGGCGGTGGATCGTCCGGGCCGAGGCGGATACCATCCGGGAAAAGAAGCTGCTGGCCCGGCCCGGGGATCCCTTTGCCCGCTATCTGCGGGGAAAATATCCGGAGAGCTGGGCGCTGGCCGTCCGGGAGGCAATGGAAGAACAGGCGGAACATGAAGGAGGAACACCATGAACTTACCCAACAAACTGACCCTGCTGCGCGTTATCCTCATACCCGTGTACCTGGTGCTGTGGCACCTGGACTTTCCCGGCAACAATTACGCCGCCCTGGCGGTGTTCGTGGTGGCCAGCCTTACCGATTTTTTGGACGGCTACATCGCCCGGAAGCACAATCTGGTGACCGACTTCGGCAAATTCATGGATCCGCTGGCGGACAAGATGCTGGTGCTCACCGCCATGACCTGCTTCTGCGCCATGGGCCGCTTCCCCGACTGGGCGCTGGTGATCGTCATGGCCCGGGAGTTCGCCGTGTCCGGCCTGCGGCTGGTGGCGGTGGACAACGGCCGGGTCATCGCAGCGGGCATGTCCGGCAAGGTCAAGACCTTTGCCACCATGGTGTGCCTGTGCCTGATGCACCTCACCGTCCTGCCCATACCCAGGTGGGCGCTGGACTGGACGTGCGTCATTGTGATTGCCGTTACCACCCTGTACTCCGGCGTGGAGTATTTCGTGAAAAACCGGGATGTGCTCAATTGGAACAAATGAATTAGGCAGCCCCGGCCCGCGCACCGCGCG